>NZ_JAFGYX010000005.1:0-349513 GCF_017491625.1 Pseudomonas sp. 50_B
GGATATATCCCCTGGCAGCCCACCCCACCCGGCCCGATAACTGTTCGTTAATCGCCCAGAACCCGCATTCGCCAATTGATCGGCCCTGATCCGCGACGCACCATTCCCGGCACCCGAACACACCAATAACAACAGGTTCGATGCCATGCCCTCACGTCCTGCCCGCTCCGGCTGATCCTGCAAGCACCTCCTCCCACACCTTGAAAGCTGTCCGCATGGGCTTTTTGCGGCAGTGGATAGTTGCACCCCTAACAATTAGAGAGACCGACGAATGAAGCCAATCACCCCGCCGCAATACCTTCTGCCCAGCCTTCTGGCCCTGGCGCTGACCAGCGCCGCCCTGCCGGTCATGGCCGCAGAGTCGGGCTTTCTCGAAGATGCCCAGGCCAACCTGAACCTGCGCAACTTCTACATCAACCGCAACTTCACCAACCCGAGCAAGGTCCAGGGCAAGGCTGAAGAGTGGACCCAGAGCTTCATCCTCGACGCCAAGTCAGGATTCACCCAGGGCACGGTAGGCTTCGGCATGGATGTATTGGGCCTGTACTCGCTGAAGCTCGACGGTGGCAAGGGCACCGGTGGCACCCAACTGCTGCCCCTGGACCACGACGGGCGCCCGGCGGACAACTTCGGGCGCCTGGGAGTGGCCTTCAAGGCTCGGCTGTCGCAGACCGAGGTCAAGGTTGGCGAATGGATGCCAGTGCTGCCAATCCTGCGTTCGGATGACGGTCGCTCGCTGCCGCAGACCTTCCGCGGCGGCCAGATCACCTCGAAGGAAATCGCCGGCCTGACCCTCTATGGCGGTCAGTTCCGTGGCAACAGCCCCCGCGACGACAGCAGCATGAGCGACATGACGATGTTCGGCAAAGCGGCCTTTACCTCGGATCGCTTCAACTTCCAGGGGGCCGAATACGCCTTCAATGACAAGCGCACCCAGATCGGCCTGTGGAATGCCGAGCTCAAGGACATCTACAACCAGCAGTTCGTCAACCTGATCCACACCCAGCCGCTGGGCGACTGGACCCTGGGGGCCAACCTGGGCTTCTTCTACGGCAAGGAAGACGGCAGCGCCCGGGCCGGCGATCTGGAAAACCGCACCTGGTCCGGCCTGTTCTCGGCCAAATACGGCGGCAACACCTTCTACGTCGGCCTGCAGAAACTCACTGGCGACAGCGGCTGGATGCGGGTCAATGGCACCAGCGGCGGGACCCTGGCCAACGACAGCTACAACGCCAGCTACGACAACGCCAAGGAAAAATCCTGGCAACTGCGCCATGACTACAACTTCGCCGCCCTGGGCGTGCCTGGTTTGACCCTGATGAACCGCTACATCAGCGGCAGCAACGTACACACCGCTACGGTCAGCGATGGCAAGGAATGGGGCCGGGAAAGTGAGCTTGGGTACACGGTGCAGAGCGGCACCTTGAAGAACCTCAACCTGAAATGGCGCAACTCCACCATGCGCCGTGATTTCAGCAACAACGAGTTCGACGAGAACCGCCTGATCGTCAGCTATCCGCTGAGCCTGCTGTAACCGCGCAACGCCCAATAAAAAGGCCAGCCCGGTGATCGGGCTGGCCTTTTTGTTGGGCCATGGAACGGGTTACACACGCGATTCGGTGCCCAACTCGTCCCAAACCGATTCGGCCAGGTGGAAGGTGGCATTGGCTGCCGGGATGCCGCAGTAGATCGCGCTCTGCATGATCACTTCCTTGATCTCGGCTCGGCTCACACCGTTGTTGGCCGCTGCCCGCAGGTGCAGCTTGAGTTCTTCGTTGCGGTTCATGCCGATCAGCATGGCGATGGTGATCAGGCTGCGGGTATGCCGCGGCAGGCCCGGACGGGTCCAGATATCACCCCAGGCATGGCGGGTGATCATTTCCTGGAACTCCGAGTTGAACTCGTTCAGGGCATTCAGGCTGCGGTCCACATGGGCGTCGCCCAGTACGGCGCGGCGGACCTGCATACCTTCGTCATAACGTTGTTTCTCGTCCACAAAGGGCTCCTTGAATCCGAGGTCAGGCCAGCAGGAATTCCACGACACGGTCGCTGAACGCGTCACCGGCCTGGACGTTGGACAGGTGCGCGGCATAGAACTCGGCGTACTCGGCGCCGGCCACGTGCTGCTGGATGAAGTGACTGCCAGACGGCGGTGTCACCGCGTCTTCGCTGCCGGCGATCACCAGGGTCGGCACCTTGATTGCTGCCAGTTGCTCACGGAAATCCGCATCCCGCACCGCTGCGCAGTTGGCGGCATAACCCTGGGGCGAGGTGGCGGCGAGCATGTCGGTGATCAGTTTGGCCTGATCAGGACGCGCGGCGGCAAAGTCCTCGGTGAACCAGCGGGCAATGGAGGCATCGCGCAACGCCACCATGGCAGCCTGGCCGTCACGCAGCACGGTCTCGATCCGTGGGTTCCAGATGGAAGGGTCGCCGATCTTCGCCGCGGTGTTGCACACCACCAGCTTGTGCAGACGCTCGCCGGCATTGATCCCCAGCCACTGGCCGATCAGGCCGCCCATGGACAGACCGCAGAAATGCGCCCGGCGGATATCCAGGGCATCCAGCAGTGCCAGCACATCCTGGCCCAGTTGCTGGATGCTGTAAGGCCCCTCGGTCACCAGCGAACGGCCATGGCCGCGAGTGTCCATGCGCAACACCCGAAAGTGCCGGGTGAACGCCGCGATCTGCTTGTCCCACATGTGCAGATCGGTGCCCAGGGAGTTGGACAGCACCAGTACCGGCGCGCCCTCTGGTCCTTCGAGTTGATAGTGCAGATCGCCCTCGGCGAGTTTCACGAATCCCACAGCAGTCTCCTTCAGGCCTTCAAGGCAAAATGTTCAGCCACGGCACGCTCGACCCAGGCCTGGGCCTGACCGAGGTAATGCGCCGGGTCCATCAGACGATCCAGCTCTGGCGCCGACAGCTCGGCGCTGACCTGGGCATCGTCCGCCAATACCTCGCGCAAATGGCGTCGTTCAGCCACCGCACGCTTGCAGCATTGTTCCAACAGGTGATGGGCCGTCTCCCGCCCCAGGCGCTGGGCCAGCTCAATGCTCACCGCTTCTGCCAGAACCAGGCCCTGGGTCAGGTCAAGGTTGCGCGCCATGCGTGCGCTGTCGACCTCCAGGCCCTCGGTGACCAGCAAGGCTTGTTGCAGGGCTCCGGACACCAGGCAGCAGATCTCCGGCAGGGTTTCCCATTCGGCGTGCCACAGGCCGAGGCTGCGCTCGTGCTCCTGGGGCATGGCGGCAAACATCGTCGCCAAGAGGCCCGGAACCCGGGTCGCGGCGCTGATCAATACCGCCGCGCCCACCGGATTGCGCTTGTGCGGCATGGTGGACGAACCGCCCTTGCCCGGCGCCGAAGGCTCGAAGACTTCCGCCGCCTCGGTCTGCATCAACAGGCTGATATCCCGCCCCAGCTTGCCCAGGCTGCCGGCCAGCAGGCCCAGCACCGAGGCGAACTCCACCAGACGGTCGCGCTGGGTGTGCCAGGGCTGTTCCGGCAGGCTCAGTTGCAGTTCTTGCGCCAGGGCCTGGGCAATCGGCAGGGCCTGTTCGCCCAGGGCCGCCAGGGTTCCGGAGGCACCGCCGAACTGCAGCACCAGCAGGCGCGGCTTGAGTTGCTGCAGCCGTTCGCGGCTGCGGGTCACGGCCCCCAGCCAACCGGCGATCTTCATGCCCAGGGTCACCGGCGTGGCATGTTGCAGCCAGGTACGGCCGGCTAGGGGCGTGTCGGCATAGCGCTGGGCCTGGGCCGCGAGTATGCCGCCCAGACGGTTCAGGTCCTGCTCCAGCAAGTCCACGGCGCGGCGCAATTGCAGCACCAGCCCGCTGTCCATCACGTCCTGGCTGGTGGCGCCCAGGTGCACATAACGCTCGGCCTCGGCATCGGTCCGGGCGATTTGCTTGCCCAGGGCCTTGACCAGAGGAATCGCCGAATTGCCGGCCGTGGCGATCGCTTCACCCAGGGCCTGGAAGTCATAGAGATGGGCGTGGCAAGCCGCCTCGATGGGGGCAACCGCCGCGCTTGGAATCAACCCGGTCCGCGCCTCGGCCCGGGCCAGGGCAGCCTCGAAGTCGAGCATGGCCTGGACCCGTCCCTGGTCACAGAACACCCCACGCATTTCCCGGGCAGTAAAGTAGGCATCGAACAACTGGTTGCTCGCAGGTAAGGTCATAAACAGTCCTTGGTGCGCCTGTGCCCTGGGCGGGCACAGGCGTACGGGTCAAAGGTCATGGTGCAAGTATGCAGCCTGTTTCGGCAGACGCAGGCTGAACAGGAAAGCAATCGCCATCATCGCCGTGACATACCAGTAGAAGGTGTTTTCCATGCCCATGTTCTTGAAGTTCAGGGCCACCCATTCTGCCGAGCCACCGAAGATCGCATTGGCCACCGCATAAGCCAAGCCTACCCCCAGCGCCCGCACTTGTGGCGGGAACATCTCCGCCTTCACCAGGCCGCTGATGGAGGTGTAGAAACTGACGATGGCCAGGGCCAGGGTGATCAGTACAAAGGCCAGGAACGGACTGGTGACGGTCTTGAGGGTCATCAGGATCGGCACCGTGAACAGGGTGCCCAGGGCGCCGAACCAGAGCATCGAGTTACGCCGGCCAATCCTGTCCGCGAGCATTCCGAACAGCGGCTGCATGCACATATAAAGGAACAGCGCGCCGGTCATGATGTAGCTGGCGGTCTTGGCGTGCATGCCCGCGGTGTTCACCAGGTACTTCTGCATGTAGGTGGTGAAGGTGTAGAAAATCAGCGAGCCGCCAGCGGTGTAGCCCAGCACGGTGATAAAGGCCGCCGAGTGATGCTTGAACAGCGCGGCGATGCTGCCGGCGTCCTTGTTATCACGCATTTCCTTGCTGGTGGTTTCCTTCAGCGAACGCCGCAGCAGCAACGAGATCACCGCCGCGATGGCGCCGATCACGAAGGGAATGCGCCAACCCCAGGCCTTGAGCTCGGCCTCATCGAGAAACTGCTGGAGGATCACCACCACCGACACCGCCAGCAGTTGTCCGCCGATCAGGGTCACGTACTGGAAGGACGCGAAGAAACCGCGCTGGCCCTTGAGCGCCACTTCACTCATGTAGGTGGCGGTGGTGCCGTACTCGCCGCCCACCGACAACCCCTGGAACAGGCGCGCCACCAGCAGCAGGAACGGCGCCCAGGCACCGATGCTGGCGTAGGTTGGCAGGAAGGCGATGACCAGGGAGCCGGCGCACATCATCAGCACCGAGATCATCATCGAGTTCTTGCGCCCATGACGATCGGCAACCCGGCCGAACAGCCAGCCGCCGATGGGACGCATCAGGAACCCCGCAGCGAATACCCCGGCCGTGTTGAGCAGTTGCACGGTGGGATCGTCAGAGGGGAAGAACGCCGGAGCGAAGTAGATGGCGCAAAAGGCATAGACGTAGAAGTCGAACCACTCCACCAGGTTGCCGGAGGAAGCACCGACAATGGCAAAGATCCTTTTGCTGCGCTCCTCTGCGGTGTAGTGACTTGTCGTTGTAGTCATGGTTTTTCACTCATGGGGGACAGTGCGAATCTAGACACACTTTGCAACAACCCCGTTCCCTACGGGACGTGGGCCCTGTGGTTCTGCCCTGTAGCCGCTGCCGAGCCACGGCGAGGCTGCAAAAGGCCGGGCCGCGTTCGGTGCACAGGGCCTTGCTCGGCAATCTCTCGCCAAACTCGCCGCAACCTTGAGAACCCCGCGCCCCTTCGGGTCGTTCGCAGCCTGCGGCAGCGGCTACACAGTGCTCCGGCTCAGTAGTCGAAGAACACGGTTTCGGCGTCGGTACCCTGGAGGATCACGTTCCACTGATAGCGGCCCTCGGCGTCGGACTTGGCCAGCAAGGTGCTGCGGCGCTCCTCGGGTACACAGGCCAGCAAGGGGTCGGTGGCATTGGCCGGTTCACCCTCGAAATAGATCCGGGTCAGCAAGTGCTTGACCAGGCCCCGAGCGAACACCAGCACCACCAGGTGCGGCGCCTGGGTCGTGCCCTTCAGACCCGGCACCGCGCCCGGCTTGATGGTGGTGAAGCGGAAGCGCCCTTCGCCATCCACCGGGACTCGGCCAAAACCCTGGAAGCTCGGGTCCAGAGGTTTGTCCTGGTCGTCCTCGCAGTGGCGGTACTTGCCGGCAGCGTTGGCTTGCCAGACTTCCAGCATGGCGTCGTTGACGAAGTTGCCGTTGCCGTCCACCACCTGGCCGGTGATTGCCACTCGCTCGCCCAGAGTGCCTTCCTCGGTGAGGTCTTCGCGGTTCAGCCAGGTCAGGCCGATGTGGTAGTAGGGGCCGACGGTGTGGGAGGTAGTCGCGGTCAGGCTCATGTTATTTCTCCATCGGCGTGGCATCGCGGCCGCGCAGGACGATGTCCCAACGGTAACCGAGGGCGTAGGAAGGAATGGTTTTCTCCAGGTCGAAGCGGGCGATCAGGCGTTCCTTGGCACGGGTGTCCGGCACGCAGTTGTAGATCGGGTCATATTCCAGCAGCGGGTCCCCGGGGAAATACATCTGGGTCACCAGGCGGGTGAGGATGCTCGGGCCGAACAGCGAAAAATGGATATGCGCCGGACGCCAGGCATTGTGGTGGTTGCCCCAGGGGTAGGCGCCGGGCTTGATGGTCTGGAACTGATACCAGCCCTCAGCATCGGTGACGGTGCGCCCGGTGCCGGTGAAGTTCGGGTCCAGGGGCGCGTCGTGCAGGTCGCGGTCGTGGTTGTAGCGACCGGCGGCGTTGGCCTGCCAGATCTCCACCAGGATGCCCGGCACCGGCAGGCCGTTCTCGTCCAGCACCCGGCCGTGGATGATGATCCGCTCGCCCTGGGGCTGGCCTTGGTGCTGGGCCGTCAGGTCGTTGTCCCGCTCCTGGATCGACTCGGCGCCGATGCTCGGGCCGGTGATTTCCGACAGCGAATGGGGCAGGAACACCAGCGGCTTGGACGGCGAGCGGGTGTTGGTCGACTGGTAGGCCGGGTGCAGGTAATCAGGCTGAGTACCCGCTTGCGGGCGCCGGTAACCGGGCTTGTCACTCATGGTGGTTCCTCGTTCTCTTCTTATATAGGGCAGGCATTCAAACCCGCTCGATGGCCAGTGCCAGCCCTTGGCCGACGCCCACGCACATGGTGGCCAGGCCTTTTTTACCGCCGCTCTTTTCCAGCTGATGCAGAGCTGTCAGCACCAGGCGCGCGCCACTCATGCCCAAGGGGTGACCCAGGGCAATGGCGCCGCCATTGGGATTGACCTGCGGCGCATCGTCGGCAAGACCCAGCTCCCGCAGTACCGCCAAACCCTGGCTGGCGAAAGCTTCATTGAGTTCGATCACATCGAAGTCGCTGACGGCCACACCCAGGCGCTCGATCAGTTTGCGCACCGCCGGCACCGGGCCGATGCCCATCACGCGTGGCGCCACACCGGCGCTGGCCATGCCCAGCACCCGCGCACGTGGAGTCAGGCCGTGTTTCTTGACCGCCTCGGCCGACGCCAGAATCAGTGCGGCAGCACCGTCGTTGACCCCAGACGCATTGCCGGCGGTGACGGTCTTGTC
Organism: Pseudomonas sp. 50_B; assembly: GCF_017491625.1. NCBI lineage: Bacteria > Pseudomonadati > Pseudomonadota > Gammaproteobacteria > Pseudomonadales > Pseudomonadaceae > Pseudomonas > Pseudomonas sp. 50_B. The sequence continues at coordinate 7,563 of NZ_JAFGYX010000005.1, forward strand.
CGGGCCGTTGACCGGCTTGAGTTTGCCCAGGGCTTCCAGGGTCGTGTCGGCCCGTGGATGTTCGTCCTGTTCCACCACGCTCTCACCCTTCTTGTGGGCAATGCGCACCGGGACGATTTCCTCGGCGAAGAAACCGGCGGCCTGGGCCGCGGCGGTGCGCTGCTGGCTGCGCAGGGCGAAGGCGTCCTGGTCAGCGCGGGACACTTTATAGTCGTCGGCCACGTTGTCGGCGGTCTGGGGCATGGCATCCACACCGTACTGGGCCTTCATCAACGGGTTGATGAAGCGCCAGCCGATGGTGGTGTCTTCCAGCTTCATGTTGCGCGAAAAGGCGGCATCGGCCTTGCCCATCACAAAGGGCGCGCGGGACATGGACTCGACGCCGCCGGCGATGGCCAGTTCCATCTCGCCACTGGCAATGGCGCGGAAGGCGGTGCCGATGGCATCCATGCCCGAGGCGCAGAGGCGGTTGAGGGTGACGCCCGGCACGCTGTCCGGCAGGCCCGCCAGCAGCAGCGCCATGCGCGCCACGTTGCGGTTGTCTTCACCGGCCTGGTTGGCGCAGCCGAGGAACACCTCGTCCACGGCAGTCCAGTCCACCGTCGGGTTGCGCTCCATCAGCGCCTTGATCGGCACCGCCGCCAGGTCGTCGGCGCGCACCGCCGACAGGCCGCCGCCAAAGCGGCCGATGGGGGTACGAATGGCATCACAGATGAATACGTCGCGCATCAGGCTTCTCCAGGTGCTTGGCCGTGGGCCGCAGCGGTGCGTGCTTCCAGCTCACGCAGGGCGGTCAGTTCGACTTCGGTAGGCGCGGCCGTCTCGGCCACGTGCTCGGCGAAACGGATCGCCCAGCCGGTGGCGGCCACCACCTGCTCGCGGGTCACCCCCGGGTGCAGGGAAGTGACGACGAATTCGTGGGTACCGGCTTCCGGCTCCATGATGCACAGGTCGGTGATGATCCCCACCGGCCCGGCGCCGGGCAGGCCCAGACGCTTGCGCGAGTCGCCGCCCTCGCCGTGACCGACGGAGGTGATGAAGTCCAGCTTGTCGACAAAGGAACGGGAAGACTGCTTGAGGATGATCAGCACGCTTTTCGCCGAACCGGCGATCTCCGGAGCACCGCCGGCCCCCGGCAGGCGCACCTTGGGCCGGTGGTAATCACCCACCACTGTGGTGTTGATGTTGCCGAAGCGGTCGACCTGGGCCGCGCCGAGGAACCCCACATCGATGCGCCCACCTTGCAGCCAGTAACGGAAAATCTCTCCGGTGGGGACGACGGTGTCGGCAGTTTCCGCCAGTTCACCGTCACCGATAGACAGCGGCAGCACGCTGGGCTTGGCACCAATCGGGCCGGATTCGTAGATCAGCACCACGTCCGGCGACGAGGTCAGGCGCGCCAGGTTGGCGGCCTTGGACGGCAGGCCGATGCCGACGAAGCATACCGAACCGTTCTGCAGGCGACGGGCCGCGGCCACGGTCATCATTTCATTGGTGGAGTAGGTCATTACTGGGCCTCCGAAGCTGCGGCCAGCTTGGCCTGGAATTCGCTGAAGTCGGCACTGCCGTGGATGTATTCGTTGATCCACGCGGTGAAGGTCTCACGGTCGCGGGCAATCGGGTCCCAGGCCTGGTAGAAACGGTTGTCGCGCTCGGAATAACCATGGGCGTAGGACGGATGGGCGCCGCCGGGCACATGGCACACCGCGCTCAGGGCCCAGGTCGGCAGCACGCAGGCGTTCATCGGCGCATTCAGGTCGTCGACGATTTCCTCGACGGTGACGATGCAGCGCTTGGCGGCCAGGGCGGCCTCTTTCTGCACCCCAAGGATGCCCCACAGCAGGACGTTGCCCTTGCGATCGGCTTTCTGCGCGTGAATCACCGTCACGTCGGGACGCACCGAAGGCACCGCCGCCAGCACTTCACCGGTGAAGGGACAGGTCACGGTCTTGATCAGTGGGTTGACCTTGGGCAGATCGGAGCCGGCATAGGCCCGCAGTACCGCAAATGGCAGGCCGGAGGCCCCGGCCACATAGGCGTTGGCCAGGTCGGCGTGGCTGTGCTCTTCAATTTCCAGGGGCTGTGGCCACTGCTTTTCCACGGCGTCGCGCAGGCGATGCAGGGAGCCAACACCCGGGTTGCCACCCCAAGAGAAAATCAGCTTGCGAGCGCAACCGGCACCGATCAACTGGTCGTAGATCAGGTCAGGCGTCATCCGTACCAGGGTCAGGTCTTTCTTGCCCTGGCGGATGATTTCATGACCTGCGGCCGTAGGAATCAGGTGGGTGAAGCCTTCGAGTGCGACGGTGTCACCGTCGTTGACGAATTGCTTCACCGCGTCGTGCAGCGAAAGGATTTCAGCCATGGATGGGGTCTCCCGATTGTTATTCAGCGACTGGAGAAAAAGGCGCTCTAGGCGCGCCGCAGTGACTGAAGATTAAGCCGGAGCAATACCCCAAACAATCCGATAATCGACTGAGCGTTCGATTATCGAACGGATTGTTGCAGGACTATCGATTCTTCGCCCTGCACCCAATCCTGCTCCTTGTTGCCTGTCAGGTGGCGTCGGCATGGCTGACCATGCCCTTGATTACTACCGCTGTGGTGGCCAGCGCTGCCGGGATCACCAGCGCGGTCAGCACCTGCTCGAAGTTCCAGCCCAGGCCCAACAGGGTGGCGCCCATCCAGGCACCGAGAATGGCGCCGAATCGACCGATGCCGAGCATCCAGGACACCCCGGTGGCCCGTCCCTGGGTCGGATAGAAACGCGCCGCCAGGGAAGGCATCGCCGATTGCGCACCGTTGACGCACATGCCGGCGATCAGCACCAGGGTGGCGAGTACGGTGATGTTGCCCAGGCTTTGTCCCACGGCGTAGGCAAAGACCCCGGCCAGCAGGTAGAAGCAGCCAATCACCTTGTGCGGATTGAAACGGTCCATGGCCCAGCCCACGGCGACTGCACTGAGCACCCCGCCAAACTGGAACAAAGCGCCGATAAAGGCGGCCTGCTCCATGCTCGCGCCACTGTCGCGCATCAGGGTCGGCAGCCAGCTGGTCAGCAGGTAGACAATCACCAGGCCCATGAAATAGGTGAGCCACAGCAGCAGCGTGCCGACGCTGTAAGTGCCGGAGAAGATCACGGCAAAAACGTTGCGCGCCTTCACCGTCTTCTGTTCCGGCACGCTGAAACTGCCCGCCTCGCTGACGATGGCCGGAGCGATGGGGGCCAAGGTCTTGCGCACTTTGTCGGTGCCGCGATTGCGCACCACCAAGTAACGCGCCGACTCCGGCAGCCAGACCACCAGCACCAGGGCCAGGATCAGCGGCAGGACGCCACCGATCAGCAGCAGGCTGTGCCAGCCGAAGGCCGGGATCAGCTTGGCGGAAATGAAACCACCGCCCGCCATGCCCAGGTTGAACCCGCAGAACATGCTGGTCACCAACAGCGACTTATGACGCTCGGGGGTGTACTCCGAAAGCAGCGTGGTGGCATTGGGCATCCCCGCCCCCAATCCCAGGCCGGTGAGAAAGCGCAGCACCAGCAACTGGTCGACGTTGGTGCTGTAGGCCGAAGCCAGGCTGAAGGCGCCAAACAGCAGCACCGCCCCTACCAGCACCACCTTGCGACCAAAACGGTCAGCCAGGGGCCCGGAACCCAGGGCACCGAAGACCATGCCGATCAGCGCCGCACTCATCACCGGGCCCAGGCTGGCACGGTCGATGCCCCAGTCCTGGGACAGCGCCGGGGCGATGAAGCCCATGGCCGCGGTGTCCAGCCCATCGAGGAAGACAATCAGGAAACACAGGATCACGACTCGCCACTGGTAACGCGACAGCGGCTGGGAATTGATGAAGGACTGCACATCGAGGCAGTTCCCTACAGCGGATTGGGGTTGATTCATTGTTTTTATTTCCACACTAAAACGCAGGCGCGCACAGGCCGCCAAGGGCTGATCAGGTCACGTAGAAAAGGTGGCGAAAATCAGGCGATTCGAGCGGGACGGCAGGAACGGTCACGGCAACGACGCAGGGAGAGCATGCTCATGAGTTGGCCTCTTCATTATTATTGGACGGGTCATCGGCAGCAGGCTGGCCGCCGATGACGCTGGCGCGACATTAATGAGCCAGGGGAAAGAGCGTCAATTCGTCAAAGGCGGATCTGTGCGTTTATCGAACGCTTAAGCAAACAGCTGGGCGCTGAGATCGCGGCTGGCGCTCAGCAGGCCGGGGAGAAAACGCTGTTCCAATTCGGCGCGGCTGACCCGGCCCGCGTGGGTGCTGACGTTCAACGCCGCCAACACCTGGCCCGAAGCATCGTAGACCGGCACGGCAATTGAACGCAGCCCTTGCTCCAGTTCCTGGTCGACGATGCACCAGCCCTGCTGACGAACTTGCTGCAGGCACTCCAGCAATGCCTCCGGGGTGTGCAGGGTGCGGCTGGTCTTGGCCTGCAGATCGGCGTGTTCCAGATACTCATGCAGCGAGGAGTCATCCAGCGCGGCCAACAGAATCCGCCCCATGGACGTGCAATAGGCCGGTAGCCGGCCGCCCACCGAAAGATCGACGGAAATCAACCGCTGGGTAGTGGCCGAACGGGCGATATAGAGGATGTCGTCGCCTTCCAGGGTGGCCATGTTGCAGGCTTCATGGAGTTGCTCGCTCATGCGGTCCAGATAAGGCTGCGCGGAAACCGCCAGGGGCGTCGACGACAGGTAAGCATGCCCCAGGGTCAGCACCTTGGGCAGCAGCGAATAGGTACGCCCGTCGGTGGTGGCGTACCCCAGCTTGATCAGGGTATGCAGGCAGCGGCGCACTGCCGCTCGGGGAATCTCCGTGCGGTGGCTGATCTGGGCGATGGTCAGGTGACGCTTGCGTTCCTGAAACGCCTGCACCACCGCCAGGCCTCGGGCCAGAGACGTCATGAAATCCGGGTCACCGGTCAACGCCTGAATCCTCTTCGCTGCCGAAGCCACGATGGGCGGCGCCACTGAGGTGAAGGAATTACGCATCTGATCGTTCATTTCAGGGTCTCTGCGATGAAATTCTTCCGTATTACAAGCCGTATTGGAGAGGCAGCACAAGTCAGCCCCTGCAAGATTGGGCGATTATCGAACCGTCGACCGATAATCGCAATCTGCGGTGCTTGCCGCTGCCAACCACTCGCCCACTCTTTTATTGCAAAAACTCATGGTAATAATCACCAGCAGGCGGTGGACTCAGTGACCATCTTCAGGCCTGTCACTTGTATCAAGAGCGGATTAGCCCCATATAGATTTCTGCCAACGGAGTACGAAGACGGGAAGCGCCGTGTAGGAATTCATTAGAACTTCCGTGTCACAAAACGCTCACAATAAAGTTGACAGTTTTAAACTTGCCGAGCGTAGAGTTATTCTTTGCCGAGGCTATACTGCCGAAGTGAGTAACGCGCAATCAGTCCCGCTCGTACCTCGCTCAGGTGACCCAAGGCTGCAATCGGTCACCTGTCGCAAGCGCTTGACCCCTAACCAGATTCGGCCAATCCGCTTGCAACAAACAACACTGTAGCTACGACAGTCGTTTTCATCCGGTGACGTGGCCGCATGCAACAAAAGGCTGGCTGGAAAGAGCAGGCCCCAAGGCCTCGGCAGGCAATCAGTCTGCTTTCTTGATAGTCGCCCACAAGCAATGCGTTGCACCGGAATGGACCCTTACTCAATTAGGTAACACTGTGACGAAAGACGAACTGCGCGCGGAACTTGAGCGCCAGGAACAACGTTACAAGGAAGTTTACGGCGGCGAGATCACCCGTTATGCCGCCCAACCGGAACCTGAACGCAAACCTTGGCGCAAACGCGCAAGTATTCGCGACCAGGCGTTCACCCAAGAACTGCAAAAGATGGAAAAAGAGCTCAAGGCCGAACAGCCATAATGCCGGCAGCCTGAGCTTCTCAGGGCTTGCTCTCTTGTCCGCTCGATCACCCCAGCGGCCAGGCAGACCATTGATGCTCGCTACCCCGGGCCCCTCACCGCCTCGCCCCACCCACAGCGAGAAACGGTACCCGGCAGGCCCTTTCGTTGAAATTTCATACAAGCGTTTGAACCCTCTCACTCCCGGGCTCAAACCCTCGTCATCGTGCTTTGGCCCAATAAACTCAATGACTTGCCACATTTGGCGAGAATTGGCGAAAACTCTGCTCCCGGTCAGTTTTTTCGTTGAAGAATGTTACCGGTTAGCACCTTGTGCATTGATTAGCAGGGTTTTCTGGCATAATCGCGCCCCCTTATGACCGGGTCAGAAAACCTTCATGATCGATTTATTCAGCGGACTGGATGCTTGGGTGCTTGTGAGCCTCTTGCTCGCCCTGGCTTTTGTCCTCGCCTACGAGTTCATCAACGGCTTTCATGACACCGCAAACGCGGTTGCCACTGTCATCTACACCAAAGCCATGCCGCCACACCTGGCCGTGTTCTTTTCCGGTGTCTTCAATTTCCTCGGCGTGCTGCTGGGCGGCGTCGGCGTGGCCTATGCCATCGTTCACCTGCTGCCGGTCGAGCTGCTGATCAATGTCAACACCGGTCACGGTCTGGCCATGGTCTTCTCGTTGCTGGCCGCGGCCATCGCCTGGAACCTGGGCACCTGGTACTTCGGCATCCCGGCTTCCAGTTCCCACACCCTGATCGGCTCGATCCTCGGTGTCGGCCTGGCCAACGCCCTGCTCAACGACATTCCCCTGGGGGACGGCGTGAACTGGCAGAAAGCGATCGATATCGGGGCCTCCCTGGTGTTCTCGCCGATGGCCGGCTTCCTTATAGCTGCGCTGGTGCTGATTGGTCTGAAATGGTGGCGTCCGATCTCGAAGATGCACAAGACCCCGGAACAGCGCCGCAAGGTCGATGACAAGAAGCACCCACCGTTCTGGAACCGCCTGGTCCTAGTGATCTCGGCGATGGCCGTGAGCTTCGTCCACGGTTCCAACGATGGTCAGAAAGGCATTGGCCTGATCATGCTGGTGCTGATCGGCATCGTGCCTGCGCAGTTCGTGCTGGACCTCAACAGCACTACCTACCAGATCGAGCGTACCCGCGACGCGACCCTGCACCTGAGTCAGTTCTACGAGCGCAACCACGACTCCCTGGGCGAGTTCCTGGCCCTGGGCAAGAGCGTGAAAGACGACCTGCCGGGCAAGTTCCGCTGCAACCCGCAACAGACCGAGCCCACCATCAGCGCCCTGCTGAGCAGCCTCAAGGGTGTCGCCGACTACCACTCGCTGTCGCCGGAAAGCCGTATCGAAGTGCGTCGCTACCTGCTGTGCCTGGACGACACGGCGAAGAAAGTGGGCAAACTGCCGAACCTGTCGGCCCGCGAAAAGGCTGACCTGGACAAGCTGCGCAAGGACCTGACCGCCACCACCGAGTACGCACCGTTCTGGGTGATCCTGGCGGTGGCCCTGGCACTGGGCCTGGGCACCATGATCGGCTGGAAGCGTGTGGTACTGACCATTGGCGAGAAGATCGGCAAACAGGGCATGACCTACGCCCAGGGCATGTCGGCACAGATCACCGCGGCGGGCCTGATCGGCCTGGCGAACATCTTCAGCCTGCCGGTCTCCACCACCCACGTACTCTCCTCCGGCGTGGCCGGGACCATGGTCGCCAACAAGAGCGGCCTGCAAGGCGGTACGGTTAAAACCATCCTCTTGGCCTGGGTCCTCACCCTGCCAGCGACCGTGGCCCTGTCTGCCGGTCTGTTCTGGGCGGCCTCCAAAGTCCTGGGTACCTGATACCCCAGCGCCAACAAAAAAGGTGCGCCCCTCGGGACGCACCTTTTTTTATGCCTTTTCGACAGGCAAAAAAAAGGGCAACCGAAGTTGCCCAAAATGCCTTGCGTGCTCGTTGCTCTGGAGAGACTTAAGGTTTTTTACGCTTATTCGCGTCTTTCCAGATGAAGAAACCAAACCCTGCGAAAAACAGAACCATGAGGCCGACAGTCAGCACTCCGGCGATCACCACATTGTCGAAAAACATGACTGGCCTCCTGCTCTTGCCCTGTTGCGATGGGGCTAAGTTAACCAAAGAGGCCGCGGGGAAAATTGACCGGGGTCAATGTCGCCCAAGACTGGGCGCGAGGAAGGGGAAATAACTGACCTGTATCAACAGAAAGCGCCCAGTTCAGCGCTTTTTCGGTTTGTTTTTCGGCTTTTTCTTGGCCTTGCCCAAAGGCATGGCCTGCTCGAATGCCTGGCGTACTTCATTCAGGCGTTTCTCGTTCAGGTCATGCACACGCTTGGCGCGTTCAGCATTCAGGTCGATCAGCTTGTCGTCTTGATTCATGGCTTGGCTGGCATCACTGGGAGGTCAATATCAACCGCACTGCTACAGGATGCAGAGCGGCCCTGGCGGATAGGCCAATAATGCGGCGTGACGCCGCACCTGACCAGTGATCAGACCGGCACAGAGGCAATAAAGTCGCTGCCGTGAAGAGTTTTTATCCGCACAATGGCCCTTTGCAAACCGCCCCACGGAGCCTGATGTGGAAATGCCCAAGCACCTGCCGCCACTACTGGCCCTGCGCGCATTCGAGGCCGTGGCCCGCCACCTGAGCTTTATCAAGGCGGCTCGGGAGTTGTGCGTGAGCCAGAGCGCGGTCAGCCATCAAGTGCAGAAACTCGAACAGCACTTGGGCCAACGCCTGTTCATACGTCGGACTCGCGCCATCGATCTGACCGCCACCGGCGACACCTACTACCGACAGATTCGCCCGGCCCTTGAGCAGATCGCCCAAGCCACCCAGGCGCTGCTTGCGCCCGCTGGGCAGCACGTTCTGCGCATCGGTCTGCTGGCGTCCTTCGCCACCTTGTGGCTGGCGCCTCGCCTGGCAGACTTCAACCGCCGCCATCCAAAAATCCAGTTGGAATTGCTACCGGCCATCGACCTGGCGGATGTCGCCGGCGCCGAGGTCGACCTGGCCATTCGCTACGGCAAGGGCAACTGGCCAAAGGTCCGGGCCACGCGCTTTCTCGCCGAGCAGCTATCGCCAGTCTGCAGCCCTGCCTTCAAAGCCACCTCCCTGGCCAACGGCCCCTTGCTGTTGGCTCGCTCCCATCAACCCTTCGAGTGGGATGACTGGAGCAGGCAACAGGCCATGGACCTGGCCTCCCACCCCAGGGTGATGCTGCACGACTACAACATCGTGGTGGAAGCGGCCGTGGCCGGCCAGGGCATCGCTATGGGGCGCCGCCAGTTGATCCAACGCCACTTGGCCCAGGGCAGCCTGGTGGATGCCTTCGACCTGCCCCCTTTGTGCAGCCAGATCGGCTATTGGCTGGTGACCGCTGAAGGAGCGTCGAACCCGGCTCTGGAGTGCTTTGTACAGTGGCTACTGGAGCAAGGCCTCGACCCATGAGAAATTCAGATACGTCGAATTAGATCTATCCGTTTGTCGCTCCTGGACTGAACGCGGATGCTGCAGGCCTTGCATCCGAGGACTTCCCATGAGCGACTCCCTGAAACACCGCGTACAGCAATTGGGGCTTGAGCTACCCGCCCCCAGCCAGCCAATCGCCAACTACGTCAACCATGTACGCAGCCAGAACCTGCTGCTGATCTCCGAACAGATTCCCTTGTTGCAAGGCCAACCGACCCTGCAGGGCCGTCTCGGCGAGAGTCTGACAGTGGAGCAAGGCACCCAGGCCGCCGAGCTCGCGGCCCTGGCCTTGCTGGCCCAGTTGAGCGCGGCGCTGGACGACGACCTGTCGCGGCTGCAGCGCATCAGCCGGCTCGGTGTATTCATTGCCGCCAGTGCCGATTTCCAGAGCCATGGCATCGTGGCCAATGGCGCTTCCAACCTGCTGGTCAACGCCCTGGGTGAGAAAGGCCGGCATGCGCGCACCGCGGTGGGTGTGGCCAGCCTGCCCGCCGGGGTCGCCGTGGAGGTCGACGCGATTTTCGAACTCAAGCCATGAGCCCCCTGGACCCAGCGCACCTCGCCCGTCTGCGCGAGGCCACACCCGGCTGCGCCCGGGTCTGTCACTTCAACCACGCGGGTGCTTCATTGCCCAGCCAGGGCACCCTGGACGCCATGCTCGGGCAACTGCAACGGGAAGCCAGTGAAGGGCCGATGGAGGCCGCCATCACCGGCGCACAGCTGCAGGAACAGGCCCGTGAGGCCGCGGCCCGGCTGCTCAATACCAGTCCCGCTGCAATCGCCTTTGCCAGCAGCGGCTCGGCAGCCTGGAGCATGGCCTTCAACGCCCTGCCGCCGTGGCAGGCGGGCGACCGGATTCTGGTGGGGCGCCATGAATGGGGTGGCAACCTGGCCTGCCTGGCCCAGGCGGTAAGTGCCGGCGCCCAACTGGAAATCATCCCCTGCGACCGCCATGGCGCGGTTTCGGTGGAGGCGCTGGAATCCATGCTCGACTCGCGCGTGCGCCTGATCGCCCTGACCTGGCTGCCGGCCAACGGCGGCTTGATCAATCCGGCCGCCGCCGTCGGCCAACTGGCCCGAAATAGGCGCATTCCCTATTTCATCGACGCTGGCCAGGCCCTGGGGCAACTGCCCTGTGATGTAGAGGCGCTGGGGTGCGACGTGCTCAAAGGCGCGGGACGCAAATACCTGCGCGGGCCACGGGGCACGGCCCTGCTCTATGTCAGGCCGGGTTTTCTGGAACAGTTGCAGCCACTGCCGCGGGATGTCTTGTCTGCTCCCTGGAACGGCCAGGGCTTCAGTTTGCGGGACGATGCACGGCGCTTCGAAACCAGCGAAGTTTCGCTGGTGCTGCTGGCGGGGCTGGCCAATGCCTTGCAGGAACTGAACAGCATCGGTATCGACGCCATCCGCCAGCGGATCAAGACCCTGGCCGACACGCTGCGTCAGGACCTCGACCGCCTGCCCGGCCTGCAGCGCCAGGACCTGGGGGTCGCCGGGCAGCAGTCAGGCCTGATTGCCTTCACCCTCAAGGGCTGGGACTGTTTTGCACTGAAGGAAGCGTTGGCTCGAAGGGGCATCAATATCGGAGCCAATGGCGTGGCCTACACCCCGCTGGACATGCAGGCCCGAGGCCTGCCCCAGATTGCCCGGATCGCCCTGAGCTATTTGAATACCGAAGCGGAAATCCAGCGCCTGCTGGAGGCGCTGACGGAACTGGCCGGACGCGGCCCCGCGGGCTAGACCTGCACGTCCACCCACAGGCCCTGGCGCGGGGCATCCTCGATCAGCGGTGCCACCGGCACGGTGTTGTCGGCGTTCAATTCGTCGCCGGGCACGGCCAGGTGCTGCTCTGGATCATCGTCGGCCTCACGCTTGCGCCGCTGCTTTTCCTGTTGGCGCTGCTGCTCTTCGCGCAGTAGCAGGGCCGACTGCTCGGCATCGCGCTTTTGCAAGTCGATGGTGCTTTCGTTGGAGCTTTCCTGCACCGGCACCACTGGCGGGATATCCGGACGCTGCCGGATCGGGTCCTGCTGGGCGGTGATGGGCACGGCACTCAAGGGGAGCATCGGTGGCAGCATGTTATGGGTCTCCTGTCGGCAGGCTGTCGGCTGCGGCACGGGCGACTTGAGCCATCGGTCGCAAAACTGTGACCCGGTCGTCAGCCGATAGTGCCCTCGGGGCCGACGAACGCCGCTGTACGCTACCTTTTATTCCAGGGTTTTTTATCAGAGTTCTTTGGACTGGAAGCGTCGTTCCGTTAAGATAGTCGGCTTTTTCAAAGCGGGAGTCAGGCAGCATGGCGCAGCAGTATCAACCGGGGCAACGCTGGATTAGTGACAGCGAAGCCGAGCTAGGTTTAGGCACCGTTCTGGCACAGGACGGTCGCTTGCTGACCGTGCTCTATCCGGCCACTGGCGACACCCGCCAGTATGCGCTACGGAATGCGCCCCTCACTCGCGTGAGGTTCTCTCCTGGGGACAGCATCACCCACTTCGAAGGCTGGAAAATGACCGTTCAGGAAGTCGACGACGTCGACGGCCTGCTGGTCTATCACGGCCTCAACGGGCAGAACGAGGCCGTTACCCTGCCGGAAACCCAACTCTCGAACTTCATCCAGTTCCGTCTGGCCAGCGACCGTCTGTTCGCCGGACAGATCGACCCGCTGGCCTGGTTCTCCCTGCGCTACCACACCCTGGAACACACCAGCCGCCAACTGCAGTCCTCGCTCTGGGGCCTGGGTGGCGTGCGCGCCCAACCCATCGCCCACCAGTTGCACATTGCCCGTGAAGTCGCCGACCGTATCGCGCCACGGGTCCTGCTGGCGGACGAAGTGGGCCTGGGCAAGACCATCGAGGCCGGCCTGGTCATCCATCGCCAACTGCTCTCGGGCCGCGCCAGCCGGGTGCTGATCCTGGTTCCGGAAAACCTCCAGCACCAGTGGCTGGTGGAAATGCGCCGGCGCTTCAACCTGCAAGTGGCACTGTTCGACGAAGAGCGCTTTATCGAAAGCGATGCCAGCAACCCGTTCGAAGACACCCAGTTGGCCCTGGTGGCCCTGGAGTGGCTGGTGGACGACGAGAAGGCCCAGGACGCGCTGTTCGCCGCCGGCTGGGACCTGATGGTGGTGGACGAAGCCCACCACCTGGTCTGGCACGAAGATCAGGTCAGCCCGGAATACGCCCTGGTGGAACAGCTGGCCGAGACTATCCCTGGCGTGCTGCTGCTGACCGCGACCCCGGAACAACTGGGCCAGGACAGCCACTTCGCCCGTTTGCGCCTGCTGGACCCGAATCGCTTCCACGACCTCGCAGCCTTCCGCGCCGAGAGCGAGAACTACCGCCCGGTGGCCGAAGCGGTGCAGGAACTGATGGATAAAGGCCGCCTGTCTCCCGAGGCGCACAAGACCATCCACGGCTTCCTCGGCAACGAAGGCGAAGCCCTGCTGGCCGCGGTCAACGACGGCAACAGCGAAGCCAGTGCACGCCTGGTGCGCGAACTGCTGGACCGCCACGGCACCGGTCGCGTGCTGTTCCGCAACACCCGCGCCGCCGTGCAGGGTTTCCCGGAGCGCAAGCTGCATGCCTACCCGCTGCCATGCCCGGACGAATACCTGGAACTGCCCCTGGGCGAACACGCCGAGCTGTATCCGGAAGTCAGCTTCCAGGCCCAGCCCGACGCCAGCGATGAAGAACAGCGCTGGTGGAAATTCGACCCGCGGGTCGAGTGGCTGATCGACCAGCTGAAGATGCTCAAGCGCACCAAGGTCCTGGTGATCTGCGCCCACGCGGAAACCGCCATGGACCTGGAAGACGCCCTGCGCGTGCGCTCCGGCATTCCGGCCACGGTCTTCCATGAAGGCATGAACATCCTCGAACGCGACCGCGCGGCCGCCTACTTCGCCGATGAAGAGTTCGGCGCCCAGGTGCTGATCTGCTCGGAAATCGGCAGTGAAGGCCGCAACTTCCAGTTCGCCCACCACCTGGTGCTGTTCGATCTGCCGTCGCACCCGGACCTGCTGGAGCAGCGGATCGGCCGTCTGGACCGGATCGGCCAGAAACACGTGATCGAACTGCATGTGCCGTACCTGGAAACCAGCCCGCAAGAGCGCCTGTTCCAGTGGTATCACGAAGCCCTGAACGCCTTCCTCAACACCTGCCCGACCGGCAACGCCTTGCAGCACCAGTTCGGCCCGCGCCTGCTGCCGCTGCTGGAAAACGCCGACGACGGCGAGTGGCAAGCCCTGATCGACGAAGCCCGTGGCGAACGCGAGCGCCTGGAAGCCGAATTGCATACCGGCCGCGACCGCCTGCTGGAGCTCAACTCCGGCGGCGCCGGTGAAGGCGATGCGCTGGTGGAAGCGATCCTCGAACAGGACGACCAGTTCGCCCTGCCGATCTACATGGAGACCCTGTTCGACGCCTTCGGTATCGACAGCGAGGACCATTCGGAAAACGCCCTTATCCTCAAGCCCAGCGAGAAGATGCTCGATGCCAGCTTCCCCCTGGGCGACGACGAAGGCGTGACCATCACCTACGACCGCAACCAGGCGCTGTCCCGCGAAGACATGCAGTTCATCACCTGGGAGCACCCGATGGTGCAGGGCGGCATGGATCTGGTGCTGTCCGGTTCCATGGGCAACACCGCTGTGGCGCTGATCAAGAACAAGGCGCTCAAACCCGGCACCGTGCTGCTTGAGCTGCTGTATGTGAGTGAAGTCGTGGCCCCGCGTTCGCTGCAACTGGGCCGCTACCTGCCGCCGGCCGCCCTGCGCTGCCTGCTGGACGCCAACGGCAACGACCTGTCGGCACGGGTGGCTTTCGAGACCCTCAACGACCAACTGGAAAGCGTGCCCAAGGCCAGCGCCAACAAGTTCATCCAGGCTCAGCGCGACCAGCTGGCGCCGAAGATCAACGCTGGCGAAGCCAAGGTCGCACCGCGTCACGCCGAGCGCGTGGCCGAGGCGCAACGGCGCCTGGCGGCCGATACCGATGAAGAACTGGCGCGCCTGACCGCGTTGCAGGCGGTCAACCCGACCGTCCGTGACAGCGAGCTGGTCGCCCTGCGCAAGCAACGGGAACAGGGTCTGGCGATGCTGGAAAAAGCCGCCCTGCGCCTGGAAGCGATCCGGGTGCTGGTGGCGGGCTGATTGCCCGACGCCAAGCGCTAAACAAAAGGCCCGCATCGTGCGGGCCTTTTTTTTATCTGCCAGATCAGACCGCCAACGCCGTCGCCGCAGGCTCAGCCAGCGCCAGCCCCTCCTTCATGCGCTGGGCATCGCGGACAAAGCAACGCGCGGCCTGGAACAGAAACAGCAGGGTCAGGAACAGCGCCACCGGAATCAGGTACATGGCGTCGTGCAGGCCGATGGCCTTGAACTCCTCGGTCATCAGCTCGGCACCGGCGGCATACATCGCCGAGTGGGCGAAGTGATCCGACAGCGCGCCGACCACCACTGGCCCCAACCCGCCGCCCAGCAGGTACAGACCGGCGAAAAACAAGGCCATGGCCGTGGCCCGCAAACGGGGTTCGACCACGTCCTGCAAGGCGGTATAGACGCAGGTGTAGAAGTTGTAGGCAAACAGCCAGCCGACGCTGAACACTGCAACAAATACCCCGATCTCGACGCGCCCGGCATGCAACGCCCAGCCAGTGGCCAAGGTCGAGATGACCAGGCTGCAGGCCGCGAACAGCAGGCGGCCGTTGGCAACCCGCTGATGAATCTTGTCGGCGACCCAGCCACCCAGGGTCAAACCCACCAACCCGGTCACACCGACAATCAGCCCCGTCGCCATGGCCGCCTCCTGCAAGGGCATGAGGAAGTAACGCTGCAGCATCGGCACCAGGAAGGAGTTGCAGGCGTAAGTGGCGAAGTTGAAGGTCAGCCCGGCCAAGGTCAGCCAGAGAAAGGTCGGAATCGCCAACACCCGGCGAATCGGACGGTCGACAGGCACTTGCGCCACCTTCACCGCTTCCGCCGCGCCGCGCTTGGGCTCCTTGATGAAAAACATGAACACCGCCAGCACCAACCCGGGTACCGCAGCGATGAAGAACGGTGCCCGCCAGCTGTCAAAAGCCTTGACCATGGCCCCGATGGTGAAGAACGCCAGCACCAGCCCCAGGGGCAGCCCAAGCATGAAGATACCCATGGCCCGGGCCCGGCGGTGCGCGGGGAACAGGTCGCCGATCAGCGAGTTGGCCGCCGGTGCGTAGCTCGCCTCGCCAATGCCCACCCCCATGCGCACCAGCAGGAAACTCCAGAAACTGCCGACCATGCCGTTGACCGCCGTCAGCCCGCTCCACACCGCCAGGCCCCAGCCCATCAGCTTGCTCCGCGAGCCGGTATCGGCCAGGCGCCCGAGGGGCAGGCCGGCGATGGCGTAGACGATGGTAAAGGCGGTGCCGATGATGCCCAGCTGGAAGTCACTCAAGTGCCATTCCATGCGGATCGGCTCGATGATGATGGCGGGAATGGTGCGGTCGAAGAAGTTGAACAGGTTTGCCAAAAACAACAGGAACAGAATGCGCCAGGCATTTGCCGCTTGAGTCGAGTTATCCATGGGGTCGATCTCTTTATTGTTATTCGGCCAGACGCGAGCGAGCCTGGAAGCTGCAATCTAGTCAGGCCCGGCTTGGCTGTCTGTGATCATTCGTCAGCCTGATATCAAACCATCGCATGCCGGCCCCGGCCGCGACCTTCAAAACCCTCACAGCGCGGCGCGGCGAATTCGCCACAGCCCCCATTACCCGGGGCTTTCCCAGTCTTTTCAAGGGCTTGGCCGGCACTGAAAAAATACCTGGCGCCCCCCCTTCCCAAGGCCGATGGGAAGCCTAGAATAGCCGCCTTGCCTGCCCCCCTTACCCTTCCCTCTCCCTTTGAATACGCCTATGTCCGAAGCCAGTCCGTGTCTGAATTGCGGTGCCTGCTGTTCATACTTTCGTGTGTCTTTTTTCTGGGGCGAATGCGCCTCATCCGGTGGCACGGTCCCCGACGATCTGGTGCAGAGCATCAGTCCCACTCGGGTAGCCATGCTCGGCACCGACTGCAAATCGCCGCGCTGCATCGCCCTTGAAGGCGAGGTCGGCCAGGGCGTGAGCTGCTCGATTTATGAGCAGCGTTCCAGCCCCTGCCGGGAGTTCGAAGCCTCCTGGGCCGACGGCCAGCACAACAGCGACTGTGACGCCGCCCGGGCCGCCTTTGGCCTGGCGCCCCTGGAGCCGCTGGATCACGAGCCCTGGTTCGAGAAAAGCGCATAGCACCATTGGCGATAGGGCTCATAAGCAAATCATTAGAGCCAGATTGCCACCTCCCATTGCAGCCAACAGGTGCCTTCTATACTGCAAGCACTTGTTGGCGCGCGGGTCCGCCGACACCACATGACTCAGAGATGGGCATGCTATGGAATGGCTGGGTCTGCATTTCCTCACCGAGCTTCCAGATAGCGGGCAAGTGGTTCTGCAATGCAGTCACAACCCGGTCCTGGTGCTGCTGGCTTATCTGGTGGCCTGTGCCGCCAGCTTCGCGACACTGGATATGGCCGAACGTGTCAGCCACGTCGAACAAGCCACCCATCAACGCCTGTGGCGCTGGGTCGGTGTCTGCTGTCTGGCCGGCGGTATCTGGGCCATGCACTTCATCGCTATGCTGGCGCTCGAAGTCCCCCTGGAAATCCAGTACGACCTGCCACTGACCCTGGTTTCCCTGCTCCTCGCCCTGATCGCCGCCTGGCTGGCAATGAACACCTTGAGCCATATCGAGCTGCCGCTCTGGCGCTATGGCGTGGCCTCGGTGTGGATTGGCCTGGGCATCTGCTGCATGCATTACGTGGGCATGGCCGCTATGCGCTCCAGTGCCAGCCTGTACTACGAACCCATGCTCATGGGGCTGTCGCTGCTGGTGGCGATCGGCGGCAGCCTGGCCGCGCTGCTGCTGTCCCGGCACTTGCGCGATGGCAGCGGGATGTTCCATCAACTGCTCAAGTACGCCAGCAGCCTGGTGTTGGGTGGCGCCATCGTGCTGATGCATTTCACCGGCATCTGGTCCATGACCCTGGTGCTGCCCGCAGGCAGCCTGCCGACCTCAGTGGCACCCAACGGCCACATGCAACTGGGCCTGACCCTCAGCGTGATCACGCTCCTGATCATCGCCAGCGGTATCAGTGCGGCCCTGGCGGACAAGAAGCTGCAGCACAAGGAGCGGGACCTGCGTCGGGTCAACGCCTTGCTCTCGCAACTGGACCAGGCCAGGGCCTCGCTGCAGCAGGTGGCTCATTACGATGCCCTGACCAACCTGATCAACCGCCGTGGCTTCAACCAGCTGTTCGCGGAAAAACTCATGGAGAAAAACACCTTCGGCGGCATGCTGGCGGTGATGTTCCTCGACATCGACCACTTCAAGCGAATCAACGACAGCCTCGGCCACGATGCCGGCGACGAGTTGCTCAAGGTCATCGCCGGGCATATCAAGAGTTCCACCCGCAGCCATGAAGACGTGGTGGCACGCCTGGGTGGAGATGAATTCTGCATTCTCATCAACCTCCATGAGCGAGATGAGGCGCGGCTCATGGCCCAGCGCATCATGCAGAAGATGAAGGAACCGATCGAACTGGGGGGCCGGCGCATGGTGATGACCACCAGCATCGGCATCAGTGTCTTCCCTGACGACGGCAAGACCTGCGAGGAGCTGCTGAAGAACGCCGACCTGGCGCTCTATCAGTCCAAGGGTGCCGGGCGCAACAGCCTGCACTTCTTCAGCTCCAACCTGAAGACCCGCGCCACCCTGGAGCTGCAACTGGAAGAAGAGCTGCGCAATGCCCTGCGCGACGATCAAGGGCTGCTGCTGTATTACCAGCCGATCTACGACCTCAAGCTCGGCAGGGTCACCAAGCTCGAAGCCCTGGTCCGCTGGCAACATCCGCAGCATGGATTGCTGTTACCGGATCGCTTCATCGACATTGCCGAAACCAACGGCATGATCGCCGAGCTGGACAACTGGGTATTGCGCAAGGCTTGCGAGGACCTGGCCTACCTGTCCCAAAACGGCAGTGGCGAGTTGAAGATCGCAGTCAACTGCTCGGCCCTGAACCTGACCCGTGACACCCTGGCCGAGGAAATCGCGGCCGCCCTGCGTGACGCCCAGGTCGCCCCGCAACGCCTGGAACTGGAGGTCACGGAAAACGCCCTGATGGGCAACATCGCCAGTACCCTGGCCCTGCTCCAGCAGATCCGCGACCTGGGCGTATCCCTGTCGATCGACGACTTCGGCACCGGTTACTCATCCCTGGCCTACCTCAAGCGCCTGCCGCTCAATACCCTGAAGATCGATCGATCGTTCATCCAGGACATCCCCAAGTCGACCCAGGACAGGGAAATAGTCCAGGCAATCATCGTCATGGCCCACACCCTGCACCTGCAGGTGGTCACCGAAGGGGTCGAGACCCTGGAGCAGCAGCAGTTCCTCGAACACTACGGCTGCGACTACCTGCAGGGCTACCTGCTCAGTCGCCCGGTGCCGCTGCAGGACCTGGGTCGGGTACTGGATGAACTGAACCAGCGCCACGACAGGCTCAATCTGCGGATGCCGGGTCTCGATAGAGGCGAATCAGGGTCGCCGGGTCCTGCTCCAGATAGCCCTGCCCACCATGCAGACGCATCAACTGCGCAGCTAATCCGCTGATCGGCGTAGCCGAACCCTGCTCCCGGGAAAACTTCACCGCACCGTCCAGATCCTTGAGCAGGGTCCGCACATGCCATTTCACCGGTTCGAAACGGCTCTCAGCCATCTGCGGGGCCAGGATCTGCAACGGCTTGGAGTCAGCGAAACCGCCGGCCAGGGCCTCGGCAATCAACCGTGCATCCACGCCGGAACGCTCCGCCAGGGCCACCACTTCGGCAATCACCAGGGCATTGCAGGCGACGATCATCTGGTTGCAGGCCTTGGTGACCTGGCCTGCCCCCACAGCCCCCATGTGCGTGACCCGCTCCCCCAGGGCCAGCAACACCGGGCGGACCCGTTCGATATCCGCCGCCTCGCCGCCCACCATGATCGCCAGGCTGCCGGACTCGGCACCGGGGGTTCCACCGGAAACCGGGGCATCGACCCAGGCCATGCCGGTGTCGCGAGCCAGCATCGCGGCCATCTCCCGGGTGGCGGTGGGTTCCAGGCTGGACAGGTCCAGCAGCAGTTGCCCGGCCCGGGCGCCCTGGGCGATGCCATCGGCAGCAAACACCACCTGGCGCACCACGTCAGTGTTGGCCAGGCACAGCAGCACCAGATCCGCGTGCTCGCACAGCTGCGCGGGTGTGGCCACTTGTCGCGCCCCGGCGGCCACCAGGGGCGCGCACTTCTGCGGATTGCGGTTCCACACCGTCAGCGGATAGCCCGCAGCCAGCAGGCGCCGGCACATGGGCCGCCCCATCAGGCCGATCCCGGCAAACCCGAGTGAAGGTAACGCTGACATCATATTGCCCCCATTTGATTAAAGATCATCGAATACTGGCCGATTCATCATGATTCAGGAAAGGATTCCCCCGAGCGACGCTCAGTAAATACCCTGACGCCTTGGGCAAAATTCGCGCTCCACGCAGCGGCGAGGTCCCATTCCGTGATGGTTCGCTGACACCTCGTCTCGAGCCAACCAGACCAGGCATATGGCGCACAATGACTTCTAAAAACAATCCTGCCAACGCAGTCTCCGAGATGACGCTGACCTCCCCCACATCAAGCCACTCAGATACGAAGCCATTGTCCAGTTCACGCCCCCTGTCGACCCAGCAGTACCTGTATTTCACCGAAACCAACACCGACCGCATCCTCGACAACCTCGATGGCCTGCGCGACTCCGTGTTCCCGCGCCCGCCGCACCTGGAAGACGAGCAGGAAAATCGCCGTGACCAGGAATTCCCGTCGGTGTGCCTGATCGGCCTGGGCCGCTGCGGCTCCAACATCGCCCTGGATGTGGCGGAGCTGGTGTACAACGCCCGCAAGTTCTACCTCAACGAATTCAATAACGAAGACAAGGCCTACGAAGGCGGCTACAGCCCCGGCCAGTGGATCCGCCAGAACCTGCGCCTGGGCCAGAGCAAGGCCAGCAAACCGGTATTCCTGGTGGAGCCCCTGGTGATGCTCGGTGACCTGGACAAGGACATCGCCGGGCGCATCCGCTTCTCGCGCAAGGGCGAAAAGAGCGGCTTCATCCGCGACTACAGCAAGATGAAGATCATGGACCTCTCGGAAGTCCACGCCGGTGGCGCCGGTAACGCGCCGATCCTCGGCCAGTACCTGGCCAAGATCATCCTCAACAAGGACACCCAGCGTTTCTCCAGCCCTGACTGGAAAATGATCCACTCGTACCTGATCGACTCCTGCGGGATCAAGGCCAACCAGTCGCGCCTGTACTTCTCGATCTTCAGTGCCGGTGGCGGTACCGGTTCGGGCATGGCTTCGGAGTTCGGCCTGGCCCAGCAGTACTCGTACATGAACAAGACCTTCGACACCAAGCCGATGGACGAGCACGACAGCAAGAGCGGGCACTCCTTCGTCTTCGAGCCGATCTTCACCAGCGGCATCTGCGTACTGCCGAACATCTCGGACCATCGCAGCGAAATGTCCGAGGCGCTGCACATCAACGCCGGCCGCCTGCTGTGCAAATACCTTTCGGAAGAGTGGGACTTCTCCTACAACTTCGACAATGAAGACAGCAGCGAAGCCAGCGTCATGGGGCGGATCCGCCCGTGGAACGCGATGATGCTGATCTCCAACGACATCATGCGCTACGCCGAAGAAAGCGATGACGGCAACATCCAGAACATCGACGTCAACGCCATGGAGAAGCACGCCAACCAGTACATCTCCCAGCAGATCTTCAACATCCTCACTGCCCAGGCAGTGACCACCGACTACGACCAGAACTACTTCCGTCGCGCCGGCATCGACATCGGCGAGACCATCCGCCTGGACGCCAACGACCTGTTCATGAGCCTGGCCGGCCCGGTGGCGATCGCCTACGCCGAATCCGTGGTGCCGGAGCAGCCGGTGCCCACCGGCGACAAGTTCAAGGTGTTCGAGAAAGAGCCGCAGCGCCTGAACATCGACGACCTGTTCTTCCGCTCCATCGACCTGCCGCACTTCAACAAGGTGACCCAGGCCATTGAAGGCATCAGCCTGCTGCCCATCGAGTCCAAGCGCTATCGTGCGGCTCTGGAGCAGTACAAGGCCTCGGGGTATGACGCCGCGGCGCTGCACGACCTGCACTTCTTCAAGAACTGCTCGTCGGTGGTATCGATTGTGTCCCTGCCCAAGGACTACAAGCTGTCCTACATGGACCTGAACCGGCTCAAGACTCACCTCAACAGCCTGTTCCCCAACACCACCCTCAAGCGCTACGCGCTGGTGATCGGCGCCTCGGCCAACCTGTCGCTGACCACCCTGATCGCCAAGAGCCCGTGCCTGTCGGATGACTTCCTGACCCTGATCGTGGCCTTTATCAAGCGTTGCTTTGCGCGCAATCCGTACCGTTTCGACGACACCCTGGACAACTCGGTGCTGGATTTCATCGTCAGCGAGCAATTCGACGAAGACCGCATCGACGATCTGCTCAACGAATTCGAGAACCCGGCGAAGATCCTCGATACCAACTGGTATGCGATCAAGCCGATGTACGAGAAGAAGTACCGCGAGCTGATCAATGACAAGGACAAGTTCGTCTCGATCAACGACATCCGCCTGTCCCGCGATTGCGTGAAGAAGGCCATCAAGTACCTGCGCGAGATCTACCGTCACCGCATCGGCAAGACCCGGGTCATCTCCCTCAATAGCCACACCGGCAAGACCGCCTATTAAGAAGGGCTTCGCCAGCGAGCCGGCTCCTACACAGCAGGGAAAAAACCTGCTGCCCTGTAGGGGCGGCCGGGCGGCGTTCCGCTCGCCGGCCAATGGTCAATTTGTTCACACCACGAAACAATTAAGCAGCTCGTCGGACCGACTTGAAACTGTGCCCCTTCCGTGAACGTCACCCTGACTGAAATCCCTGTGGGGCCTTTCTCCACGGCAAGATGCCATCACTGGACTCACGGTTACTCGGCTACACACTTTTGTCCGACAAAATAGCGCACCAGATTGGCGCACACCTTCAGCGCGGCGCCCTCTCCTGGGTCAGAATCCAGGGCGAGACCACCACGGCCCACAGCTGCGGATCACGCTCCAACAGATCGGACGCCCGCGTCGCAGACAGCTTTTCAACCTTCCCTTCGGCCAGCCAGGCCGCGACTTTTTGTGCCTGATTCTCCGCTACCGCCTGGGCCGCCTCGATCAGATCCAGGTCGGCGTCGACCCACAATAGGGCACCCTTGGCAAAGAACGGCTCCAGTTCCTTCCAGCTGATAGATGCGGTCTCACCAAGCAGCTTGGCATAGAGGGTGCTAGGTTCTTGAGTCATGGGACTGTCCAGAAATGAAATCGGCGCAATCATAACGTCGGTGCTCTGGCAGAAAAACCCAGAAGCAAATGCATCACCGATCGAGAAGCTCAGAAGCGCCAGGGACTGACGCCGAACCGGGCGCGAGCCACGCCGCAAATCTGTCTTTTTCTTTCGATTAAGCGACACCCCGCGTTTTTGCCCCCAGCCGCCAGCTTTTCAAGCGAACAACCGGCGCTCTACACTGTACCGGTACAGTTGCCAGGGGCACTTCCGACGGATATTCGCGATATATCTGATTCGGTTCTGCGACCAAGGCCGCCGGAACTATAAAAATTACAACAGTAAGAGTGGAGCACTATGAATAAGGCTACTAAGCAGATTTCCAAACTGTTTGCCGCTATGGTCCTGGCCGGTGTTGCCAGCCATTCGTTCGCAGCTGACACCATCAAGATCGGTATCGCCGGCCCCAAGACCGGCCCGGTAGCCCAGTACGGCGACATGCAGTTCAGTGGCGCAAAAATGGCCATCGAGCAGATCAACGCCAAGGGCGGCGTCAACGGCAAGAAGCTCGAAGCCGTTGAATACGATGACGCCTGTGATCCAAAACAAGCCGTGGCGGTGGCCAACAAAGTGGTCAACGATGGCGTCAAGTTCGTGGTCGGCCACCTGTGCTCCAGCTCCACTCAACCCGCTTCCGACATCTACGAAGATGAAGGCGTGATCATGATCACCCCGGCAGCCACCAGCCCGGACATCACCGCCCGTGGTTACAAAATGGTGTTCCGCACCATCGGCCTGGACAGCGCCCAGGGCCCTGCCGCCGGTAACTACATCGCCGACCACGTGAAGCCAAAAGTCGTGGCCGTACTCCACGACAAACAGCAGTACGGTGAAGGCATCGCCAGCGCCGTGAAGCAGACCCTGGAGAAGAAAGGCACCAAGGTGGCCGTGTTCGAAGGCATCAACGCCGGCGACAAGGACTTCTCTTCGCTGATCGCCAAGCTCAAGCAAGCCAACGTCGACTTCGTCTACTACGGCGGCTACCACCCGGAGCTGGGCCTGATCCTGCGTCAATCCCAGGAAAAGGGCCTGAAGGCCAAGTTCATGGGTCCGGAAGGCGTGGGTAACGACTCCATCTCGCAGATCGCCAAGGACGCGTCCGAAGGCCTGCTGGTGACCCTGCCCAAATCCTTCGACCAGGACCCGGCCAACGTCGCCCTGGCTGACGCATTCAAGGCCAAGAAAGAAGACCCGAGCGGTCCTTTCGTATTCCCCTCCTACTCCGCGGTTGAAGTGATCGCTGGCGCCATCACCAACGCCAAGAGCGAAGACGCGGCCAAGGTGGCTGAAGCCATCCACGCCGGAACCTTCAAGACCCCGACCGGTGACTTGAGCTTCGACGCCAAGGGCGACTTGAAAGACTTCAAATTCGTGGTCTACGAGTGGCACTTCGGCAAACCTAAAACCGAAGTCTCTCCTCAGTAAGGCGCGCCCTGACTGACTGCCAATAAAGCCCACGGCTCGCCGTGGGCTTTGTTTTACGAATGTATGGGCCTGTGTTCCGTGATCCGGAATCCCGCCCACCTGAAAATCTCAAAACCGTCATCAGCGGTTCGCTGGCAAAACCCAGCCCGAAGTGGGTGCAGATCCACGGGGCCTGGGCGGGAAAATGACTCCACCAGTGAAATGCGTATCAGGTTTTTAGGAGCGTTGTAATGCCTGACCTCTATCACTTTTTCCAACAGCTAGTTAACGGTCTCACCGTTGGCAGCACGTATGCCCTGATCGCCATCGGCTATACGATGGTTTACGGCATCATTGGAATGATCAACTTCGCCCACGGCGAGGTGTACATGATCGGCTCCTATGTGGCGTTCATCGCCATCGCCGGGCTGGCCATGATGGGACTCGACAGCGTACCGCTGTTGATGACCGCAGCCTTTATCGCGAGCATCGTCGTCACCAGTGCCTACGGCTACAGCATCGAACGGATCGCCTACCGCCCCTTGCGGGGCAGTAACCGCCTGATCCCGCTGATCTCGGCCATCGGCATGTCGATCTTCCTGCAGAACACCGTTCTGCTGGCGCAAGACTCCAAGGACAAATCCATTCCCAACCTGATCCCGGGCAATTTCTCCATCGGGCCAGGTGGCGCACATGAAGTGCTGATTTCCTACATGCAGATCGTGGTATTCGTGGTGACCCTGGTCGCCATGCTCGGTCTGACGCTGTTCATCTCCCGTTCTCGTCTGGGTCGCGCCTGCCGTGCCTGTGCCGAAGACATCAAGATGGCCAACCTCCTGGGGATCAATACCAACAACATCATCGCCCTGACCTTCGTGATCGGCGCCGCACTGGCGGCCATCGCCGCCGTGCTGCTGAGCATGCAATACGGTGTGATCAACCCCAACGCCGGTTTCCTGGTGGGCCTCAAGGCCTTCACCGCAGCGGTCTTGGGCGGCATCGGCAGCATTCCGGGCGCGATGCTCGGCGGGCTGGTGCTGGGGGTGGCCGAAGCCTTTGGCGCCGACGTGTTCGGCGACCAGTACAAGGACGTCGTAGCGTTCGGCCTGTTGGTTCTGGTGCTGTTGTTCCGTCCGACCGGCATTCTGGGCCGTCCGGAGGTTGAGAAAGTATGACTAGGAATCTTAAATCGGCGCTATTTAGCGCCTTGCTGGTCTGGGCCGTCGCCTACCCGGTACTGGGCCTGAAACTGACCATCGTCGGCATCAACCTGGAAGTCCACAACACCAGCCCGACCATCCTGGCCACCATCGCGGTGTGCTCGGTGCTGATGTTCCTGCGGGTGCTGTTCCATAGCCAGATCAGCGCCGCCTGGAAGTCCTCTCCCAGCATGCCGCTGATTCCGGCCAAGGCCAGCAACTTCCTGACCCTGCCGGGCACCCAGCGCTGGATCATCCTGGCATTGATCGTCGTTGCCCTGGTCTGGCCATTCTTTGGCTCCCGCGGTGCGGTGGACATCGCCACGCTGATCCTGATCTACGTGATGCTGGGCCTGGGCCTGAACATCGTCGTCGGTCTGGCCGGCCTGCTGGACCTGGGTTACGTGGGGTTCTATGCCGTCGGTGCCTACAGCTACGCGCTGCTCTCGCACTACTTCGGCCTGAGCTTCTGGATCTGCCTGCCGATCGCCGGGATGATGGCGGCCACCTTCGGCTTCCTGCTGGGCTTCCCGGTGCTGCGCCTGCGCGGTGACTACCTGGCGATCGTGACCCTGGGCTTTGGCGAGATCATCCGTCTGCTGCTACGCAACATGACCGATCTCACTGGCGGCCCGAACGGCATCAGCAACATCGACAAGCCGACCTTCTTCGGCCTGACTTTCGAGCGCAAGGCAGCAGAAGGCATGCAGACCTTCCACGAGTTCTTCGGCCTGCAATACAACTCGATCAACAAGGTGATCTTCCTCTACCTGGTGGCCCTGCTGCTGGCGCTGGCGGCGCTGTTCGTCATCAACCGCCTGCTGCGCATGCCCATCGGCCGTGCCTGGGAAGCCTTGCGTGAAGACGAGATTGCCTGCCGCGCGCTGGGCCTGAACCCCACCGTGATCAAGCTCTCGGCCTTTACCCTGGGCGCCGCGTTCGCCGGTTTCGCCGGCAGCTTCTTCGCCGCGCGCCAAGGCCTGGTGACCCCGGAGTCCTTCACCTTCATCGAGTCGGCGATCATCCTCGCCATCGTCGTGCTGGGTGGCATGGGCTCGCAGCTGGGTGTGATCCTGGCGGCGATCGTGATGATCCTCTTGCCTGAAATGATGCGTGAATTCAGCGAATACCGGATGTTGATGTTCGGCGCCATGATGGTGCTGATGATGATCTGGCGTCCTCAAGGTCTGCTGCCCATGCAACGTCCTCACATGGAGCTGCGCAAATGAGCCGTGAGATCCTCAAAGTAACCGGCCTGTCGATGCGCTTCGGCGGCCTGCTGGCGGTCAACGGCGTGGCCCTGACCGTCAAGGAAAAACAAGTGGTGGCGCTGATCGGCCCGAACGGCGCCGGCAAGACCACGGTGTTCAACTGCCTGACCGGTTTCTACCAGCCAAGCGCCGGCAGCATCCTCCTGGACGGTGAGCCGATCGAAGGCCTGCCGGGCCACCAGATCGCCCGCAAGGGTGTGGTGCGAACCTTCCAGAACGTGCGCCTGTTCAAGGACATGACCGCGGTCGAGAACCTGTTGATCGCCCAGCACCGTCACCTGAACACCAACTTCCTGGCCGGTCTGTTCAAGACCCCGGCGTTCCGCAAGAGCGAGCGCGAAGCCATGGAGTACGCCGGCTACTGGCTGGACAAGGTCAACCTGCGGGAGTTTGCCAACCGTCCCGCAGGCACCCTGGCCTACGGTCAGCAACGGCGCCTGGAAATCGCCCGCTGCATGATGACCCGCCCGCGGATCCTCATGCTCGACGAGCCGGCCGCCGGCCTCAACCCCAAGGAAACCGAGGACCTCAAGGCGCTGATCAGCGTGTTGCGTGAGGAGCACAACGTCACCGTGCTGCTGATCGAGCACGACATGAAGCTGGTCATGAGCATTTCCGACCACATCGTGGTGATCAACCAGGGCACGCCCCTGGCCGACGGCACGCCGGAACAGATCCGCGACAATCCCGAAGTGATCAAAGCCTACCTGGGGGAAGCGTAAATGCTGCAGTTCGAAAACGTTTCCACCTACTACGGCAAGATCCAGGCGTTGCACAGCGTCAACGTCGAGATCCGCCAGGGCGAAATCGTCACCCTGATCGGCGCCAACGGCGCCGGCAAATCCACCCTGCTGATGACCCTCTGCGGCTCGCCACAGGCCCACAGCGGCAGCATCCGTTACCTGGGTGAAGAGCTGGTGGGGCAAAGCTCGGCGCAGATCATGCGCAAGAGCATTGCCGTGGTGCCGGAAGGCCGCCGGGTATTCGCCCGCCTGACCGTGGAAGAAAACCTCGCCATGGGCGGTTTCTTCACCGACAAGGGTGACTATCAGGAGCAGATGGACAAGGTCCTGGAGCTGTTTCCACGGCTCAAGGAGCGCTTCACCCAGCGCGGCGGCACCATGTCCGGCGGCGAGCAGCAGAT
Source organism: Pseudomonas sp. 50_B (assembly GCF_017491625.1). Taxonomy (NCBI): domain Bacteria; kingdom Pseudomonadati; phylum Pseudomonadota; class Gammaproteobacteria; order Pseudomonadales; family Pseudomonadaceae; genus Pseudomonas; species Pseudomonas sp. 50_B. The sequence continues at coordinate 35,462 of NZ_JAFGYX010000005.1, forward strand.
GCTTGCCATCGGTCGCGCGCTGATGAGCAAGCCCAAGCTGTTGCTCCTGGACGAACCGTCCCTGGGCCTGGCGCCGATCATCATCCAGCAGATCTTCGACATCATCGAACAGCTGCGCCGCGACGGCGTGACGGTGTTCCTGGTGGAGCAGAACGCCAACCAGGCGCTGAAGATCGCCGACCGCGCCTATGTGCTGGAAAACGGCCGAGTGGTGATGCAAGGCACCGGCGAAGCGCTGCTGACCGATCCGAAGGTGCGCGAAGCCTATCTGGGCGGCTAAACACCTGCGTTACAAAAAACGGCCCTTCGGGGCCGTTTTTTTTATTCCGGGAGAAAAAACTGTCCCGGGCTGTAACGAATGCCAATGAGCCTTCTCTAGAGGGGTAAGCAAGCACAAATGCTTCCTTACCCAACCGATCTGGAGAAACATCATGAGCACCACTCGCACCCTGTCCGCCACCGCCCTGGTCCTGGCCCTGGGCTCCGCCCTGAGCATCGCTGCCGTCTCCACCACCGCCCACGCCGCCGACGACATGGAGAAATGCTTCGGCGTGGCCATGAAGGGCAAGAACGACTGCGCCGCGGGCGCCGGCACCAGCTGCGCCGGCACCTCCAAGGTCAACGACCAGGCCAACGCCTGGAAACTGGTGCCCAAGGGCACTTGCGAAAAAACCGCCAGCAGCACCTCGCCCACCGGTTTCGGCCAGCTCGAAGCCTTCAAAGCCAAGTCCTGATCCTGCGCCAGCCTGAGTGTCGATGATGAACACCGCCTTGATCCCACGTCCCCGCCACGACATTCAGGCGTCCACCCCGAGCCTGCCGCCCTGTGCAGGCCTGGGGCTCAAGAGCCAACACTTCAAGGACGTCCTCGAACAGCGTCCCGACATTGGCTTTTTCGAGGTGCATGCCGAGAACTACATGGTGGCGGGCGGGCCCTTCCATCATTACCTGGGCCTGATTCGCCAGGAGTATCCCCTGTCGCTGCACGGTGTCGGTCTGTCCATTGGCGGCGAAGGCCCCCTGGACAGCGAGCATCTGCGGCGCCTGGCGGTGTTGATCGAGCGCTATCAACCCCAGTCCTTTTCCGAACACCTGGCCTGGTCGAGCCACGGCCCGGTGTTTCTCAACGACCTGCTGCCCCTGGCCTACGATGTGCCGACCCTGCAGCGGGTCTGCGACCACATCGACCAACTGCAGAATCATCTGGGGCGAACCATGCTGCTGGAAAACCCCGCTACCTACCTGCAGTTCCAACGCTCGACCCTGGACGAGACGGACTTCATTCGCGAAGTGATCCAGCGCAGCGGTTGCGGCCTGCTGCTGGACGTCAACAACCTCTACGTTTCCTGCATCAACCACCAGCGCGATCCCCTGGCCTATCTGCAGGCACTGCCGCTGCAGGCCGTGGGCGAGATCCATCTGGCCGGGTTCGCCGAAGACCGGGACAACCTCGGTGATCGCCTGTTAATCGACGACCACGGCGCCCCGGTGGACCGGGAAGTCTGGGCCCTGTACCAACAGGTGCTGGGGCGAATCGGCCCCATGGCCACCCTGATCGAACGGGACAATCAGGTGCCGAGCCTGACCACGCTGCTGGGGGAGGCCGCTCAGGCCCAGGCGCTGTTACACCAGGCGCGGGTGCAGCCATGAGCGACCACGCCCTCTTTGCCCAGGCGCTACTGAGCGCCGAATCCATCTGCCCGGAGGGGCTTTGCAGCAGCAACGGCGCCGATCCGGCCAGTCGCTTCGCGGTCTATCGCAACAACGTGCAAGGCTCGCTGATCAACGCTCTGGCGGAGGCCTACCCAGTGCTGGCGCAACTGGTGGGGCAGACATTCTTCAACGCCATGGCCCGTCTGTATGTGCAGGATTACCCTCCATACAGCCCGGTGATCAACGACTACGGCCAGGACCTGGCGGACTTCATCCAGGGTTTCGCTCCGGCAGCGACCCTGCCCTATCTGGCCGATATGGCGCGCTTGGAACGGCTGCGGGTCGAGGCTTATCACGCCGCCGACGCCGAGCCTCTGCAACCGGCCCAACTGCTGGCGGCAATGAACCAGCCCGATCGCCTCGGCCAGCTCTGCCTGCAGTTGCATCCGTCACTGCGCACCCTGCACTCGGCGTTCGCCGTCGTCAGCCTGTGGGCCGCTCACCAGAGCGACGCTGCCTGGCCGGCGTTCGACTTGCACCAGAGCCAGCACGCCCTGGTGCTGCGCGATGCCCTGGAGGTGCGGGTGATCGCACTGGACGCCGGCAGCGCTACCTTCATCGACAGCCTGCGCCACCACTGGCCGCTGGAAATCGCCGCCGCTTATGCCCTGGACGCCCAGGCCGACTTCGACCTGGGCCAGTGCCTGGGGCTGCTGCTGGCCCACGGCGCCCTCATTGACCTGCAACCTCACCAAAAGGCTTGACCATGAACACCCAGACACCTGCCCCCGTTAGCGGACTGCTGCACCGAATCATTCAAGGGTTCGAGCGTATTCCCTACAGCCTGATCGCCTTTCTCGCGCGCTTTTCCATCGCCGCGGTGTTCTGGAAATCCGGCCAGACCAAAGTCGAGGGACTGGCCATCGACCTGGTCGATGGCACCTTCGAACTGGGCTGGCCGCGCTTGGCGGACTCGACCATTCCCCTGTTCCAGAGTGAATACCACGTGCCGCTGCTGACGCCGGAAGTGGCGGCGCACCTGGCGGCCTTTGCCGAGCATTTTTTTCCGGCGTTGATTCTGCTGGGCCTGGCCACGCGCTTTTCCGCCCTGGCGCTGCTGGGGATGACCCTGACCATCCAGCTTTTCGTCTACCCCGACGCCTACCCGACCCACGGCACCTGGGCGGCGATCTTGCTGCTGTTGATGGCCCGTGGCCCGGGCATGTTTTCCCTCGACCACCTGCTGGCCCGGCATTTTCACCACCGTCCTCTGTAGCCGCTGCCGCAGGCTGCGAAAAGGGCCTTAGGCCCTTGAACCGATTCAAGTTCGCAACCCACTGGCCGCGGCTACAGACGATCCAGCGCCTCACCGCTGCGGCGGAACCAGTCCATCAGGTAATCGGCCAGCACCTGGGTGCGCCTGGGCAGGCCGCCCTGATAGGGATGCACCAGGTACATCGGCATGCTGCGGGTCTGGTAGTCCCGCAGCAGCCAGCGCAAACGGCCATCGGCCAGCTCGCTGTGCAGCACATAGGACGGCAGCCGAGCGATTCCCGCCCCCACCAGGGCGGCCTTCTTCAGCAGGTTGTAGTGATTGCTGGCAAAAGGACCGCTGACCCGCACCCGCAGCAGTTCGTGACGCTGGTGATAGAGCCACTCTTCCCGCCCGCTGTAGTGGCTGTTGAGCAGGCAGCGATGCTCGGCCAGCTCCGCGGGAGTCTGCGGCTCACCGTATTGCTCCAGATAGGCCGGGCTGGCGCAGGTCATCTCATGCCAGGCCAGCAGCGGCCGGGCGACCAGGCGCTGATCGTTGGCCACTTCCGAGCGCACCGCCAGATCAAACCCCTCCCGGGCCAGGTCACGGTAGCTGTTGTTCAGGTCCAGCTCGATCTGCACCTGGGGATAGTGCCGGGAGAACTCCAGCAGCAGGCCGTCGAAAAAGGTTTCGCCCAAGGACACCGGCACCGTCAGGCGCACCGGGCCGGCCATGTCGTCCTTGAGCCGCGCCAGGGCCTGATGCGCTCGTTCCACTTGGGCAACCAGGGCTTGGGCCTGAGGCAGCAACGCCGCGCCGGCGGCGGTCAGGTCCAGGCGCCGGGTGGTGCGTTGCAACAGCACCACGGCGTAGCGTGCCTCCAAGGCACTGAGGCGCTTGGACAACTGGCCCTTGCTGCAACCCAGGCGCTGGGCCGCCAGGGTAAAGCTGCCCGCCTCCACCAGCACGGCAAACGCCGCCAGGTCATCCATCTCGCTCATGGACTGTTTCCATTTGAAAACCAAAGGTTGCCTATTAGCGCGTTAATCCACGTAAAAAACCACTCTAGACTGCAAGTTCTTCCCCCCCTTATCGAGGAACGCCCCATGAAGATTCTCTTGATCGGTGCCAACGGCACCATTGGTTCGGCGGTTGACCGGGAACTGTCCCAGCGTCACGAGGTGATCCGGATCGGCCGTAGCAGCGGCGACTTCCAGGTGGACATCAGTGATGCCCAGTCGATTCGCGCCCTGTTCGAGAAAACCGGACGCTTCGATGCGCTGGTCTGCGCCGCCGGCAACGTCACCTTCGCGCCCCTGGCGGACATGACCGCCGAGCACTTCAGCCTGGGCCTGCAGGACAAGCTGATGGGCCAGGTCAACCTGCTGCTGATCGGCCGCGAGTACGCCAACGATGGCGCGTCCTTCACCTTCACCACCGGCATCTTGAGCCACGACCCGATCCGCAGCGGGGCCTCGGCGGCCCTGGTCAACGGCGCCCTCGACAGCTTCGTGCGCGCCGCCGCCATCGAACTGCCGCGGGGCCTGCGGATCAACTCGATCAGCCCCAACGTGCTGCTGGAAGCCATGGGCAGCTATGCCCCCTACTTCCGTGGCTTCAAGCCGGTGCCGGCGGCTGACGTGGCCCTGGCCTACGCCAAGAGCGTGGAAGGCCTGCAGACCGGCCAGACCTATCACGTCGGCTAAGCCGGCTTGTGTAGGCGCTGGCCTGCCGGCGAAGGCGTCCTGCCGAACCGCACAAGGCTCCAGGGGCGCTTCGCCGGCAAGCCGGCTCCTGCGGTTGATGGCGCCGCAGCCTTCAATCCGGGGTTGTGGTGACCGGGCGGGCTGCGTAACGTGTCGGCTTCCGCTTGGAGGCCCGATGATGCGCACTGCCCGTTCACTGCTTTGTTTCGCCCTGTTGCCGCTGTTTGCCGGCTGCCAGATGCTGCCGATGTTCAACCAACAGCCCCAGGCCCCCTCCATGGCCGGGCTGACCCGGATGCAGGGTGAACTCAGTGCGGCGGACGGCAAATTGCTGTTCAAGCCCTGCACCGAGGATCGCCGCTATGTGGTCAGTGACGGCGGCGGCACCAGCGTGCTGCAGGAGGCCGCCACCCTGGCGGAGAAACAGGGCAAGCTGTTCGCCGACCTGCGGGGCAAGTTCTCCGCCAGTGGCAGCAGCGACGGCCAGCTGGACCTGCGCCAGCTGTACCGCGTAGAGCGCTCCGCCAGCGCCTGCGGCGACCCGAACTTCCAGCGCCTGATCCTGCGGGCCGGCGGCAAGAACCCGGCCTGGAACGTCGATGTCAGCGCCAAGGGCATGATGATCGAACGCGCCGGCCAACCGACCCTGGCCCTGCCCTATCTGGAAGAACAGTTGGGCGACGGCCGTTTCAACCTCAGCAGCGAAGCCAATCACCAGCGCGTGGAGCTCTGGGTGGCGCCGCAGCGTTGCGTCGACCCGACGACCGGCAGCGTCCAGCACCTCAGTGCCGAACTGCGGGTGGACGGTCAGGTGCAGCGCGGTTGCGGCTATTTCGGCGGCTCGCGCAACGACTGATTCGACGAGCAGCGGTTTTAGCCTCACGGCCAGGGAGGATTGCGGCTTATAATCGCCGGTTTGTGCAAAGCAAGCCGGCGCACTGTTGCGCACCGCCTACCCGGATCCTGTCATGTTACGAATCACCGAACTCAAGTTGCCGATCGACCATCCCGATGAAGACCTGCGCGCCGCTATCGTGCAGCGCTTGGGGATCGCCAGCGATGACCTGCTCGATTTCACCTTGTTCAAACGCAGCTACGATGCGCGCAAGAAATCTTCCGAGCTGTGCTTCATCTACACCATCGACCTCAACGTACGCGACGAAGCGGCGCTGCTGCTCAAGTTCGCCGACGACCGTAACGTCAACCCGGCGCCGGATGTCAGCTACAAGGTGGTGGGCCAGGCCCCGGCAGACCTGAGCGAGCGACCGATCGTGGTGGGTTTCGGCCCTTGCGGCATCTTTGCCGGCCTGTTGCTGGCCCAGATGGGCTTCAAGCCGATCGTCCTCGAGCGCGGCAAGGAAGTGCGCCAGCGCACCAAGGACACCTGGGGCCTGTGGCGCAAAAGCGTGCTCAACCCCGAGTCCAACGTGCAGTTCGGCGAAGGCGGCGCCGGGACCTTCTCCGACGGCAAGCTCTACAGCCAGATCAAGGACCCGCAGCACCACGGCCGCAAGGTGCTCCACGAGTTCGTCAAGGCCGGTGCGCCAGACGAGATTCTCTACGTCAGCAAGCCGCACATCGGCACCTTCCGCCTCACTGGCGTGGTGGAAAACATGCGCCAGCAGATCATCGCCCTGGGCGGTGAAGTGCGCTTCGAGCAGCGGGTCACCGACGTGCTGATCGAAGACGGTCAATTGCAGGGCGTGGAGCTGGCCAGCGGTGAACAACTGCATTCGCGGCACGTGATCCTGGCCCTGGGCCACAGCGCCCGCGACACCTTCCGCATGCTCCACAGCCGTGGCGTGTACATGGAAGCCAAGCCGTTCTCGGTGGGTTTCCGTATCGAGCACCCGCAGTCGCTGATCGACAGTGCGCGCCTGGGCAAGTACGCCGGCCACCCGAAACTCGGCGCCGCCGACTACAAGCTGGTGCACCACGCCAAGAACGGCCGTTCGGTCTACAGCTTCTGCATGTGCCCGGGCGGCACCGTGGTGGCCGCCACGTCCGAGCCGAACCGGGTGGTGACCAACGGCATGAGCCAGTACTCGCGCAACGAGCGCAACGCCAACTCCGGCATCGTGGTCGGCATTACTCCGGAAGTGGATTACCCGGGCGGCCCGCTGGCCGGCATCGAATTGCAGGAACGCCTGGAGTCTCACGCCTTCGTCCTGGGTGGCAGCAACTACCAGGCCCCGGCGCAGTTGGTGGGCGACTTTATCGCCGGCAAACCCACCACGGCACTGGGCAGCGTCGAGCCATCCTACAAGCCCGGCGTGAGCCTGGGGGATCTGGCGCTGGCCCTGCCGGACTTCGCCATCGAGGCCATTCGCGAGGCATTACCGGCCTTCGAACGGCAGATCAAGGGCTACTCGTTGCATGATGCGGTGCTGACCGGCATCGAGACCCGCACCTCATCGCCACTGCGCATTACCCGTGATGCCTCGATGCAGAGCCTGAATGTGAAGGGTCTGTACCCCGCTGGCGAAGGCGCCGGTTATGCCGGGGGAATTCTTTCCGCCGGTGTGGACGGGATTCGTATTGCCGAAGCCGTGGCCCGCGACATCCTCGGCATTCAGGCCTGACGGACGGGTGCTTTCGCCGGTAAGCCGGCTCCTACCGCCTGCCGTAGGAGCTGGCTCGCCAGCGAAGATGTCATCCAGAACAGTGCAAGGCTCAAGGGCCTCTTCGCCGGCAAGCCGGCTCCTACGACAGGTTCAGATGCCGGCGCGCAATACGCTGGCCGGGAGTGCCTCGCCACGCTCGACGCTGGCCGCTACCGCATCGATCAAGGCATCCAACTCATACCCCTGCTCTGCCAGCCACTGCTGATCGTAGTAAGTGGTCGCATAGCGCTCGCCACCGTCACAGAGAATCGCCACGATCGAACCGCTTTCGCCGACCGCGGCCATGTGCTGGGCGGCCATCAATGCGCCGATCAGGTTGGTGCCACTGGAGCCGCCGACCCGCCGCCCCAGACGCTGGGCCAGGTAGTGCATGGCTGCCAGGGACAGGGCATCCGGCACCTTGACCATGGCGTCGATCACCTTGGGCAGGAACGAAGCTTCGACCCGCGGCCGGCCGATGCCTTCGATCCGCGAACCGCAGTCCAGACGCAAACCAGCATCACCGCTCAGGTAGTAGTCGAAGAACACCGAACGCTCGGCGTCGGCACACAGCACCCGGGTGCCGTGCTGGCGATAACGCACGTAGCGACCCAGAGTCGCGGTAGTGCCGCCGGTACCAGGGCTGGAGATCAGCCAGCTGGGTTCGGGATAACGCTCGAAGCGCAGCTGCTGGAAGATCGACTCGGCAATGTTGTTGTTGGCCCGCCAGTCGGTGGCCCGCTCAGCGTAAGTGAACTGATCCATGAAGTGGCCACCGCTCTCCCGGGCCAGGCGCTCGGATTCGGCATAGATCTGTGTGGGGTCCTGCACCAGATGGCTCTTGCCGCCATAGAAGGCGATCTGAGCGATCTTTTCCTGGGAGGTGGTGGCTGGCATCACGGCAATGAAAGGCAGTCCCAAGAGACGGGCGAAATAGGCCTCGGAAATCGCCGTGGAGCCGCTGGAGGCCTCGATCACTGGCGCGCCGGGCTTGAGCCAGCCGTTACACAGGGCATAAAGAAACAGCGAGCGAGCCAGGCGGTGCTTGAGACTGCCGGTGGGATGGCTGGATTCATCCTTGAAATACAATTCAATGCCCGGCAGTCCCGGCAAAGGCAGCGGAATCAGGTGGGTGTCGGCGCTGCGCTGGAAGTCGGCTTCGATAATGCGAATGGCCTCACGGGCCCACTGGCGATTGTCACTCATGTTCTATTCTCGTCAGATCGAACGCCGTACCGGCGCAAGAAGATGAAATGCACCCGGCGGAGATGATCCGGGTTCGTGGCTGACTGGCGTTTTCCCGGGAAAAACAGCTCGGAACGGCCCTGAAAAGACATGTTATGAAATAACTTTCGGACCTTACAGGTACAGCTGGGAAGCAATTGGAAACACAACTGCAAAAGCGCATTTTCAAACAGGCCCTTTAGCCTCTGCATATAACAAAAAAGAATATAATTTTTGTTTTAACAACTATCTGTACGGGTTAGGGTGTGCCACCTTTTTTAGATTTAGATGGAGAGCGACCTTGCCTCTGCGTAGCACTTTCACTCGTTTCTTTGCCATGGAAGCTGCCAGCGGTCTGTTATTGATCGCCGCTGCCATCCTGGCTCTCATCATCAACAACTCGCCACTGTCCTGGCTGTACAACGGCCTGCTGGAAACCCCGGTGGTGGCCCAGATCGGCGCCTTGAAGATCGCCAAACCGCTGTTGCTGTGGATCAACGACGGTCTGATGGCGCTGTTCTTCCTGCTGATCGGCCTTGAGGTCAAGCGCGAAGTCCTGGAAGGGCAACTGTCCAAGCCTTCGCAAATCGTCCTGCCGGGCATGGCGGCCATTGGCGGCATGCTGGTCCCGGCGCTGATCTACTGGTTTCTCAACCGGGACAATCCGGCGGCACTCAATGGCTGGGCGATTCCCACCGCCACCGACATCGCCTTCGCCCTGGGGGTCCTGGCCCTGCTGGGCAAGCGGGTGCCGACATCGCTGAAACTGTTCCTCATGACCCTGGCGATCATCGACGACCTGGGGGCCATCGTGATCATTGCGATCTTCTATTCCGGCGCCCTGTCGACCCTGTCACTGATGCTGGCGGCCGCCTGTATTGCCGCCCTGGTGGCGATGAACCGCATGGGGGTGGTGAAACTCGGGCCGTACATGATCATCGGCCTGATTCTCTGGGTTTGCGTGCTCAAGAGTGGTGTCCACGCCACCCTGGCCGGCGTGACCCTGGCCTTCTGCATTCCCTTGCGTACCCGTAATGCCGAACCCTCGCCCTCGCTGGCCCTGGAACATGCGCTGCATCCCTGGGTGGCGTTCGGCATCCTGCCACTGTTCGCCTTCGCCAACGCCGGCCTGTCCCTGAACGGCGTGACCCTTGAGAGCTTCACCCACCATGTCCCCATGGGCATCGCCATCGGCCTGTTGCTGGGCAAGACCATCGGTGTGTTCGGCCTCAGCTGGTTGGCGGTCAAAGCCGGCCTTACGGCCTTGCCTGCCGGCGCCAACTGGGGCCAGATCCTCGGGGTGGCAATTCTCTGCGGCATCGGCTTCACCATGAGCCTGTTTGTCGGCTCCCTGGCCTTCGTGCCCGGTAGCAGCGAATACGCCGGCATGGATCGCATGGGGATTCTCACCGGCTCGTTGCTGGCCGCACTGATTGGCTATACGGTTACCGCCGCCGCCAGCCGCAAGAACACGGCGCTGGCCTCCTGATCCACACCGATCCGACAGCCTGAAAACACAAAACCCCGACCAGTTGCCTGGCCGGGGTTTTGTTTTGTAGCAGAAATATCAGCGGGTAACGCGGCTGGTACCGTTGACGGTCATGATGCGTACGCGATCGCCAACCCGGAACACTTCGTTTTCCTGTACCTGCTGCACATAGGCACGCATGCTGCCATCGTCTTCACGCACGGTGATTTCCACGCCCTGGGTACGGGTCAGGCCTTCTTCAGTAGCCGAACCCAACAGACCGCCAGCTACCGCACCGATCACAGCGGTGACGATGCTGCCACGGCCGCCGCCGATGGCGCTGCCACCCACGCCACCAATCACAGCGCCAGCAGCGCCGCCGATGGGGGTCTTGGTGCCTTCGATTTTCACCGGACGCAGGGACTCGATGGTGCCCATACGCACGGTTTGCACACGACGTGCTTCATCACGGGAGTAGGAGTCACCGGTCAGGTTAGAGGCACAACCGCCGAGCAACATTGCCATCGTGGTGAAAGACGCAACCAGCAAAACAGACTTACGCATAGGATCAACTCCAAAGGACAGATAGCCATTAGACTCCGCAGCTTGACGCCTGTCACGGCACCGCCCGGATAAAATTGGTTTCATTCAGCCAAAGTACAGACTGCAAAAAAGCCAAACCGTCTCAATACGGTAACGCCGATTTCCAGCATAGCGCCAACCAGCAAGGGATTTTCATGGATTACTTCATCATCATCGTGACCACCATCGCCGGTCTGTATTTCCATTGGTGGCTCTACGTGCGCATCAAGCGTTGGGTGGACCGGGACCTGGCTTTGTCCCTGGCCGGAACCGATGAACAGAAGAAACAATTCATGCTGCAAAAGCTAGCCGAGGCCCAACGCCAGAAAGTAAAACGCCGGGACCTGCCGCAATGGCTGGAAGCCGCTGCGGCCGGTTATCCCGGCGACTGACCTGCGCGCTTCAGGGGGCCAGGCGCTCCCGGCTCCACTGCCCCGCCTGCAGGCGATAGTTCAAACGGTCATGCAGGCGGCTGGGGCGACCCTGCCAGAACTCGATGCGCTCCGGCAGCAGGCGATACCCCCCCCAATGCTCCGGGCAATCGGGCTGACTATCACTGAAACGCGCCTCGGTGGCCTTGAGCAATTCCTGCAACTCGTTGCGATCGGCGATCACCCGGCTTTGCGGTGAAGCCCAGGCCCCCAACCGACTCCCCAGAGGGCGCACCTGATAATAGGCATCAGACTCCTGGGGAGTGACCTTGACCACCTTTCCTTCGATCCGCACCTGACGCTCCAGGGTCGGCCAGAAGAAGGTCATGGCGGCAAAGGGCCGTGCGGCCAGTTGCTCGCCCTTGGCGCTTTCGTAGTTGGTGAAGAAGGTGAAACCCTGTTCATCCAGCCCCTTGAGCAACAAGATGCGGCAGTGGGGACGACCGTCAGTATCGACAGTCGCCAGCGTCATGGCATTGGCCTCTACCGGCGGTTGCTCGGTCTTCACCGCTTCGGCAAACCACTGATGAAACAGCGCGAAGGGTTCACCCGGGGCCTGAGCCTCGGACAAACCATCGCGGGTGTAATCCCGGCGCATATCAGCCAGAGACTGAGTCATGCCTGCTTCCTTATCCTTGAGAATCAGTTTTTAGCCTGAGCGGTAGCCGTTGTTTTCTTCGCTGGAGCTGCGGCCTTCTTCGCTGGAGCCTTCTTGGCGGCAGGCTTCTTGGCAACGGTGGACTTCTTCGCCGGCGCTGCGGCCTTTTTGCCCGAGGCGGCAGGAACGGGCGGCTTGGCATCTTGCACCGCGACCATTTCGGTCTCGGACGGCGTCGGCTGGTTGTACTTGCTCAGCAGGCCCAGCATGGTGCTGCGCTGGGTCAGCATGATTTCCACTCGACGGTTCAGCGAACGGCCTTGAGGGCTGTCATTGGCAGCACGCGGCATGACCGCCCCCATGCCACGCAGCATCAGGCGGTCCTGCTTCAAGCCGCTGAGGCTGAAGATGGCAGCAACGGACTGGGCGCGATCACGGCTCAGCTTCTGGTTGGCCAGGGTCGGGCCGGTCGCATCGGCGTGGCCGAGAATCAGTACGGCGGTCTTGGGGTCACCTTCAACAGCCTTGGCCACCCGGGTAAATGGGCCCAGGGTCACTGGCAGCAGCATGGCAGGACGGTCCGGGTTGAAGGACGCATCGACCAGCGCAGTCACCACCAGCACGTTTTCACGACGTTCTACTTGCAGCTTGCTGTCCTTCACCGCTTCACGCAGGCGCGGCTCGTAGTCGTCCAGCCAGGCCTGGGTGATTTTCGGGTCGGGCATTGGAATGTCCGCCACATTGACCTTGCTCAGGGGCTTGGGCTGGCTCTTGGCAAACGGCCACCACCAGTGGGTCTCGGAGTCGGCGGCCTTGGCGACCTCTGGAGCTGGAGTCGGCTCGGCTTTCTTGGTCTCAGCCACAGGCTTGTCGGCGGATTCCTTGGAGGAGAACGGCCACCACCAGTTGCTGCTCTCGGCCTTGGCGGCAGGAGCGGCAGGTGCTGCGGCTACAGGGGCAGGAGCTGGAGCTGGCTCGGCTGCTGCCGGCTTGGCGGCAACCGGCGCTTTGCCTGCCGGTGCTGCCGGCTTCGCGGAGGCGGTGGTTTTACCGGCAGCGGCCGCAGGAGCTGCGGGCTTGGCCGCCACTGCCGGCTTGCCTGCTGGAGCGACAGGAGCTGGCGCTTCGGCTGCGACGGGTTTTTCAGCGGTCTGCGGGGCTTCCTTGCTGCTGGCCTTATCGGACCCGAACGACCACCAATGGCCGCCATCCGCTTCATTTTGTGGGGTTTGTGCACAACCGGTGACGGTCAGGCAGATGGCCAAGGCTAGAGACTTGTTCGACGACATGGGATATCCACAAAATGAGATAAAAAATTCGGTCTACATGACCGGTACAAACAGACGCTTGGAAATTATAAAAGCCACAGGGTTCCGTCCTGCAGCTTTCCAAGCATGTTTAAGCAAAAAAGTGCTTAACAGCAACCTTTTTACAGACAATCCGACAAAGCCCGCACCAGCTTCTGTGCCCGTGGATCCATCAATACATAAGGCCCCAGGGTATTTGTCACAAAACCGAACGCCACGTCATGCTCCGGGTCAGCAAAACCGATGGAACCCCCGGCACCCGGATGCCCGAACGCCCGAGCCCCCAGGCCAAAAGTGGCATTGGCGACCTGGGGTTGATCAAGCATGCAGCCCAGGCCGAATCGGGTCTGGGTCAGCAGGGTCTTGTCCATGCCCAGGCTGTGTTCGCGGGTCAGTTCTTCGAGCATATCGGCCTCCAGCAAGCTGCCATCGAGCAGGCCGCTGTAGAACCCGGCGAGACTGCGGGCGTTGCCATGGCCATTGGCCGCCGGCTGCTGCATGCGCCGCCACTCGGGTTTGTTGGTGCTGGTCATGATAGACGGTGGATTGGTGAAGGCCCGGGTGGTCATGGCCGTCGGCTCGCGCAGGGTCACCTGCAGCAAGCGCTGGGCTGCTGCGTCACCCACATTGCCTTTGCCACGGGCGATATGTGCCACCCGATGGAACTCTTCGTCGGCCAGGCCGACATGGAAGTCCAGCCCCAGGGGTCTTGCCACCCGGGCCGCAATGGACTCTCCCGGACCGCGTCCATCGGCGCGTCGGATCAGCTCACCCACCAACCAGCCATAGGTGATAGCGGCGTAACCATGCCCGTCACCCGGCGTCCACCAGGGCTGCTCGGCGGCCAGGGCATCGACCATGGCCTGCCAGTCGTAGAGGGCCTCGGCAGGCAGCAACTCGCGCAGGGCCGGCAAGCCCGCCTGATGACAGAGTAATTGGCGCAAGGTAATGGCAGCTTTGCCTGCTGCGGCGAACTCCGGCCAGTAACTGGCGACCGGCGCATCCAGCCTGAGCTTGCCTTCGGCCACCAGTTGCAGGGCGGTGACCGCAGTGAAGGTCTTGGTGCAGGAGAACAGATTGGCGATGGTATCGCTGTGCCAGGCCTCGGCACCGTCCTTGTCGGCGGTGCCGGCCCACAGGTCGATGACGGTTTCTCCGCCGATCTGGATGCACAGCGCCGCGCCGCGCTCCTGGGGATCGTCGAACAGTGCCGCGAAGGCTTCGCGTACCGCCTCGAATTTAAGTTCGTAATGACCCTGAATCTGCACCCTGACTCCCCCAGCACATTTGCTCGACAACGAGGCGCGCATTGTTCCAGCCCGAAACGGATTTGGGAACAGCCAACGGAGCTCTGCGCAGCGCGGCAGAGCCCCGGATCGATCAATGACCGTTAGCGGAATGGCCACCAGCATGCTCACCCGCGCCCTTGCCTTCGTGGCCTTTGCCCGCTTCCTCGCTGCCATGCTCGGCGGCTTCAGCCTGCTGCGCCTGAACCCGGGCCTTCTGTGTTTCCTTGGCCAGTTGTTCAATCGCCTGCAGGTTGCTCTTGCGCACATTGTCGACAAAACCCTGGAAGGGCACATCGGTAATGCCCACCAGGCCAAAATGGCCATTTTCACCGTCCAGCAGACGTCCGGTTACCGGTTGGTCGAGATACTGGAACCAATGCACACCGACAATCGATGGCTCACTCACGGCCTGTTTGAGGAAGTTGGCGTAGGCCGGTCCACGATCTTCCTCCCGAGCCAGCTCGGTCACCCCGCCCCAGAACGGGCCACGATCCCGGGAGCCGAAATTGAACTCGGTCACCAGCACCGGCTTGTCCAGGCTGCGCAGGTACGCAAAGTCCTGACCGTCCTGAGGCTTGAGGGTGTACATGTTGAAGCTCAGCACATCGCAGTACTGGGCACAGGCCGCCACCGCTTCGGGGTTGCTGACGGCAAAGCGACCGCCCAGCAGCAGATGGTTGGGGGCATGCCACTTCAGCGAGTCGGCGATGGTCTTGAAATAGGTCTCGGCAAAGACTTTCTGGAAATACTTGAAGTCAGCCTCGATCTCCGGGTGCTCGGGACTTGGCTGTGGCGGCACGAAACCCGGATCCTCCATCAACTCCCAGGCCGGCAGATCGATGCCCCAGGCTTTCGACAGGCCTGCCTGGTTACGATATTTGTCCCGCAGTTGCTTGAGGAAGGCCCGTTTGGCCGGCACATCGGTGGTCAGGCGCAGGGTGCCGTAGGCCAGGGCATAGCGGGCTTGGGGATCATCACCGGGACCGGCCCAGGCCAGCTCGTTGTCGGCAAAATAACCAATCAGCCAGGGATCATCCCGATGGTCGCGGGCGGCGATGGCCACGGCGCGCTCGGTGGCCATGGCAAAGCGCGGATCGAAGGGGTCCGGCATGCCGCCCCACCAATCACTGCCCGTGCTGATGCTGGCGTAATCACCCACGATGGACAGCGGCAAGGTGTAGGGCACCCGGTCGGCCGCCCCCAGCGCCAGGGCGCTCCAATTACCGATGGTGTTGAATCCCCAGGCCTGCAAGCGGTCCAGGGTGTGGCTGACCCAGCGTCGCTCATCGAAGGTCGGTGTCGCGCATGGGACTGCGGCGGTTTCAGGCGCCGCTGGCTTGGGCTCGGTACCGGAGGCTTCGGCCGGAGCTTCGCTGGCCATTGCACAGGGGGCGCTGTAGGTACGTTGCAGGTTGGCCCGATAGAAGTCGTACCAGCGGCCGGCGTTGTAACCACGTCCCCGGTCGGCGCCGTTGCCGCCACGGTTGTCGCCCTCACCGTAATGGCTCGCCAGGGGCTCGCCATCCTTGGGCAAGGCGCTGAACATCCACTCACGCCCGGCGACATAGGTCTGGCTGTTATCCGGGGCCACGGTGTTGACGCCCAGGGAGTAGAACGGGTGACCTTGCGGAGTCACCAGGAACCAGCGCCCGTCACGCTTTTCCGTGCGGAAGAAGCCGCTGGCCTTGAAGCTCGGGCCCTTGTCCCAGCCGCCAAACTTGTCCAGGGAAGTCTTCTCGCGCTCGCCAAGCCACGCCTTGAGTTGCAGCTGTTCCTTGGCATCGGCCGCCTTGAGCTGATCGTCGCTGGTAATCTTTTCCGGCCAGCGGGACCGGGTCGACTGGCCGTAGCCATCCACCAGGGAACCGTAGACCGCCTTGACCACGCCCTCGCCGTCCTGCACGCCAAAGCGCTCGAGGAGGATACTCTGAGCGGCCTTGGGGCTATCCAGGGACAAGGTCACCGACACCACCTGGCTGCGGTCCAATTGTCCCTCGCTGCTGGCCAGCAGGATGCGCTGGCCGTCCACGGTCATCGGCATCGGCGGCGCGGCCTTCATGCCCTGGCTCAGGGGAGTGTTGGCCACCAGCGGCACCAGCAGGGTCTGCGCCGGCCCCGCGGGCAGATCGACGCGACTGACCAGGGTCTTGCCGTCGTTGCTTTGAATGGTCACATAGAGGGTCAGGGCCCAGTTCATCGCGCTCTGGATGCGCAGGCTCATCATCCCTGACTGCGACCAGTCCCAGGCACCGCTCTGGGGCGCCAGGGTCAGGCTAGGCCGACGGGTCGGGTTGAAGATGATACGCCGCAGCACCTCGCCTTCGGCCGTTTGCTCCGCGTTGGACTGCGGCAGGCTGGCATCTTGTGTCGCCACCTGCACCACAGCGGCAGGCCGGACAAAGTTGAACAGCGTCTGTTGTCCGGTCGGGGCCGCCCACACAGGCGCGGCAAACAACAGGGCAAATACAGCGGGCAACGAACGGCGAATCATATGAACCTGGCTCTCCCTAAAGACCGATGAACGGCCGGTGCTGAAGCGGTGATATGAAATAGACAGCAAGGCGCGCAAAGGTGCGCGCCTTGCTTATGATATTTCTCGGCGAAATGGCGGCAAGGCATTGAGGATAGCCTTGCCATAGCGCTGGGTGACCAGGCGGCGGTCCAGCAGGGTGATAGTGCCGCGGTCCTGCTCGGTACGCAGCAGACGGCCGCAGGCCTGAACCAGCTTGAGAGAAGCATCCGGCACCGAGATTTCCATGAATGGATTGCCACCCCGGGCCTCGATCCATTCCGCCAGCGCCGCTTCCACCGGATCATCGGGTACCGAGAACGGGATCTTGGCGATCACCACGTGCTCACAGTAGGCACCGGGCAAATCCACCCCTTCGGCAAAGCTCGCCAGGCCGAACAGCACGCTGGAATCGCCACCGTCGACCCGGGCCTTGTGCTTGTTGAGGGTCTCCTGCTTGGACAGGTTGCCCTGGATGAACACCTGCTTGCGCCAATCCCGATCCAGACCGTCGAACACGTCCTGCATCTGCTTGCGCGAAGAGAAGAGCACCAGGGTGCCCCGGGAGCCTTCCACCAGTTCCGGCAGGTCGCGGATGATCGCCGCCGTATGCGCCGGCGCATCCCGCGGATCGGCACGCAGGTCAGGCACTCGCAACACCCCGGCATCAGCGTGATGGAACGGGCTGGGTACCACCGCAGTCACGGCTTTCTTCGGCAGCCCGGCACGCATGCGGAAGCGGTCGAAGGTGCCCAGGGCGGTCAGGGTCGCCGACGTCACCAGGGCGCCGTAGGCCACGTTCCACAAATTGCGTCGGAGCATCTCCGCCGCGAGGATCGGGCTGGCGTTGACCTCGATGTCGAACAGCGAGCCGCTCTCGGCCAGGGTCAGCCAACGGGCCATGGGCGGATTGTCTTCCGGGTCCTCGATGGTGAACGCGGTCCACAGTTCCCAGTTGCCCGACGCCCGCGCCAGCAGGCTACCGAACAGCGGATACCACTCTTCGGCCTGATTGCTGGCGATGCCGATATTGACCTCGCCATCCATGCCTTCCTTGAGCAGCTCAGTGAGGCGAGTGAACAGATCGGTGAGACGGGAGAAGCCCTTCTTCAACTCGATGCCCATCTCGCGCATGTGCTCGGGGATCAGCCCGCCGACGAAGCGATGGCGTGGCCGTTCGCGGCCTTCCATGTCTTCGCCGGTCTTGAAGTCGGCGATCTGCTCGCAGGCGCTGAACATGAACTGCTGCTGGGTCTTGATCTCCCGCGCCAGCTCCGGCACTTGCTCGATCAAGCGCCCCAGATCCCCCGGCAGCGGGTGCTGGGCCAGCAACTTGGTGAGGTTCTTGGCGGTCTGCTCCAGCCAGTCGGCAGTGGAGCGCAGCCGGGTGTAATGGGCAAAGTGGCCGATGGCCTTGTCCGGCAAGTGGTGGCCTTCGTCAAACACATAGAGGGTGTCGCGCGGGTCCGGCAGCACCGCGCCGCCGCCCAGGGCCAGGTCGGCCAGGACCATGTCGTGGTTGGTGACGATCACGTCCACCTTGCCCATGCCTTCCCGAGCCTTGTAGAAGGCGCACTGGCCGAAGTTCGGGCAATGACGGTTGGTGCACTGGCTGTGGTCGGTAGTCAGGCGCGCCCAGTCGGCGTCTTCCAGGGCGGTGGGCCAGCTGTCGCGGTCACCGTCCCATTTATTGCCGGCGAGCTTCTCGATCATACTGGTGAACAGCTTCTGGCTGGCTTCATCCACTTCGATCTTGAAGCCTTCTTCCTCGAACAGCTGGGCCGTGGCGGTCTGGGCGTGACCTTCCTGGAGCAACATATCGAGCTTGGACAGGCACATGTAGCGCCCGCGGCCTTTGGCCAGGGAGAAGCTGAAGTTCAGCCCGCTGTTGCGCATCAGGTCCGGCAGGTCCTTGTAGACGATCTGTTCCTGCAGGGCGACGGTGGCGGTGGCAATCACCAGGCGCTTGCCGGCGGCCTTGGCCGTGGGAATGGCCGCCAGACTGTAGGCCACGGTCTTGCCAGTACCGGTACCGGCTTCCACCGCGACTACCGCCGGGTCGCCACTGCGCCGGCCCTCGTCGTCGGTGTCGATATCACCCAGGACCTTGGCCACTTCGGCAATCATCAGGCGCTGGCCGTAACGCGGCTTGAGGCTCTTGGCTTCGAGAAAACGCGAGTAGGCGCCCTGGATCGTGGTTTTGAGTTCGTTGCTGATCATGGTTTTTCGGGCGCACAAAACGCTGGATAAATTTTCAGTGGTTCGAATCGGCCGCTATCATACCCCGCTAATTCATGTCGCGCAGAACGGAGTACCCGAATGACCGCTTTCGCCCTTGCCTACACCTTGCATGTACTGGCCGCCCTGGTCTGGGTCGGCGGCATGTTTTTCGCCTGGATGGTCCTGCGCCCGGCAGCCGTGGCGGCCCTTGAGGGACCGGCGCGACTGCAGCTCTGGGTGCAAGTGTTTCCGCGTTTTTTCGTCTGGGTCTGGGTCGCCGTGGTGCTGTTGCCGATCAGCGGTATCGGCCTGCTACATTTGCGTTTCAGCGGCTTTGAAACCGCGCCGAAGTATGTGCAGATCATGATGGGGCTGTATCTGGTGATGACCGCCCTGTTCATCCGCATCCAGTCCCTGCAACTGCCGGAGCTGCGCAAGGCCGTCGCGGCGCAGGACTGGCCGGCCGGCGCCGCGGCGCTGGGCAAGATCCGCCGACTGGTGGGCAGCAACCTGATCATCGGCCTGGTACTGGTGGCCCTGGCAGCGGCCCGGCCAAGCTTCTGAAAGCAACCGCCCGCTACAGGAGCGGGCGGCTGGAACAATCCATCTTTCGAGGTTGACTACAAGCGCTGGACCGTCAGTGACCCCGCCTCGCCCACAGGGCCCGGCTGCCCCTGAGCACCGGGACGCCCGCTTTTGCCGCCGTCGGTTCGGTAGACCAGGCAGCCCTTGGACTTGCCCCCGGCCCCCGGCTTGCCGCCGGCACCGGCCAGGCCGCCGGCGCCACCATCGACCAGGACCTTGATCTGCTCGCTGGGGTAATCACGGGGCAACTCCAGCCGGACCTCGGCGCCCGAAGCCCCGGGCCGGCCGTCACCGCCGTTGTCACCGTCGGCACCGCGCCCGGCCTGCCCCCAGGTGCAACCCGGCTCCTGGCCATTGGCCCCATCAAGGCCGACGTAACCGGGAGCCCCCTTGCCACCGCGGGCGTCCACGAACAATTGCTCGGCCTTCAAGGACTCGATTCGCAGGTTCAGATCGCGCCCCGGCTTGGCCACCTTCTCATAGGTGCCCGGTGCACCACGGGAGTTGATCTGGCTGCCGCTCTCCAACTGCGCATGGCGGACAATCAGTTGCAGGCTTTGCCCGGTAGGCACGATGGCGATCCGCGCGTCACGTCCCAGATGCAGGTCGTCGACCTTGAGTTCGGTGACATTGGCCGGAATCAGCAAGGTGCCGTAGTCCGCCACATCCAGACGCTCCAGCTGCAGGGTGCTGGCGGTATTGGGCAGGCGCATGAAGGAGTTGGTTTCAAC
Source organism: Pseudomonas sp. 50_B (assembly GCF_017491625.1). Classification (NCBI taxonomy): domain Bacteria; kingdom Pseudomonadati; phylum Pseudomonadota; class Gammaproteobacteria; order Pseudomonadales; family Pseudomonadaceae; genus Pseudomonas; species Pseudomonas sp. 50_B. Next base: position 55,623 of record NZ_JAFGYX010000005.1, read on the forward strand.
CTGGACCACCTGGGCCACGGCCAGAGGACTGCAGAACAGGGCCAGCAGGCAAAGCTTACGCATGGTCGGTCTCGGCAACAGGAGCAGCAGCGGGAAGGGTTTGCAGGTGGAAGATCCCCACCAGCAGGATGTGTAAACGATCACGCCAGGGATGTGGACGCTCCTTGAGGCTGCCATTGAACAGCAGCAGTTCCAGCAAATGGGTCAAAAGCAACAGGCTACCCGCCAGGTTGACCAGCAGGTGCAACGGATTGATCAATGGCTTGACCAGATTGATCAACACCACCAGCCAAAAGACCAAGGTCAGAAACTTCCCCGCCCCCCATAAGACCTTCATAGGCTCCCCTTGTGAATTATTCTTTGCGCGCACAGTAACGACTTACCCCGGGGATACGCCAGAGGTCGATGAAAATTCTTCCCGAAGCGTCTGTTTAGCGGCCCGATCGGCGAGGATCGCCGACCCGGACCGACTCGTTTCAACGTTGGAGATGCAGCTCCACGCGACGATTCGTCGCTCGCCCCTGCTCACTGTCGTTATCCGCTACCGGCTGACTTTCTCCCAGGCCCTGGCTGCTGATTTTTTCCGACGCCACGCCCTGGCCAACAAGAAAGGTGACGACACTGCTAGCGCGGCGCTCCGAGAGCTTCTGGTTATAGGCATCGGAACCCTGGCTGTCGGTATGCCCGAGCACCTTGATGCTGACCACATCGGCATTGGCCAGCCTGGCCATCAGCCCCTGCAGTTGGTTACGCGCCTCGGCGGTCAACTCCGCGGAGTCGAAAGCGAACAGCACATTGCCCTGGTCACTGAGGGTGATCACTTCCGCAGGCGCTGCTACCTCAGGCTCCGGCGCCTTGACCACTGCCGGATACTCGGGCATCGGGCAACCGCGATTATCCACCGCCGTGTTGGAAGGCGTGTCCGGGCAACGATCGCGACGATCGAATACCCCATCGCCATCCTCGTCGCCATCCTGGGCGTAACAGATCAGGCCACCACCGATCAGCCCCAGGGCCGCGCCTCCAGCCGCCCAACTACCACTCTCGATCGCTCCCAAGCCACCGCCGGCCAGCCCGCCGAGCAGACTACAGAGGGGCCAGGTGCGTTGGTTGAGGGGAGCAGTGCCATCACTGTGGGTTGCGCAACCTGTCAGTAGGCCGCCGAGCAACAGGACCGGGAAAACGGCCCGAGGAAGAAGGTTCATCATGAATGCTCCTGTGTCACCGGCAAGACCGGTCACACAGGAGTAAAGACTGCCATCGACGGCTGCACAAGCCGCGCAGGCAAAGGGTTTCAGCGGTTGATCTGGATCTCCGTACGACGGTTCATCGCCCGGCCCGCGGCCGTCTTGTTGTCCGCCACCGGCTTGCTTTCACCGGCTCCGGTCACTGACACGAAACTGTTGCGGGGGATGCCGTTGCTGATCAGATAGTCCACGACCGAGTGGGCACGCTTGTCCGAGAGTTTCTGGTTGTAGGCATCGCTGCCGACGCTGTCGGTGTGTCCGGTCACGCGTAGCTGTGCAGTCGGCGCTTCCTGTTTCAGGCGGCTCACGATGGTGTTGAGCTTGGTCTTGTCGGCGTCGGTCAACTTGGCCGAGTCGAAATGGAAGTAGACATCGCGGATGACGATGGTTTCCTCCTTGACCACCACGACTTCTTCCACCACCGGTGGCGGCGGTGGGCAACCGTTGGCATCGACCTGTACACCTTTGGGGGTATGCGGGCACTTGTCGCGGCTGTCCGGCACGCCATCGCCGTCTTCGTCGCCATCGCCTTTTACCCAGCAGTAGGCACCTGCCAGACCACCAACCACCAGTGCGCCACCACCCGCCCACGAGGCGCTTTCGGTGGCGCCCAACGCCGCGCCCGTGACGCCGCCGACTGCGGCACAGGTTGGCCAGTCGGTTTTCTGCAAACCTGCACAACCAGTCAACACACTGGTTAACAGAACCAAGGGTACTGCCGTCCGAATGATGCTCATCTGATTTCTCCTGAGGGATCGGCTCGAGGCCGATTCACGGAGTAAAGACTGCGCATTTCATCTGCGCCAGCACCGGGCTATCAGTGATTTCGCCCCGTAAATACGGGAGGTTCGCCGATTTAGTGGCGAACCGCTCTAGGCCCGAGGGTGCCAGCACGCTAGTCTTGGGCGTTCTGATCGAGGAGCGACAATGAGCGCCGGCATTTCTACCCGTACCCCCCAGCAGGCTCTGGCGGCCTTGCTGGACCGTTACGCCCCCCAACAGCTGCTGCTGATCGGCGCCAGCGACTTCCCCGCCCTGGCCGCATTCAAGGAGGCTCATCCCGCTACCGAGGTGGCTCAGGCGGCCCCCGGCCCCTTGCCTGCGGAGCTGGCTGCACGGCGTTTCGACCTGGCCCTGGCGGTGGATTGCCTGGAGCATCTGCCCAAGCGCGATGGCCTGAACCTGCTTGGGGGTATTCGCAACCTCAATGCCAGCCGAATCGCCGTACTGGCCGACCTGAGTGCCTGCGGCTGGCAGGAGACCGACTTTTTCTCACTGGCGCTGCAGGCCAGTGAACGCTTCCAGCGGGACGAACAGGTGCTGACCCTGTTTACCTATGATCTGCTTGAATACAAACAAGTGCCCGACTGGCTCAACGCTCGCTTCTGGGCGAACCCGGAAAACTTTGGAAAGTATTGGTGGTAACACAATGAGCGCCTCGATTTGTCCTTGTGGCAGCGGCAACCTGCTGGACGCCTGCTGCGGCCACTACCACGCCGGTCATCCCGCCCCTTGCGCCGAAGCCCTGATGCGTTCGCGCTACAGCGCCTATGTGCTGGGGCAAGTGGACTACCTGCTGGCCACCACACTGCCCGTACAACAGGCAGGCCTGGATCGCCAATCCATCAGTGACTGGAGCGCACAAAGCACCTGGCTGGGGCTGGAGGTAGAAAGCTCGGAGGTCTTCGGCGGTCAGCCCGAACATGCCTTCGTCACCTTCACTGCGCGCTGGCATGACAACCAGGGCGAACACAGCCATCGCGAACGCTCGTCCTTCGTGCAGAATCATGGACGCTGGTATTTCATCGACCCCACCGTGCCCTTGAATGCCGGACGCAACGACGCCTGCCCCTGTGGTAGCGGGCAAAAATTCAAGAAGTGCTGCGCCGGCTATTTCACACGCTGAGCCTTTGCAGGCCAGGCACCCCATGCCCAGGACGGGTACAGGGGGTTCAAAGGGAGTCTTGCAATGATCGGTGAACTGCGCGCACTACGGGCCGTCTGCCTGTTCGGACTATTGAGCCTGTCGGGATGCGCTTCCTGGTTCACCGATGAGGACCTGGCCCCTGCGGTACACCTGGTCAAGGTCGAGGTGGTCAAGGCCAACCTGCTGGAGCAGCGCTTCACCCTGCACCTGCGGGTCGACAATCCCAATGACAGCGACCTGACTGTGCGCCGCTTGACCTACCGGGTCTACCTGGAGCGTTTTCTGCTCAGCGAGGGCGAGCATGAACACTGGTTCACCGTCACGCCCCACAGCAGCCGCTATTTCAAAGTGCCGGTGCGCACCAATCTCTGGCCGCAGATCCGGGATGTGGTGAAACTGTTGCGCAAGCCCGAACGGCCGATCCCCTATCGCCTCGAAGGGGAGCTGGAAATCGGATTATTCATCGGCCAGGACGTGCACCTGAAGCGCAATGGCGTGATAATTCCCGGCGATTTTATCCCGGAGTAACCCGCAATGACCCAGCAACCTCATGTCCATGGCCCGGACTGCAACCACGATCATGACCACCACGATCATGACCATGGCCATGTTCACGGTCCGCACTGCAACCACGCCCACCAGGAACCCGTGCGCAACGCGCTGAAAGACGTTGGCCGCAACGATCCTTGCCCATGCGGCAGCAGCAAGAAGTTCAAGAAGTGCCACGGCGCTTGATCTGATCGCGCAAGAGGCCTGTCCGCGCACGTCGCCGTCCGGCCTCTCCTAAAAAAGCTGCGCCAGGTTCAACACCGTGGCGTACTCGCCGTGCAGGTTGGCCAGCGACATGTCATGCACCTCCTCGGCAGAACGGGCTCGACCGGCAAAGTCGCGCTTGTCGAAGGTGAAGCAGGCGTCGGCCACCACCCATACCGCAAAGCCCAGGTTACCGGCGGTTCTCGCCGTCGACTCCACCGAGTTGTTGGTGGCCACACCGACTATCACCAACTGCCCGATCCCCTGCTGGCGCAGATCCGCCTCCAGGGAGGTGCCACAAAAGGCATCCGGCACCTGTTTCTGAATCAGTCCCTCCCCCGTTTGCGGACGAAAACGCGGCTGAAACTCCACGCCGGACTGCCCGGGCCAGAACACCGAATCCGTCGAGCGCGACAGATGCTGCACATGGATCACCGGCCAACCCCGGGAGCGCCAGTGGGCCAGCAACTCGAGCATCCGCTCCTCTGCCTCGGGATTGTTTCGTGGACCGAGCCGGGGATGCAGGATGCCTTGTTGTTGATCGATGATTAGCAGCGCCGTGTCGGCCGGAATGGGCATGAAGCATTCTCCGTTGGAGCATCATTGAATTTTCCAACTTCAACATCACCTGCTGTGACAGGCAAGCCACTCATTACACACCGGACGACCTAATGCAGACGCTTGCTGTCGTGCCATCGTCGAGCATGAAACGACAGATGACGGCGCTCCGGCGCTGGCTATTTGTGGCGCGGTCAAGAAATACCTCCAGCCCCCGCTTGCGCGGCACTCGCCTGCTCACTAACGTAGCGCCTTTATCGACGCTACCCCCCGCAGGAGCTTTGCCATGGCCTCGCCAGCCCTCTCACATTTTCTTCCCCGGTTCGGCGTTGCCGCGGCAGTGGCCGGTGCTCTCAGCCTGGCCGGTTGCCAGTCCTGGAACTCTCAAAACAGCCTGCCACCCACCTCCGGCGTACAGCCCCTCAAGGGCCTGGCGCAGAATGTTTCGGTCAGGCGTAGCGTCGTCGGTGTACCGCTGATCGAAAGCAACAGTTTCCACGACGCGCTGTTCACCCTGGGCTACGTACACGCCAGCGATCGTATCGAGCAGATGGTCACCCTGCGCCTGCTGGCCCAGGGCCGCCTGGCGGAGATGTCCGGCGCCGAGGTGCTGGAAGTCGACCGCCTGATGCGCGCGGTGAATCTGAAGAAAAGCGCCGACGAGCTGTACAAGGCCTCATCACCACGGATCAAGCGTTTCTTCGAGGTCTACGCTCGAGGCGTCAACGCCTACCTGTTCCGCTACCGCGACAAGCTGCCGCCAGACCTGGCCGCCCGCAGCTACATGCCTGAATACTGGAAGGCCGAGGATTCGGCACTGATTTTCTGCCTGCTGAATTTCGGCCAGTCCGCCAATCTGTTGGAAGAGATCAACAGCCTGGTACTGGCACAAAAGGTCGGCAGCGACAAACTGCCCTGGCTGACCCCGAGCTACCCCGATGAACCGCTGCCCACGGCCGAGGCCGACAAGCTCAAGGGGCTGGCCTTGTATGTGCCGGGCTTGAGCGAACTCAGCCTGGCCGTCAAGCAGATGTCGACCCTCAACTCACTGGGTGTCACGGCCGGCAGCAACCTGGCCGTCGCCCCGCAGCGCGCTCGCAGCGGTCGCAGCCTGCTGGCCAGCGACAGCCAGATCGGCGCCTGGTACTACGTACAGATCAGCGCGCCGAAATATCAGGCGGCCGGGGCTTCGATCGCTGGTCTACCGGCCATTCTGCAAGGCTTCAACGGCAAGCTGGCCTGGAGCATGAGCTCGGCGATGGGCGATAACCAGGACCTGTTCCTGGAAAAACTCAAACGCCAGGGCAACGCTCTGTACTACCAGAACAACGGAAAATGGCAGCCGGTCATCGTTCGCAACGAGACCTACTTCATCAAAGGACAGCGGCCAATTCGCGAAGCGGTGTACGAAACCCGCCACGGTCCGCTGCTCAACAGCACCCTGGGGATCAACGCCAACAATGCCCTGGCCAGTGGCTACGGCCTGGCGCTGCAAATGCCGGAGCTCAAGGACGACAGGAGCCTGGATGCGTTCTTCGATCTGTCACGGGCCCAGAATGTGGAGAAGGCCTCCGACGCCAGCCGTGAGATCCGCGCCATTGCCCTGAATATGGTCTATGCCGATGCCAGCAACATCGGCTGGCAGGTCACCGGGCGCTTCCCCAACCGCCGCGAAGGCGAAGGCCTGCTGCCCTCTCCCGGCTGGGACGGGCGCTATGACTGGGATGGCTACGCCGACCCGATGCTCCACCCTTATGACCAGGACCCGGCGCAAGGCTGGATCGCCACCGCCAATCAGCGGGTCATCCCCCGCGGTTACGGCATGCAGCTGTCCAACTCCTGGGACGCTCCGGAACGGGCCGAGCGCATCGGCCAATGGCTGTCGGGCGGCAAGCAGGACAACCGCAGCCTGATTGCCCTGCAGTACGACCAGACCACCCTGTTCGCCGCCAAGTTGAAGCTGATGTTCGAGGCGCCGGGCATGGCCCAGCCGCTGAAAAACGCCATCGACGCCCTGCCCGATGCAGACCGCGCCAAGGCCCGTGAAGCCTACAGCCGGCTGATGGCGTTCGACGGCAAGCTCAGTGCCGGCTCTGCCGACGCCGCGCTCTACGAACTGTTCCTCCAGGAAAGCGCCAAGCAGACCTTCCTCAAACAGCTCGGTCCGGAGCCCGGCATTGCCTGGCAGGCGTTCGTTGCCAATGCGGGCCTGTCCTATTCGGCCCAGGCCGACCATCTTCTGAGCCGAGAAGACAGCCCGTTCTGGGGCGACTCGCGTAACGGGCAAAAAGAGGACAAGCCGGCCATTATCGCCCGCAGCCTGGCGGCGGCCATCAGTTCGGGCGAGCAACTGCTGGGCACGGACCGCAAGGCCTGGCAGTGGGGCAAGTTGCACAGCTACCGTTGGACCAACAGCAGTGGCCAGGCGATACGCGGTCCCTTGCAGGCCGGTGGCGACCAGAACACCGTCAACAACGCCGGCTATCGCTGGGGACAGGACTTTGCCATCACCACGACCCCGGCCCTGCGTTTCGTCGTCGACTTCGCGCTGAGCGAGCCGTTGATGGGCCTTAACAGCAGTGGCCAATCCAGCAACCCGGTGAGCCCGAACTACGCCAATGGCATCGACGGCTGGCTCAAGGCCCAGTACCTGAGTTTCCCGATGCAACCGCAGAACTTCGAACGCAGCTACGGCAAGACCCGCCTGACCCTGGTCCCGGGCAAGTAACCTCCCCGGCCGACACCGCTGGCGCATCCTGCGCCAGCGGTGTCGCCTCATAACGATCACTCCGCTCTGCAGACGCCAGCGCCCAAACCAGCGGACATCCGCTCTGCAGCGCCTCGTAATCCGCTCCCCAGCATTGCCGCCCCCTCTTGGCGCCGCGCCGCCCACACGCCTCCTTTCAGTGCACAACAGGCCTTGCCCAAGTGTTGCCAACTGCTTTTAAAACACTTGTTCGGGGCTCTGGTTCGGAAATTGCTACTTTCAATAAGTCTTATGCGTTCCAGTAACAGTACTCATGCGCCACAAGCGCTCATATTGGTTCTTAGGGATTGAATAATGAAAAAAGCATTGCTGACCCTTTCCGCACTGGCTCTGTGCATGGCTGCCGGCTCCGCGCTGGCCAAGGAATACAAGGAACTGCGCTTTGGCGTCGATCCGTCCTATGCCCCCTTCGAGTCCAAGGCCGCCGACGGTAGCCTGGTGGGCTTCGACATCGACCTGGGCAACGCCATCTGTGCCGAGCTGAAGGTCAAGTGCAAATGGGTCGAAAGTGACTTCGACGGCATGATTCCCGGGCTGAAAGCCAATAAATTCGACGGTGTGATCTCGTCCATGACCGTCACTGCAGCCCGGGAAAAAGTCATCGACTTCTCCAACGAACTGTTCTCCGGTCCCACCTCGTTCGTGTTCAAGAAAGGCTCGGGCTTGAGCGCAGACACCGCCTCGCTCAAGGGCAAGACCGTGGGCTATGAGCAGGGCACCATTCAGGAAGCCTATGCCAAGGCCGTGCTGGACAAGGCCGGAGTCAAGACCCAGGCCTATCAGAACCAGGATCAGGTCTATGCCGACCTGACCTCCGGCCGCTTGGATGCCTCGATCCAGGACATGCTGCAAGCCGAACTGGGCTTCCTCAAATCGCCGCAGGGCGCGGACTACGAAGTCAGCAAGCCGGTGGATGACCCACTGCTGCCGTCCAAGACCGCCATCGGTATCTCAAAAGGTAACAAAGAGCTGAAAGCGCTCCTGGATAAAGGTATCAAAGCGTTACACGATGATGGCACCTACGCCACCATCCAGAAAAAGCACTTCGGTGACCTGAACCTCTACAGCGGTAAATAACCTGCCGGCGCCCATCCTCGATGGGCGCCTTTTTTATCGCCACGGGTCACTGATCAATGCTCGAAGAACTTCTAAAAAACCTGGGGCTTTCCGCCTTCAGTCTGAAGGGTTTCGGCCCTCTGCTGCTGGAAGGCACCTGGATGACCATCAAGTTGTCGGTGTTGTCGCTGCTGGTCAGCGTCTTGCTCGGCCTGCTCGGCGCCAGCGCCAAACTCTCCAGCGTCGCCTTGCTGCGGGTCCCCGCCCAGCTCTATACCACCCTGATCCGCGGGGTGCCGGACTTGGTGCTGATGCTGCTGATTTTCTACAGCCTGCAGACCTGGCTGACCTCCTTCACCGACTTCATGGAGTGGGAATACATCGAGATCAACCCTTTCAGCGCCGGGGTGATCACCCTGGGCTTCATCTATGGCGCCTATTTCACCGAAACCTTTCGCGGGGCGATCCTCGCCGTGCCCCGGGGCCAGGTAGAAGCGGCCACCGCCTATGGCCTCAAGCGCGGCCAGCGCTTTCGCTTCGTGGTCTTCCCGCAGATGATGCGCTTTGCCCTGCCGGGCATCAGCAACAACTGGATGGTGATGCTCAAGGCCACGGCCCTGGTGTCGATCATCGGCCTGGCCGATCTGGTCAAAGCCGCTCAGGATGCCGGCAAGAGCACCTATCAGCTGTTCTACTTCCTGGTCCTGGCGGCACTGATCTACCTGTTGATCACCAGCGCCTCCAACTTCGTCCTGCGCAAGCTTGAACGGCGCTATGCCGCCGGCGCCCGGGAGGCCGTGCGATGATCGAACTCCTGCAGGAATACTGGCGTCCCTTCCTTTACAGCGACGGTTACCACATGACCGGGCTGGCCATGACCATGTGGCTGCTCACGGCCTCGATCTGCATTGGCTTTTTGGTGTCGATCCCGCTGTCCATCGCCCGGGTCTCGCCCAAGCGCTACATCCGCTGGCCGGTGCAGTTCTACACCTACCTGTTTCGCGGCACACCGCTCTATATTCAGCTGCTGATCTGCTACACCGGGATCTACAGCATCGCCGCGATCCGCGCGCAACCGCTGCTGGATGCGTTTTTCCGTGATGCGATGAACTGCACCATCCTCGCGTTTGCCCTGAATACCTGCGCCTACACCACGGAAATTTTCGCCGGGGCGATCCGCAGTATGGCCCACGGCGAAGTGGAGGCAGCCAAGGCCTATGGTTTGAGCGGCTGGAAGCTGTATGCGTACGTGATCATGCCTTCGGCCCTGCGCCGCTCGCTGCCCTACTACAGCAACGAAGTGATCCTGATGTTGCACTCCACCACGGTGGCCTTTACCGCGACCATTCCCGACATCCTGAAAATCGCCCGGGACGCCAACTCGGCGACCTTCCTGACGTTTCAGTCGTTCGGTATCGCCGCCATCATCTACCTGTGCGTGACCTTCACCCTGGTGGGCCTGTTCCGTCTCGCTGAACGCCGCTGGCTGGCCTTCCTCGGGCCGACCCACTAGGACTTGCTGCCGGGAAATCATCAATGCGCCACGAGATCCACGACCTGCTCGCTCCGCTGCCGGGCACCGCGCGCCAGGTCCACAGTTTTCATTTCGGCCCCGCCCAGGCCCAAGGCAAGGTCTACATCCAGTCCTCCCTGCATGCCGATGAAATGCCCGGCATGCTGGTGGCCTGGCACCTCAAGCAGCGCCTGACGGAGCTGGAAGCCGCCGGTCGCCTGTTGCATGAAATAGTCCTGGTGCCGGTGGCCAATCCGGTCGGCCTGGAACAGGTGTTGATGGACGTTCCACTGGGGCGCTACCAGCTGGAAAGCGGGCAGAACTTCAATCGCGGCTTCGTCGACCTCAGTGAAGAGGTCGGCAACGCCATCGAAGGGCTGCTCACTCACGATCCGCAGCACAACCTCGACCTGATCCGCCGACACCTGATCGATGCCCTGAGCCGTCAACGACCACAGACTCAATTGCAGTCCCTGCAACTGGCCCTGCAACGGCTGGCCTGCGACGCCGACATGGTGCTGGACTTGCACTGCGACTTCGAAGCCGTGGCGCACCTGTACACCACCCCCGAGGCCTGGCCCCAGGTAGAGCCATTGGCCCGCTACCTCGGCGCCGAAGCCTGCCTGCTGGCCACCGACTCCGCGGCCTGGTCGTTCGACGAGTGCTTCAGCCTGCTGTGGTGGCAACTGCAACAGCGCTTCGGCGAACACTTCGCCATTCCCTCGGGCTGCTTTGCGGTCACGGTCGAGCTGCGTGGCCAGGGCGACGTCAACCACGGCCTGGCCAGCCTCGACTGCCAGGCCATGCTGGACTACCTGACCCGCTTCGGCGCCATCGCAGGCGAGGTTCCGCCGCTGCCTGAGCTGCCCTTTCCGGCCACGCCGCTGGCGGCGGTCGAACCGGTGGCGACGCCGGTGGGCGGACTGCTGGTGTTCGCTGCGCTACCGGGGGAATACCTGGAGGCCGGGCAGTTGGTGGCTGAAATCATCGACCCGATCCATGACCGGGTTACCCCTATCCATTGCAACAATGCCGGGCTCCTGTATGCCCGCTCGCTGCGGCGCATGGCCACCGCCGGCATGGTGATCGCTCATGTCGCCGGCCGCGAGGCCTATCGCAGCGGCTATCTACTTTCGCCTTGAGGATGCAAGCCCCATGTACAAACTGACCGTTGAAGGCCTGCATAAATGCTATGGCGACAATGAAGTGCTCAAAGGAGTGTCTCTGAAGGCCAAGACCGGTGACGTGATCAGCCTGATCGGCGCCAGTGGTTCGGGCAAAAGCACCTTTCTGCGTTGCATCAACTTTCTCGAAACCCCGGACGACGGCGCCATGAGCCTGGATGGCCAGCCGATCCGCATGGTCAGCGATCGCCACGGCATGCACGTGGCCGATCCTGCCGAGCTGCAGCGGATTCGTACACGCCTGGCGATGGTGTTCCAGCATTTCAACCTGTGGAGCCACATGACGGTGCTGGAGAACATCACCATGGCCCCGCGTCGGGTGCTGGGAGTCAGTACCAAGGACGCCGAAGAACGGGCCCGGCGCTATCTGGACAAGGTCGGCCTGCCGGCCCGCGTCGCTGGCCAGTACCCGGCCTTCCTCTCCGGCGGCCAGCAGCAGCGAGTGGCCATCGCCCGGGCACTGGCCATGGAGCCGGAAGTCATGTTGTTCGACGAACCCACTTCAGCCCTGGACCCGGAGCTAGTGGGCGAGGTACTCAAGGTGATCCAGGGCCTGGCCGAGGAAGGCCGGACCATGATCATGGTCACCCACGAGATGAGCTTCGCCCGCAAGGTGTCGAGCCAGGTGCTGTTTCTGCACAAGGGTCTGGTGGAGGAGGAAGGTGCTCCTGAGGAGGTGCTGGGCAACCCGAAAAGCGAGCGCCTGCAGCAGTTTCTCAGTGGCAATCTGAAGTAGCGGCCGCGTAGAACGCCACCGTCCGCGCAAGATTGTCGCGGACGGGGCGACTGACGGTATCCAGTGAGTTCAAGCCACAGGCGCGGGCGGCGGCTCGTCCGGCAAAGTGGGCTCACCAGGTTCGGTAGGTTCTGGGGGTTGCGGAGAGTCAGGGTCGGGCTGACCGGGAATGCCGCCTGCCATGTTGACAGGCGGATGTGCCAGCAGGGTCCAGGCCAATACCCCAACCTGATTGGGTTCCAGCCTGGCCAAGGTGGCGCTGATTCGCGGATCTATCTTCATGGGGCACTCCTGAGCTGTGCCCGGTACGCCTTGCGCATACCGGAAATACACCCAATAGAGTGTGGGTGTGCTCAGGAATTCCCGCTATTTGTCAGACGGACGCAATCAGGTACGCGGCAGGGTCACGCCACGCTGGCCCTGGTATTTGCCGCCACGGTCCTTGTAGGAAACTTCGCACTCTTCGTCCGACTCCAGGAACAGCATCTGCGCCACGCCTTCATTGGCGTAGATCTTGGCCGGCAAGGTGGTGGTGTTGGAGAACTCCAGGGTCACGTGGCCTTCCCACTCGGGTTCCAGCGGAGTCACGTTGACGATGATGCCGCAACGGGCATAGGTGCTCTTGCCCAGGCAGATGGTCAGCACGTTGCGCGGAATGCGGAAATACTCGACGGTACGGGCCAGGGCGAAGGAGTTTGGCGGGATGATGCAGACGTCGCTCTTGATGTCGACGAAGCTCTTTTCATCGAAGTTCTTCGGGTCGACGGTGGCCGAATTGATGTTGGTGAACACCTTGAATTCATCGGCGCAACGCACATCGTAGCCGTAGCTCGACACCCCGAAAGAGATCAGCCGATCCGGGCCTTCGCCACGCATCTGGCGCTCTACGAAGGGCTCGATCATGCCGTGCTCTTGCGCCATGCGGCGAATCCACTTGTCCGATTTGATGCTCATGGCGGGTGTCCTGAAATAACGAGGTGAAAAAATTCTGTCCGGCATCTTACCGGGGCGCGGGGTCGGGTTCAAAGTCCGGGACGTTTTTCTCGCCTGACACCAGGATTTTCAAGGGTTCGGCGACGAACGACGGGCCGTCAGTCACGAAAACCGAGAAACCTTGGCCCTAGCCATTGGCACGTTCAGGAAAAAGGGTTAAGGTGGCGCCACTGTGCTGCTTGTGTCACTGAGAATCTCTACACGATGTTGAATTTCGATCCAACCATCTCCAAGAATTTTTCCTGCTCTTTGCACTCAGTCTCGGCCAGGGCTTTTCCTGAGTCGCAGTTAACTTTGTCCAAGGAGATACACCATGTCTAATCGCCAAACCGGTACCGTTAAGTGGTTCAACGATGAAAAAGGCTTCGGCTTCATCACTCCACAATCCGGTGACGACCTGTTCGTACACTTCAAAGCTATCCAATCCGACGGCTTCAAAAGCCTGAAAGAAGGCCAACAGGTTTCTTTCATCGCTACCCGCGGTCAGAAAGGCATGCAAGCTGAAGAAGTTCAAGTTATCTAACTTGTACTGATCCAGTAAAAAGCCCCGCCCTCAACAGCGGGGCTTTTTTGTGCCCGCAGGTTATTGCGGCGTGCAGCCAAGGCGCATCCTCGCGAATGCACCTGGCTGGTACCCCGTTACCAGGTCACGCCAAAGCCCACGGTATAGCGGGTCTTATCCAGGTCGCTGTCCTCGGTACCGCGGATCAGGTCCTTTTCCGCCTTGAGGTTGAGCGACGCCCAGTCCGTGACCTTGTAGCGCAGCCCCATCTCCGCATCCAGCGCGTAATCGGCGACGCCGGAAAACGGCCTGCCCACTTCGCCATTAGTGAAGAACTCCACCCGCTTGCCGATCAGGTAACGGTTGTAATCCCACTTCATCGCCAGTGAGTAGAAGCTGTCCGTACCGCCATCGGCGTACTCGTAATCCGTGCGGTTGAGCAGCGAGCCCAAGGAGAACGCCCCCAGCTCATCGTCCCAAAACTGGTAGCCGGGACCCGTACCCACCACCCGTTGCCGCGCAAGATCTTCTACTTTGTCGCGCTTGTAGGTCAGGCGTCCTTCCCAGAACCACTTCTCGGTAATGAAGCGGTCCAGAGCGTACTCGGCATTCCAGTTGTCGGTAGTCACCACCTGATTCTGGAACTCACGGTTGTACTCACCCTGGGCGTTGTGACGCCAAGCACCATGGCGCGCCGAAGTCTTGAAGTCGATGTCATAGTCATCAGTGTCCTTTTCAGCACGCTTGTAATCCATGGCCACGTCGACATTGCCCTTCCAGACCACATCCTCCACCAGCGGCTTGGGTTTCATGATCTGCTGGATACTGGCCAACTCCACAGTCTTGGGCGCCTCACCGTTGACCAGGACAACCTTGCCCTCCTCCGCCGCCTGCAGCGACTTGGCCTTTTCCCCGGTGTAGGCATCCTGTTTGACCAGCAACTCCTGATCGCTTTCCAGGGTTTTGACCTGCTTCCAATCAATGGAAATGGCGCCACCGTAATCGGTCTGGATCAACAGCTTACCGCCGTCGAAAACCTTGATCTTGCCGCTCAACCGGTCACCGTTCTTCAACCAGACGGTATCGGCCAGAGCAGGCATGGAGGCGCTGAGCACCGCGAAACACAACAACGTTCTAGGCAACATAGGTAATACAGGGCTCGATCTTGCGAAAAAAAACGGCATTATTCCTGCTGAACACGCCTTAGTCAGGACTGACCCGGGTATTGAGAGTGAGTTCAATATGCATCCCCCCCTCATCCCCTGAACCGACCAACGCCTCTTCATTGATCTGGAACCGCGAATGTGACCGAACACGGCGAAGACTCGCAAAACCCCGCGCAAATCCGACGCACGGCGCTGTACCTGACCCTGGCCCAAGTCCCCGAAGGCAAGGTCGTCAGCTATGGCCAACTGGCAGAAATGGCCGGCCTGGGCCGGGCCGCGCGCTGGGTTGGACGCACCCTCAGTCAGCTACCCGCCGATACCAGCCTGCCCTGGCACCGGGTACTCGGTGCTGGCGGCCGCATCAGCCTGCCCGTCGGTAGCCCATCAGGCGACGAGCAGCGCGCCAGACTGCGCGGCGAAGGCGTGTCTATCCTGAACAATCGCGTGGATATTCAGCGCCATGGCTGGCGCCCGGTAGAGCACAGCGGTTAGAGTGCGCGCTTTGTTTCCGTAATCTGAGGCAGACTTCAGCCCATGCCCCGTAAAACCTGGCGCGCCGCACTTGCCGCCTATGCCAGCCCCTCGACGCTCGTGCTGTTGCTGCTTGGTTTCGCTGCCGGCATGCCTTACATGCTGGTGTTCTCGACTCTTTCGGTGTGGTTGCGCGAGGCCGGTGTGGCCCGCGAAACCATCGGCTACGCCAGCCTGATCGGTTTGGCCTATGCCTTTAAATGGGTGTGGTCGCCACTGCTCGACCAATGGCGCCTGCCTCTATTAGGCAAGCTCGGCCGACGCCGCTCCTGGCTGGTACTGGCCCAGGTCCTGGTGATTCTCGGCCTGATCGGCATGGGCTTCTGCGACCCGCAAAAACACCTGTCTTGGTTGATCGCCATTGCGGTGGTCGTGGCCTTTGCCTCGGCGACCCAGGACATCGCCATCGACGCCTATCGCCTGGAAATCGCCGACGACAGTCGACAAGCCGCGCTGGCCGCCAGCTACATGTCCGGCTACCGGGTCGCGGTACTGCTGGCCACCGCCGGCGCGCTGTTCTTCGCCGAAGGCTTTGGCTCCACCGGCTTCAGCTACAAACATTCGGCCTGGACCGGTACCTACGTGCTGTTCGGCGTGCTGATGATTCCAGCACTGCTCACCACCCTGCTGATGCGTGAACCAGCAGTTCCATTGCGCACTCAACTGTCGGCAGGGCGCTACAGCTTCGCCCACCAGTTGATCTCGGTGTTCGTCCTGATCGTGCTTCTGGTTTCAGTGCCTGCCACCTTTACCCAGCTGTACAACACCGACTTCGCCAGCGTGATCTTCGACGGCGTCAGCCTGCTGGACCTGCTGCTGGAAGACCGGGCCTTCCTGCGGGCGATCCTCTACATCACCCTCAGCACCCTGTGCCTGTCGGCGATGGGCCGTCGAGGCCTGGCGCCGGTGCTGACCCCGGTGAACGACTTCATCCTGCGCTACCGCTGGCAAGCCTTCCTGCTACTGGGTCTGATCGCCACCTATCGCATGTCGGACACGGTCATGGGCGTGATGGCCAATGTTTTCTATATCGACCAGGGTTTCACCAAGGACCAGATTGCCGGGGTCAGCAAGATCTTCGGCCTGATCATGACCCTGCTTGGGGCCGGCATGGGCGGCCTGCTGATCGTGCGCTTCGGCATCCTGCCGATCCTGTTCATCGGCGGTGCCGCGTCCGCCGGCACCAACCTGCTGTTCCTCATGCTCGCCGACATGGGCCCGAACCTGAAAATGCTGATTGCCACCATTTCCCTGGACAATTTCAGTTCGGGAATGGCCACTTCCGCCTTCGTCGCCTACCTGTCGAGCCTGACCAACCTCAAGTTCTCGGCCACTCAGTACGCCCTGCTCAGCTCCATCATGCTGCTGCTTCCGCGCCTGATCGGCGGCTATTCCGGAGTCATGGTGGAAAAATACGGCTATCACGACTTCTTCCTCATCACCGCAATACTCGGGGTGCCGACCCTGATTCTGATCGCCATTCACTGGTTCCAGGAGAGCCGCCGCGACGGACCGAAAGACCCGTCGGAGCAGCCCGCCAAGGGCGCTGTCGTGGGCGAGGAATCCTAGAAAATCCCGGGAGTTGCGGCTTTTCTCCGCGGCTCCCGTCCCCTCAAAGCGCAATCCTGTACGCCAGCGGAACTCGCCCGTACAATGCTCCGTCACTTCCAGTCTAAGCAACCGACAACGGCCTACCATGCGTACCAGTCAATATTTGCTCGCCACACAGAAAGAAACGCCTTCCGACGCGGTCGTGATCAGCCACCAGCTGATGCTGCGCGCCGGCATGATCCGTAAACTGGCTTCCGGCCTGTACACCTGGCTGCCGATGGGCTTGCGAGTGATGCGCAAGGTTGAAGCCATCGTTCGCGAAGAAATGAACGCCGCGGGCGCGCTTGAAGTGTTGATGCCGAGCACTCAACCGGCTGAGCTGTGGCAGGAATCCGGTCGCTGGGAAGAGTACGGCCCTGAGCTGCTACGCTTCAAAGACCGTCACGGTCGCGATTTCTGCGCCGGCCCGACCCACGAAGAAGTGATCACCGATCTGGCCCGCAACGAGCTGAGCAGCTACAAGCAGCTGCCGCTGAACCTGTACCAGATCCAGACCAAATTCCGCGATGAAATCCGCCCACGCTTCGGTCTGATGCGCGGCCGCGAGTTCATCATGAAGGACGCCTACTCCTTCCACGCCGACCAGGCGTCCTTGCAGGTCACCTACGACCGCATGCACCAGGCTTATTGCAACGTCTTCACCCGCCTGGGCCTGAAGTTCCGCCCGGTTGAAGCAGACAATGGTTCCATCGGCGGCGCCGGTTCCCACGAATTCCACGTACTGGCCGAGTCCGGCGAAGACGATATCGTCTTCAGCAACGGTTCCGACTACGCAGCGAACATCGAGAAGGCTGAAGCCGTGCCGCGCGAAACCTCGCGCCCGGCTCCGACCGAAGAGATGCGCCTGGTTGACACCCCTGACGCGAAAACCATTGCCCAGCTGGTGGAAGGCTACAACCTGCCGATCGAGAAGACCGTCAAGACCCTGGTGGTGCATGCCGAAGAAGCCGGCAAGCTGATCGCCCTGATCATCCGTGGCGACCACGAACTGAACGAAATCAAGGCCGCCAACCAGCCTGGCGTTGCCAGCCCGCTGGTCATGGCCTCCGAAGCTGAACTGCGTGACGCCATCGGCGCCGGCGCCGGCTCCCTGGGCCCGGTGAACCTGCCACTGCCGATCATCATCGACCGCTCGGTGGCGCTGATGAGCGACTTCGGCGTCGGTGCCAACATCGACGACAAGCACTACTTCGGCGTCAACTGGGAACGCGACCTGCCGGTTCCGACTGTTGCCGACCTGCGCAACGTGGTGGCCGGCGACCCGAGCCCGGACGGCAAGGGCACCCTGGAAATCAAGCGCGGCATCGAGGTCGGGCACATCTTCCAGCTGGGCAACAAGTACAGCAAGGCGATGAAGTGCGAAGTGCTGGGCGAGAACGGCAAGCCAGTGACCCTGGAAATGGGCTGCTACGGCATTGGCGTGTCCCGCGTGGTGGCGGCCGCCATCGAGCAGAACAACGATGAAAACGGCATCATCTGGAGCGATACCCTGGCGCCGTTCCAGATCGCCCTGGTACCGCTGCGCTACGAAACCGAGCAGGTTCGCGAAGCCACCGACAAACTCTACGCAGAACTGACTGCCGCCGGTTTCGAAGTGCTGCTGGACGACCGCGACAAGAAAACCAGCCCGGGCATCAAGTTCGCGGACATGGAGCTGATCGGCATTCCTCACCGGATCGTGGTCAGTGACCGCGGCCTCGCCGAAGGCAACCTGGAATACAAGAGCCGTACCGAAGCCCAGGCACAAGCGCTGCCCGTGGCCGACGTCCTGTCCTTCCTCCAAGCCCGTATCCGTCGCTGAAACCAGATAGAGAAGTCATGTTCAAGCGAAACACCTTAAGCCTCGGGGGCGCCGCTCTATGCGGCGCCCTGCTGGTCAGCGGCTGCGCCAACCAGATGTCGCAACGCAGCGAACACGAGGAACGCGTCGAGCGCAAACTGCTCGACCACAGCCTGCAGATCGATGTCGGTGAGCCTAAGGTGCTTGAGCTGCCGCAACGCCGGGTACGCATCCACGAGCAGAAGACCTTCGAAGTGACCGAGTTCGAGGTCACTCGGCGCTACGATCGCTATACGCCTTATCAACCCTGGCGGGAAATCTACGAGATCCCGCTGGGCGCGGTAGCCCTGGTGGCCGGCGTCGGCGCCAATGTGGTCAACGTGTTTGCCCTGGGCAACCTGCCGGACAGCGTCACCAAGGACTGGGTCAGCTATGGCGTGTCCGGGCTCAACCCGTTCATGAACATGCCGTCCCACGGTCGGGCCCAGCAGAACCTGGCAGCCATCGATGAAGTCCAGCGTGACAAGCGCCTGGAGTATTCGAGCCTGCCCTGGAGCGAGCGCCCGGTGCAGGTCAAGGCCGGTAAGCAAACCTACGACATGAGCACCGATCGTAATGGCGTGCTGCGCTTGAACCTGCTGGACGCGCCATTCTCCGAACAGGACCTGAACCACATCGGCAAGTTGCAGATCAGTGTCGAGGATGCTCAGGACGAAGTGCATTCCGACTCGTCCCTGAGCCTGAGCAGCAGCCTGCGCGGCAAGCTGGTGGAAGCCCATGCACTGATTTACGACGATCTGGAAGATGACGAAGTAAGCCAGTGGGTACACCGGGTCAAGCGCCTGTCGGAGTTGGGTCTGGAAGAAGAGGCCAGCGAGCTGGAGCAGAGCCTGATCGAGCTAACACGCAACGATCCGGAACTGCAGAGCGAGTTTCTAAAGTCCCTGACCAAGAACGCCGGCCGCCTGGTCGCCGATCCCGGTCACTGATTGACAAGGAGCCGGCAGGCTGGCGAATGTCACGCCGCGGATCGATCGCGACGCCCAATTCGCCAGCCTGCCAGCGCCTACAACACACCCCGAAACAGCTCCAGCTGTTCGTGACCACCGCGTAGATCCTGCAATCGCACGCCAATTCCCAAGAGCCGCACTGGCTTACCGCCACGCTTGAAGGCCTGGGTCAGCAGTTGCCGATAACTCTCCAGATCCCGTCCGGCCCCCGCCTGCTCAAGAGTGGTCTGGGTAAAGTCGTGGAACTTCACTTTGACGAAGGGTTTGCCCGGCCGATAACTGCTGTCGATACGCGCAATGCGCCCTGCCAGAGTCTCCATCAGCTCCGGTAACTTCTGCAGGCAGCTATCCAGATCGGGAAGGTCCACGTCGTAAGTGTTTTCCACGCTGATGGACTGCCGCCGGCTGTCATTCTGCACCGGCCGATCATCGATCCCCCGGGCCAGGCTCCACAGGCGCTCGCCGAAACTGCCGAACTCGCGCACCAGAGCCAGCTTGTTCCAGTCGCGCAACTGCAGGCAGTCGACAATCCCCAGGCGACCCAGTTTGTCCGCCGTGACCTTGCCCACCCCATGCAACTTGCTCACCGGCAATTCGGAGACAAAATCCTCCACCTGATCCGGAGTGATCACGAACAGGCCGTTGGGCTTTTTCCAGTCGCTGGCAATCTTGGCCAGAAACTTGTTGGGCGCGACCCCGGCCGACACCGTGATATGCAACTGATTGGAAACCCGCCGACGAATGTCCTGGGCAATGCGCGTGGCGCTGCCGGCGAAGTTCGGACTGTCGGAAACATCCAGGTAGGCCTCGTCCAGGGACAAGGGCTCGATCAGCTCGGTGTAATCACGAAAGATCGTATGAATCTCTTTCGACGCCTCGCGATAGGCATCCATGCGCGGCTTGACGATCACCAGGTCCGGGCACAGGGTCAACGCGTGCCGCGACGACATGGCCGAGCGCACGCCATAGGCCCGCGCCTCATAGTTGCAGGTCGCAATCACCCCCCGTCGATCCGCGGAGCCGCCCACTGCCATCGGCTTGCCGGCCAGCTGCGGGTCGTCGCGCATTTCGATGGCGGCGTAGAAGCAATCACAGTCAATGTGGATGATTTTGCGCTGCATCATATAAAGGCAGAGATCATTAAAAGCTGAAGTCGGAATCAAAGCGGACGATTAGTATCTACCGGCACCTGTATATAGCACCAGTACCTTGCATCTCGGATCAATCGGCAAAGCGCCATGAGACATTTATTCTCTTAATGAGCACCAAGCGTTCCATAGAGCTGAAAGCCACGGTCTACCTGGGCCCAAGCCTCGAAAAACGCTCCTGGAAGCACGCTAAGCGATTGAACAAGAAGCCTTTTTTTAAAATTAGTGATTGACAGACGCCAGCGACGCTGTAGAATCCGCCCACACAGACGCGGGATGGAGCAGTCTGGTAGCTCGTCGGGCTCATAACCCGAAGGTCGTCGGTTCAAATCCGGCTCCCGCAACCAAACATCAAAAAAGGCTACTCGAAAGAGTGGCCTTTTTTGTGCGCGCCTGTTTTTGCCCTTCACGCACTCACCACCAGAGCGGCAAAACTCTTTAGCTGTCGATGACTTAAAAGACAGAACCGGCCATTCGACGTTTATTTGACCTGTCGAACCATTAATGGTTGACACTCAGTCGTTCGCCTGTAGAATGCCGCCACACAGACGCGGGATGGAGCAGTCTGGTAGCTCGTCGGGCTCATAACCCGAAGGTCGTCGGTTCAAATCCGGCTCCCGCAACCAAACATCAAAAAAGGCTGCTCGAAAGAGTGGCCTTTTTTGTATCTGTTGAAAAAGTCCTTTCGCAACAATGACCTGGCAAAGTGTTGCGAGCCTTTTAGCGATGCTTCGACCCTTCAAGATGCGAGCTATGCTCTGTCTCGAGCAACCACCCGGCGGCCATCGCCCAGGGTCGCCGGGCCACGGTGAGACGCGTTAATATTTGAAACTATTTTTTCTACAGGGATTGGTAACTTGGCCGGATACCCCCATCCTGTCGCGCACAATCCACGAGGTGATTGATGCGCGCCAACACGTCTGATTCGCAAGACAGCGATACCACTACCGCCACTCAACCTGTGACAACCACTCGCCTGCGCTGGCTGGACCTGTTGAGCAAGTACCGCCAACCCCTGGGCCTGGCCATAACGCTGCTGCTGTTCGCCATTGCCCTGATCGCTTGCCGTCACCTGCTTAGCGAGCTGGACTTCTACGCCCTGCACGACTCGATCCTCGAAGTGCCCAAGCCGGCCCTGCTCGGCGCCCTGGGCGCGACCATCGTCGGCTTCATCATTCTGCTGGGATACGAGTGGTCCGCCAGCCGCTATGCCGGAGTCAACCTGCCCGGCCGTACCCTGGCCCTGGGTGGCTTCACCGCCTTCGCCATCGGCAACGCCATCGGTCTGTCGCTGCTGTCGGGCGGCTCGGTACGTTATCGCCTGTATGCACGTCATGGGCTGGGGGCCTCCGACGTCGCGCACATGACCCTGTTTGCCAGCCTCTCTCTGGGGTGTGCCTTGCCACCGCTGGCGGCCCTGGCCACTTTGAGTAACTTGCCGGCAGCCTCGGCAGCCTTGCGCCTGCCTGAAAGCCTGCTGGGCGGTATTGCCCTGGCTATCCTGCTGCTGGGCGCGGTACTGGCCGTCGGCATCTATCGCCGACGCCTGCCAGAGCAGCCTCTGCGCGACAACCTGCTGGTCCGGGTCGGACGCCGCACCCTGCGCCTGCCTGGACGGCGCCTGACCTTCCTGCAACTGATCATCACCGCCCTGGACGTCGCCGCAGCCGCCACCGTGCTCTACCTGCTGCTGCCCGAAGCGCCGCCGTTCGGCGCCTTCCTGCTGGTGTACCTGCTGGCCCTGGCCGCCGGTGTGCTCAGCCACGTCCCCGGCGGCGTCGGGGTGTTCGAAGCCATCCTGCTGGCGGCGTTCGCCGACAAGCTCGGGGCCGCGCCCCTGGCGGCCGCATTGCTGCTTTATCGCCTGATCTACGTGGTGCTGCCGATGCTGGTGGCCTGCGTCCTGCTGCTGATCAACGAAGCCCAGCGCCTGTTCCAGACCCGACAATCCCTGCGGGTAGCTTCCGGCCTGGCGGCGCCGATCCTGGCGGTGCTGGTGTTTCTCTCCGGCGTGGTGCTGCTGTTCTCCGGCGCCACCCCGGAAATCGATACCCGCCTGCAACACATCGGCTTCCTGATTCCTCACCGCCTGGTGGACGCTTCGCACTTCGGCGCCAGCCTGATCGGCGTGCTCTGCCTGCTGCTGGCCCAAGGCCTGCGCCGGCGCCTCTCCGCCGCCTGGATGCTCACCACCATTCTGTTGCTGGTGGGCGCCCTGCTCTCGCTGCTTAAAGGCTTTGACTGGGAAGAAGCCTGCCTGATGACCCTCACCGCCAGCCTGCTGGCCGTGTTCCGGCGCTCGTTCTATCGCCCCAGCCGCCTCACCGAACTGCCCTTCTCGCCGCTGTACCTGGTGGCCAGCGTCTGCGTGCTCGGCGCCTCCACCTGGCTGCTGCTGTTCGCCTATCAGGACGTGCCCTACAGCCATCAACTGTGGTGGCAGTTCACCCTCGACGCCGACGCCCCTCGGGGCCTGCGTTCGCTGTTGGGGGCTGCGGTGCTGTTGCTGGTGGTGTCCCTGACCTGGCTGCTGCGTACCGCACGCCCGGTCATCCACCTGCCCACCAGCGACGAGCTGGACAAGGCTGCGAAGATCCTCATGGCCTCGTCCCAACCCGATGGTGGCCTGGCCCTGACCGGTGACAAGGCGCTGCTGTTCCACCCCAACGACGATGCCTTCCTGATGTACGCTCGCCGCGGCCGCAGCCTGGTGGCGCTGTACGACCCCATCGGCCCGACCCAGCAGCGCGCGGAAATGATCTGGCAGTTCCGCGACCTGTGCGACCTGCACCACGCGCGCCCGGTGTTCTACCAGGTACGGGCGGAAAACCTGCCCTACTACATGGACATCGGCCTGACCGCGATCAAGCTCGGCGAAGAAGCCCGGGTCGATCTCAAGCGCTTTGATCTGGAAGCCAAGGGCAAGGAGATGAAGGACCTGCGCTACACCTGGAACCGCGGCACCCGCGACGGCCTGTCGCTGGAGATCCACGAACCCGGGCAAGCGCCGATGGATGAGCTGAAGGTCATCTCCGATGCCTGGCTGACCGGCAAGAACGTCCGCGAGAAAGGCTTCTCCCTGGGCCGTTTCAGCGACGACTACCTCAAGCACTTCCGCATCGCGATCATCCGTTTTGAAGGACGCCCGGTGGCCTTCGCCAACCTGCTCGAGACCTACAGCCATGACCTGGCCAGCCTCGACTTGATGCGTGCGCACCCGGACGCGCCGAAGCTGACCATGGAGTTCATGATGGTCGGCCTGATCCAGCATTATAAAAATCATGGATACGCCCGCTTCAGCCTGGGCATGGTGCCGCTGTCCGGCCTGCAACCGCGGCGTGGCGCGCCGCTGACCCAACGCCTCGGCTCGATGGTCTTCCGCCGCGGCGAGCAACTGTATAACTTCCAAGGTTTGCGCCGCTTCAAAGACAAGTTCCAGCCCGACTGGGAACCCCGTTACATGGCCGTGCCGGCCGGGCTCGACCCGCTGGTGGCACTGGCCGACACCGCCGCCCTGATCGCAGGCGGCCTGACTGGATTGGTGAAACGCTGATGATTCAACGCTCTTGGCGGTATCTGCTGGCCACACTGGTGGTACTGGCTTTGCTTGCGGGTGGTGGCTACTGGTGGTGGAACCGCCCCGCCCCTGAACCGACCCTGGAACAACTGACCCAGGCCGACGGCTCGACCCTGACCCGTGTGACCCCCGGCACCAAGGCCAAGGCCCGGGTGGTGGTGGCGGTGTTGCCTGATTCGACCCTGACCGACAAACAACTGCTGGCCCTGAGCCGCAGTGGCGCGGCGCAGATCGTCCAGGTGATCCTGCCCAAGGACGATTGCAAACTGCAGGAACAAGCCCTGCAAAGCGCCCTGCCCCAGCTCAACGGCCCGGCCACCCTGGTCAGCGGCATCGGCCCGGGCGCGGCCCTGGCCTGGCGCTGGGTCGCCACCCAGAACGACGACAAGGCCCAGGCCGTGTCGGTGGGCTTCACCATCAACCCGGCGCCCGGCTGCACCGATCCACTGCCCAAGACCCTGGCCCACGGCCACTGGCTGGTGGCCTGGAACGACAACCCGGATGACGAAAGTGCCGGCTTCGTGCGTGATACCCCCAACGCCACCACCAGCATCAGCGACTACGACATCCACCTGCCCCAAGTGCTGAACAACGAGCTGCGCAAGCTGCTGGTGGGTTCTGAAAACGGCGGCCTGAACATTCCCGTGGTGGAAGTCCCGGCCGGCCAGGCCAAGGACACCGTGACCCTGTTCCTCTCCGGCGACGGCGGCTGGCGCGACCTGGACCGCGACGTGGCTGGCGAGATGGCCAAGATCGGCTACCCGGTGGTGGGCATCGACACCCTGCGCTACTACTGGCAGCACAAGACGCCTGAGCAAAGCGCCGTTGACCTCACCGAACTGATGCAGCACTACCGGCAGAAGTGGGGCACCAAGCGCTTCGTGCTGACCGGCTACTCCTTCGGCGCCGACGTGCTGCCGGCGATCTACAACCGCCTGCCGGAAGCCGAGCAGCAGCGGGTCGACGCCATTATCCTGCTGGCCTTCGCCCGTACCGGCAGCTTCGAGATCGAAGTCGAAGGCTGGCTGGGCAATGCTGGCAAGGAAGCTGCCACCGGCCCGGAAATGGCCAAGCTGCCCGCCGCCAAGGTGGTGTGCATCTACGGTGAGGAAGAAGTCGACGAAAGCGGCTGCACCGACAAGACTGCGGTCGGTGAAGCCATGAAGCTGCCGGGCGGCCATCACTTCGATGAGAACTACCCGGCACTGGCCAAGCGCCTGGTGGATGCCATCGAAAAGCGCCAGGCCAAGGATCAGGCGACCGCTCAAGAATGAGCTGAGCCTCGCCGCATAAAAGCCCCCGCAGCCTTGAGGTTGCGGGGGCTTTTTTACATCAGCGGTCTCAGTTGCCTCGTTGAAGACCGCGTAATGGCGGATGACTCCCGCGCAGGTTGTAGGCAAACTCCGAGAGTTGTGTAAGGGGTGCGTTTTGGGCACTTTGCTGCCTTGTTGGCCTGCGCTTCGACGGGCTAGGCTCCGGGTGTCGCTGAGCATTCAGCGGCCGGGCTTGGAAACCCGAAGAACCTTGACAACTAGCGCCCCGCTTGATTGCAGATAAATTTTGCGCCTGCAATCCATCTGTTATGGCGGCTGTGCGTGGGAGGCCTTCGGGTCTGCCGGTTTCCTGGGTTTCCGGTTTTCCAACCTGCGCATAGCTGCCACCCATTCGCTTGGAAACGAACGTGGTAGCTCCTCAAACCTTGGAGTTGAACCATGAACAATACAAACCCGCCTCAACTTTCAAATCTGAAAACAGTCGGCTTAATCACTTTCCTTTACTGCTCGGAACGCCCGCTATTCCAGGTCAGCCCCGGCCTCCCCATCGGCGAAGCCCTGGCCCAAGCCTCCGACCTGTTATCCCTGGCCAAGGCCTTTGCCGAGGACGCCGCCTACAGCAAGGACAGCGATCGTCACGCCTGGGCCGCGCACTACCTGACCGCCATGGGCAAGGCGGTGGTGGACGATGTGGTGCAGGCGCTAGCCGCGTAAAGGCCGGGGCGATCACGGGGCCGGTGGGCTCCGAGAGAAACCGTCCTGTCATCAGCATCGATGTCGAGGGCCAGTCCGTCATCGCGAGCAAGCCCGCTCCTACAGAACCGTAGAAACGAAAAAGCCCCCGCTGCCGCAAGGCAACGGGGGCTTTTGTCTGGTCAGGATCACATCTCGACCTGAGTACCCAGTTCAATCACCCGGTTCACCGGCAGCTTGAAGAAGCGCAGGTTGCCGTTGGCGTTCTTCAACATGAAGGCGAACAGCGCTTCGCGCCAGCGGGCCATGCCCACCAGCTTGGAGGCGATCACGGTTTCACGGCTGAGGAAGTAGGTGGTGCGCATGGGGCTGAAGTCCAGCTCGTCCAGGTGGCACAGTTTCAGGGCTTCCGGGACGTCCGGTTCGTCAGTGAAACCGAAGTGCAGGATCACCCGGAAGAAACCTTCGCCGTAGGCGTCCACCTCGAAGCGCCGATTTGCAGGCACCCGCGGAATATCCTCGTAGACCACCGTCAACAGCACCACTTGTTCGTGCAGCACCTGGTTATGCAGCAGATTGTGCAGCAAGGCGTGGGGCACGGCGTCTGGACGGGCCGTGAGGAACACGGCAGTGCCCTGCACCCGATGCGGCGGCTGTACGCGGATGCTGCCGATAAAGATTGGCAGCGGCAGCCCGCCTTCGTCCAAGCGATCCACCAGCAATTCCTTGCCGCGTTTCCAGGTGGTCATGAGCAGGAACAGCACGATCCCCGCCAGCACCGGGAAGGCACCGCCCTGGAAGATCTTCGGCACGTTGGCGGCGAAGAACAGCCCATCCACCAACAGGAATCCCAGCAGGAGCGGCACCACCAGCATCGGCGGCCACTTCCACAGCAGCAGGATCACCGCCGACACCAGGATACTGGTGATCAGCATGGTCCCGGTCACCGCCACGCCGTAGGCCGAAGCCAGGGCACCGGAGGACTCGAAACCGAGCACCAGCAGGATCACCCCCACCATCAGCGCCCAGTTCACCGCGCCGATGTAGATCTGCCCCTGCTCGGCGCTGGAAGTGTGCTGAATGTGCATCCGCGGGATGTAACCCAGCTGAATTGCTTGGCGAGTCAGGGAGAAGGCGCCGGAAATCACGGCCTGGGACGCGATCACCGTGGCCAGGGTGGCCAGCACCACCAGCGGAATCAGGGCCCAGCTCGGCGCCAGCAGGTAGAAGGGGTTGCGGGCGGCTTCAGGGTTTTCCAGCAGCAACGCGCCCTGGCCGAAGTAGTTCAGCACCAGCGCCGGCAGCACCAGGGCGAACCAGGCCCGGGCGATGGGCTTGCGCCCGAAGTGCCCCATGTCGGCGTACAAGGCTTCAGCACCGGTCAATGCCAGCACCACCGCCCCGAGAATGGCGACCCCCATGCCCGGATGAACGATGAAGAAACGCACGCCCCACATCGGGTTCAGCGCCTGCAGCACTTCCGGGTGCTGGAGAATGCCGTTGACCCCCAACCCGCCAAGGACCACGAACCAGGCCACCATCACCGGACCAAACAGCTTGCCGATGCGATCAGTGCCGTGTTTCTGGATCAGGAACAAGGCCACCAGCACCACCAGCGCCATCGGCACCACCCAGTGTTCCAGGCCGCTGAATGCCAGCTCCAGCCCCTCGACCGCCGACAACACGGAAATCGCCGGGGTGATCATGCTGTCGCCATAGAACAGCGCCGCCCCGATCAGGCCCAGAATCACCAACATCGAACGCAAGCGCGGATAGGAACCGGCAGCCCGCCTGGCCAGTGCGGTCAAGGCCATGATACCGCCCTCGCCCTGGTTGTCGGCGCGCAGGACGAACAGTACGTACTTGATCGAGACGACCCAGACCAACGACCAGAAAATCAGCGCGAGGATGCCAAACACCCCGTCATGATTGACCTGAACCCCATAATGGCCGGCAAACACCTCCTTGAGGGTGTAGAGCGGACTGGTGCCGATATCGCCATACACCACCCCGACCGCCGCCACCAGCATCCCCAGAGGCTTGCCCCCGGAGTGCTCGCCACTCGCCGCCTGACTACTTGCCTGACCCATCAATGACTCCCACTACTCAAGACCGGGGCTTCTTATATAGAAAGCGCAAGGTTATACAAGCGCTATTCTCTTAAGTTGCGCAGTTTGCCATGTAATTTGCAGATTCTTATTACCACTAAGGCGCCAACTAACGTCGTATGAAAGCAACCGGGCATAACGGGAAGAAGCATAGTCCAGCGCTGGTCGTATTTCCCCCGTATAAAGCTGGTCAAGCGCCTCGACCATCGCTAGAATTGCGCACTTTTTGATCAGAGGCGCAGCCAGCGCCCAAGCGTCGCACTTGCCCCCCAAGTGATTCGATACCCAATACCGAGGTTAGACATGTCCACCCCCTCCGCGCCGGCCAACCCGAAAGTCGGCTTCGTATCCCTGGGTTGCCCAAAAGCTCTGGTCGACTCCGAGCGCATCCTCACTCAACTGCGCATGGAAGGCTATGACGTGGTGTCCACCTACCAGGACGCCGATGTCGTGGTGGTCAACACCTGCGGTTTCATCGACTCGGCCAAGGCCGAATCCCTGGAAGTGATCGGCGAAGCCATCAAGGAAAACGGCAAGGTCATCGTCACCGGCTGCATGGGCGTGGAAGAAGGCAATATCCGTGACGTGCACCCTAGCGTGCTGGCCGTGACCGGCCCGCAGCAGTACGAGCAAGTGGTCAACGCCGTGCACGAAGTGGTGCCGCCGAAACAGGACCACAACCCGCTGATCGATCTGGTGCCGCCGCAAGGCATCAAGCTGACCCCACGGCACTACGCCTACCTGAAGATTTCCGAAGGCTGCAACCACAGCTGCAGCTTCTGCATCATTCCGTCGATGCGCGGCAAGCTGGTCAGCCGTCCGGTGGGCGATGTGCTCGACGAGGCCCAGCGCCTGGTCAAGTCCGGGGTCAAGGAACTGCTGGTGATCTCCCAGGACACCAGCGCCTATGGCGTGGACGTCAAGTACCGCACCGGTTTCTGGAACGGCGCGCCGGTGAAGACCCGCATGACCGAGCTCTGCGAGGCCCTGAGTACTCTGGGCGTGTGGGTGCGCCTGCACTACGTGTACCCGTACCCGCACGTGGACGAGCTGATTCCGCTGATGGCCGCCGGCAAGATCCTGCCGTACCTGGACATCCCGTTCCAGCACGCCAGCCCGAAAGTGCTCAAGGCCATGAAGCGTCCGGCCTTCGAAGACAAGACCCTGGCGCGGATCAAGGCCTGGCGCGAGATCTGCCCGGAGCTGATCATCCGTTCGACCTTTATCGTCGGCTTCCCTGGCGAAACCGAGGAAGACTTCCAGTACCTGCTCAACTGGCTGACCGAAGCCCAGCTGGACCGTGTTGGTTGCTTCCAGTACTCGCCGGTGGAAGGCGCACCGGCCAACGACCTGGACCTGGAAGTGGTCCCGGACGAGGTCAAGCAGGACCGCTGGGAACGCTTCATGGCGCACCAGCAGGAAATCAGCTCGGCACGCCTGCAACAGCGCATCGGCAAGGAAATCGAAGTGCTGATCGATGAAGTCGACGAGAATGGCGCCGTGGGCCGCTGCTTCTTCGATGCGCCGGAGATCGACGGCAACGTGTTCATCGACGGTGCGGGCGACCTGAAGCCGGGTGACAAGGTCTGGTGCCGGGTCACCGACGCCGACGAATACGACCTCTGGGCCGAAACCCTGTAAGGCGTAAAAAAACTGCCAAGCCCCGCTCTCGCCACGAGATGCGGGGCTTTTTTCGGTCTATCGTTAGCCCTTGCCAATCACCTCAGGGACAAGCGGCATGCGCCACCACTCGGTCATCCACACCCCCAAACTCAGCGACTACCCGGAACTGGTCCGTGTCTGGGAAGACTCGGTTCGCGCCACCCACGACTTTCTCCCGGACAGCTATATAGAGCTGCTGAGAAACCTGGTGCTGACCCGCTACCTGGATGCGGTGATGCTGATCTGTACCCGGGATCAGCGGCAACGCATCACCGGTTTCGCTGGCGTGGCAGCGGGCAAGATCGAGATGCTGTTCATCGACCCGGCCCATCGCGGCCAGGGCCTGGGCCGGCAACTGCTGCACTATGCAGTGGAACACCTGAACGCCCAACAACTGGACGTCAATGAACAGAACCCTCAAGCGCTGGGCTTCTACTTCAAGCAGGGCTTTGAGGTGGTCGGCCGCTCCGAACAGGACGGCATGGGCCAGCCCTACCCGTTGCTGCACATGCGCCTGAAACAACCGCAACTGCAGGCCCGACGCGGCTAAAAGCCACAGCGGGCAAATGGACCCGCGATTAACCGGCGCCAGGCAGGTACAATAGCCGCCCTCTTTTGATACGGCCCCTGACATGACTGACCCGATTCGTCTCTCCAAACGCCTCATCGAACTGGTCGGCTGCTCCCGCCGGGAGGCTGAGCTGTTCATCGAGGGCGGCTGGGTCACCGTAGACGGCGAAGTCATCGACGAACCGCAGTTCAAGGTCGGCGCGCAAAAGGTCGTCCTCGACCCCGAGGCCAAGGCCACCGCCCCGGAGCCGGTAACCATCCTGCTCAACGTGCCCGCCGGCCAGGATCTGGACAGCGCCATGCAGTCCATCAGCGCCGACAGCCTGTCGGACGAGCACCGCTACGGCAAACGTCCGCTGCGCGGGCATTTCCTGCGCCTGACCGCCAGTGAAGACCTGCAACCCAATGCCAGCGGCCTGTTGGTGTTCACCCAGGACTGGAAAGTGCTGCGCAAGCTGACGGCCGATGCGGCCAAGATCGAGCAGGAATACGTGGTCGAGGTCGAAGGCGAGATGATCGACCACGGCCTCAACCGCCTGAACCACGGCCTGACCTACAAAGGCCGCGAGCTGCCGCCGGTCAAGGCCAGTTGGCAGAACGAGAACCGCCTGCGCTTCGCCATGAAGAATCCGCAGCCGGGTGTGATCGCGCTGTTTTGCCAAGCCGTCGGCCTCAAGGTCGTCGCCATTCGCCGCATCCGGATCGGCGGCGTGTCCATCGGCAAAGTGCCGCTGGGCCAGTGGCGCTACCTGTCGGCCAAAGAGAAGTTCTAAAGCCGCCCCCATTCAGACGCCGTGCCCTGGCGCGGCGCTCAACGCGCATTGATCAGGACTGTAACCATGATTCATAACGATGTACTGCGCAGCGTGCGCTACATGCTCGACATCAGCGACAAGAAGGTCGTGGAGATCATCAAGCTCACCGGCTTCAAGGTCAGCCTGGACGACATCGTCAGCTACCTGAAGAAGGACGAGGAAGAAGGCTTCGTGCACTGCCCGGACGAAGTCATGGCGCATTTCCTCGACGGCCTGGTGATCTTCAAGCGCGGCAAGGATGAAAGCCGTCCGCCGCTGCCGATCGAACTGCCGGTGACCAACAACATCATCCTGAAGAAACTACGCGTGGCCTTCGAGCTCAAGGAAGACGACATGCACGCCGTGCTCAAGGCCGCCGACTTCCCAGTGTCCAAGCCCGAGCTGAGCGCGCTGTTCCGCAAGTTCGGCCACACCAACTACCGCCCTTGCGGCGACCAGTTGCTGCGCAACTTCCTCAAGGGCCTGACCCTGCGGGTTAGAGCTTAAGGCAGCTGCAAGCTTCAAGCTGCAAGTTCAAGGCTTGTAGCTTGCGGCTTATCGCTCAAAGCTTGAGGCTTGCCAAATGACCTACAGCGTTTCGCCCATCGGTTTCGTGCGCTCCTGTTTCAAGGAGAAATTCGCCATCCCGCGCCAGCCGCAACTGGCCCCGGCCGCTCGCGGCGTATTGGAGCTGGTGGCGCCCTTCGATCAGGGCGACGCGGTGCAAGGGCTGGAGCAGGTCAGCCACGTCTGGCTGCTGTTCCTGTTTCACCAGGCCCTGGAAGACAAGCCGCGGCTCAAGGTGCGCCCGCCGCGCCTGGGGGGCAACAAGTCCATGGGGGTCTTCGCTACCCGAGCAACCCACAGACCCAACGGCATCGGCCAATCGGTGGTCAAGCTGGACAAGGTCGAGGCCAACCGCCTGTGGATCTCCGGCATCGACCTGCTGGACGGCACGCCGATCCTCGATATCAAGCCCTACGTGCCTTACGCCGACATCATTTCCACGGCGAGCAATGACATCGCCAGCGCCACGCCGCAGATTATTCCGGTGCAGTGGCAGGATAATGCCCTGCAACAGGCTCAGATCCACGCTCAGCGCCTTAAGGAGCCCCTGGTGGAGTTGATCGAGCAGTGCCTGGCCCAGGATCCGCGCCCGGCCTATCAGGTGCCCACTGCCGAGCGGGAATACGGTGCGCAGTTCTGGGATCTGGATGTGCGCTGGCATTACCCCGAGCCAGGGCTGATCCGGGTGCTGGAAGTGGTCCCGGCGGGCTGAACCCCGGAAACGAAAAAGCCCGCGTTGCCTTCCCAGGCAACGCGGGCTTTTCTGTGTCTGCTAGCCGCCCAGTCAGCACCAATGCGCTGCCTGGACGGTCTTCGCGAGCAAGCTCGCTTCTACTTCTCGACGAAGGCGCGCTCGATCAGGTAGTCGCCCGGTTCACGCATGCGCGGCGAAACGGTCAGGCCGAAGCTGTTGAGCACTTCGCTGGTTTCTTCCAGCATGCTTGGGCTGCCGCACAGCATGGCTCGGTCGTCCTGCGGGTTGATGGGTGGCAGACCGATGTCGCGGAACAGCTTGCCGCTGCGCATCAGGTCGGTCAGGCGGCCTTCGTTCTCGAACGGCTCGCGGGTCACGGTGGGGTAGTAGATCAACTTCTCACGCAGCGCTTCGCCGAAGAACTCGTTCTGCGGCAAGTGCTCGGTGATGAACTCGCGGTAGGCGACTTCGTTGACGTAGCGAACGCCGTGGCACAGGATCACTTTTTCGAAACGCTCGTAGGTTTCCGGATCCTGGATCACGCTCATGAACGGCGCCAGTCCGGTGCCGGTGCTGAGCAGATACAGGTGTTTGCCCGGCTTCAAGTCATCCAGCACCAGGGTGCCGGTAGGCTTTTTGCTGATGATGATCTCGTCGCCTTCCTTCAGATGCTGCAGTTGGGAAGTCAACGGACCGTCTGGAACCTTGATGCTGAAGAATTCGAGATGCTCTTCCCAGTTCGGGCTGGCAATGGAGTAGGCACGCATAAGCGGACGGCCATTGGGCTGTTGCAGGCCGATCATCACGAACTGACCGTTCTCGAAGCGCAGACCCGGGTCGCGGGTGCACTTGAAGCTGAACAGAGTGTCATTCCAGTGATGAACACTGAGGACACGCTCGTGGTTCATGTTGCTCATGTACGGGGGCTCCTAGAAATTGCCTGCGCTAACCATGAGCGCAATTGCACAGCATTCTAATGGCGGCGACAATATCTGTTAACTGGATTATTAAGATAAGGGTTATCGGTTATATCGATATGCGATTTACTCTCCGTCAACTGCAAGTCTTCGTCGCCGTCGCCCAGCAAGAGAGCGTTTCTCGTGCTGCCGGGCTTCTGGCCCTGTCGCAATCGGCGGCCAGCACCTCGATCACCGAGCTCGAGCGCCAATCCAGTTGCCAGCTGTTTGATCGCGCCGGCAAGCGCCTGAGCCTCAACGCCCTGGGCAAACAGCTTTTGCCACAAGCGGTGGCACTGCTGGACCAGGCCAAGGAGATCGAGGACCTGCTCAATGGCAAGTCCGGATTCGGCTCGCTGTCGGTGGGCGCGACCCTGACCATTGGCAACTACCTGGCGACCCTGCTGATCGGCAGCTTCATGCAGGTGCATCCGGAAAGCCAGGTGAAGCTCCATGTGCAAAACACTGCGCATATCGTGCAACAGGTGGCCCACTACGAAATTGATCTGGGTCTAATCGAAGGCGACTGCAGTCACCCGGATATCGAGGTGCAAACCTGGGTCGAGGATGAGCTTGTGGTGTTCTGCGCGCCCCAGCACCCTTTGGCCAAACGCGGCCACGCCACCATGGAGGAACTGACCCACGAAGCCTGGATTCTCCGGGAGCAGGGTTCCGGGACCCGCCTGACCTTCGACCAGGCCATGCGTCATCATCGCAGCGCGCTGAACATCCGCCTGGAACTGGAGCACACCGAGGCCATCAAGCGTGCAGTGGAGTCGGGATTGGGGATTGGTTGCATCTCCAGGCTGGCGCTGCGAGATGCCTTTCGTCGTGGCAGCCTGGTGCCAGTGGAAACACCGGGCCTGGATCTGGCCCGGCAGTTCTACTTCATCTGGCATAAACAGAAGTATCAGACTTCAGCCATGCGCGAGTTCCTCGAACTGTGCCGCTCCTTTACCGCCGGGGTACAGCGCAGCGACGAAATCGTCCTGCCGAGCATTCCTTAGATCAGGATCACGGCCCACACGATGGTGATCATGCTCAGGGCGACAAACTGCGCCGCGCTGCCCATGTCCTTGGCGTTCTTCGACAACGGGTGACGATCCAGGGAAATCCGGTCGATCGCTGCCTCCACCGCCGAGTTGAGCAATTCGACGATCAGCGCCAGCAGGCACACGGCAATCAGCAGCGCGCGCTCGACCCGGCTGACGTTGAGCAGGAAGCTCAAGGGAATCAGGATCACGTTGAGCAACACCAACTGACGAAATGCCGCCTCGCCGGTGAAGGCGGCGCGCAAGCCATCGAACGAATAGCCGGCGGCGTTGAGGATACGTTTGAGACCGGTTTGACCTTTGAAAGGCGACATAAGCTGAGCAACTGAAAAGAGGAGTGGGGAAACTAGTTCAACCAAAGTCAAAAAAGCGTGAACAACCCGTGGGTTAATGGCTGGAAATTGACTCAAGTTGTTGCAAGAGCAAGGCCGCCTGGGTCCGGGTGCGAACCCCGAGCTTGCGGAAAATTGCCGTCACGTGAGCCTTGATTGTCGCCTCGGAAACACTCAGCTCATAAGCGATCTGCTTGTTCAACAACCCCTCGCAGACCATGGTCAGTACCCGAAACTGCTGAGGCGTCAGGCTTGCCAGGCCTTCGCTCGCGGCCTTGGCTTCCGCCGAAACACTGACTTCTTCAAAAGCTTGCGGCGGCCACCAGACGTCACCATCAAGGACGCTGCGCACCGCCTGCTGAATGACTTCCAGGGAGCTGGACTTGGGAATGAAACCGCTGGCCCCGAACTCGCGGGAACGAACCATGACGGACGCTTCTTCCTGCGCCGAAACCATCACCACCGGAATCTGCGGATACTGCCCGCGCAACAGCACCAGGCCAGAAAAACCGTAGGCACCAGGCATGTTCAGGTCCAACAGCACCAGATCCCAGTCAGCTTTTTCGGTGAGGCGGGCTTCCAGCTCGGCGATGCTCGCCACTTCCACCAGACGCACATCAGGACCCAAGCCCAGAGTGACAGCTTGATGCAGTGCACTGCGAAAAAGCGGGTGGTCATCGGCAATCAGGATTTCGTATGTGGCCATTTTTCAAATGATCCTGTTTTTCATGGCAGGACTGATGCATTCAGCCCTCACCCAGCAACATGGGGGCTCGCCAGAATGCGATACCCAAAGAGCACGAACACCGCGAAAAGCCTGAGCAAAACGGTGGTTCAAACAGCGCTGGCGCCCTAATCGGCGCCAAGCATGCCCAGCGAAGCCAGGGTGGTCAAGCGTGAAGCTTTGCGGCATCTTAGCCAGCTAACTAATAAGAGAGCCCTCATGCGAAGCCAAGCCTTGCGTGCCGATGTCCTGATGCTGATCACCGCTGTCATCTGGGGGGCTGCGTTTGTCGCACAATCCTCCGGCATGGATCATATCGGCCCCTTCCTCTATTCCGGCCTGCGTTTTGCTCTGGGCTCACTCTGCCTGCTACCACTGGTACTACGCAGAACGCCCGCCGACCGCCACCCTGCCCCCCCGCTCAATTGTGGCCTGTTGCTTGGCGGCGTACTCATGGGCCTGGCCCTTACTCTGGGGATCAACCTGCAGCAGGTCGGTCTGATGTTTACCAGCGTAACCAATGCCGGGTTCATCACCGGGCTCTACGTCATTGTAGTGCCGCTGCTGGGACTGCTGATCGGCCACAAGACGGGACTAGGTACCTGGCTCGGCGCGGTGCTGGCCGTGGTGGGCATGTTCCTGTTGACCGTCAGCGACAGCTTTCACGTTGCGTCCGGCGACTGGCTGCAATTGATCGGCGCCTTTGTCTGGGGCGCACACGTGATTCTGGTGGGCGTATTCGCCAGCCGCCACGACCCGATTCGCCTGGCCTTCCTACAATTTGCCACCTGTTCGGTGGTGAGCCTGATCCTTGCGCTGTGCCTGGAGCCGATTCACTGGAACGCGATTGTCGCCGCCGGTCCGGCCATTCTTTACGGGGGCGTGATTGCTGTCGGCATCGGCTACACCCTGCAAGTGATTGCCCAGAGGGACGCGATCGCCTCCCACGCGGCAATCATTCTGTCCCTCGAAGCCGTGTTTGCCGCCATCGCCGGGGCCTGGCTGCTGGATGAATCACTGCAGCTGCGCGGTTACTTCGGCTGCGCACTCATGCTCAGCGGCATGTTGGTGGCCCAGCTATGGCCGCAAAAACCCCTGGCCAGCGCCGCCACTACACAAAGGGCTTGAGCCGGGAGTGCACTTCATCCAGAGGATCGATGGCCTTCTGGAACTTCGCCGACAGGTAATGAGTGCTGAATACGTCAAGGTAGGCGTCCATGACCTGGCTGACCTGCTCGTCCCCCGCCAACTCCAGGCACAGGGCAGCTACCTCGGCGGTACAGAAATGGTCATCACGCTTGGAGCGCCGCAACTTGTAGCGCGAGAGCTTCTCCGATGACAGGCTAAGCACCGGCAAGTGCTCAAGATAGGGGCTCTTGCGAAACATCTTGCGGGCTTCGCTCCAGGTGGCATCCAGCAGAATGAACAGCGGGCGCTTGCCTTCCTCCTGCCGGACCTCGCTGACCACTCGCTCGGGGGCCACGAACTCTCCGGGAAAGACGATATAAGGCTGCCACTGCGGATCAGCCAGTAAGGCCAGCAATTGCGGATCGACTTCGGTACGGGACCAGTGAAACGCCCAGGTATCGGCAATCACATCAGCGATCAACCAGCCGGTATTACTCGGTTTGAGCGGCTCCACATCGTGCATCACCAGGCACATGGCCGACTCGGCGCTGACCTTGGGCCGCCAGGCACACAGGCAATGGCTGGGAATCACTCGGCAACGCGGGCAGCGCTCAGCGCGTGAGCCCCGCGCAAAAAAGGGTTTGACCGCACGAGCCATGCGCAGATCACGTAGACGGGATACCGCATGGCTCATCGCTGAGCACACCGGCAAAGGACAGGAATAGACACGGAAATAACTCGAAGGGGTAAAAAGTCGGACAAGTTTATCAGAGCCATCTGTTCAAACCTGTACCGCCTTCCTAGCTCTCCCCCTATAATTCGTCGCCACTGAACGCACAGTCGAGTGGCTGGTCGAAGCATCAGTCACTGCACCAGGAGAGTTTCATGTTGCGCTTTACCATCCCTACCGTCGCCCTTCTGCTGGCCTTGCCCCTGGGTGTCCAGGCTGCGTCCTTGCAAGAGTTCGAACTGAGCAAAATGCTGGAGAAGGTCGCTGCGGAAAGCAACGTCGGCACTCCCCGGGAAGTCAACGAGAACATTCTCGATCAGGGTTATACCGTTGAAGGCAAGGAGTTGATCAATCACCTCAGCGTCCAGGCCGGCCACGCCGAACAAATGCGTGCCAACCCCAAGGCCGTCTACTTGCAGCTGGGTGCCAGCGTCTGCCGTAACCCCAACTACCGCAAGCTGATGGCCAAAGGCGCAGTCATGCGCTACGAGTTCACCGAAAACCGCACCAATCGCCCTGTAGCCTCGGCGCGCTTCCAGGAATCGGATTGCCCTTCCCAAAACACGCCCAAGAAGAAGTGAATCAAGGACGGGACGCGCGCCGCTGCTGATCATCGGCGCGCAACTCCGCTACCAGGGCCTGCAGATATCGCGAAGGCCGCTCCTCCCCCGCCAAGCGACGCCGGCACTCTTCCTCAAGACTCAAATGATGGGCTGCCGCCGCAGCTTGCAACAGCTGGTACAACTGCGGATCGACTTCCAACACGACAGTGGTCATCCCTTGCCTCCCTGCCCTAGGCTTGTACGGACGGATGGCCGCGCCCCCTTCCTGGAGCCGGCTCCTGAACCGAGCGCTGCACTTTAGTAAATCAGAGGCTCGAGCCCTTGCCGCGGCGCCTGACCAATGGTGCCAAGGCCGCTAAATTCACTAAGAAGCGGTTGCCAGCCAAGACTTTATGGGCACATGATCAAGTCATGTCCGAAGGTTCCCATCGATTGTTCCAGGACGGTTCAGGAGGCCGTTCTTGTGCGTCTTGCAGTGCATTTTTTCTTAATAAAGGAAAGCAGAACCTCTGTGGATACCTCGATTGCTGCCCAGCGACGGTCAGCGGTGATCGGGTCAAGA
The DNA here is from genome assembly GCF_017491625.1 of Pseudomonas sp. 50_B. Taxonomy (NCBI): domain Bacteria; kingdom Pseudomonadati; phylum Pseudomonadota; class Gammaproteobacteria; order Pseudomonadales; family Pseudomonadaceae; genus Pseudomonas; species Pseudomonas sp. 50_B. The sequence goes on from NZ_JAFGYX010000005.1 coordinate 94,091, forward strand.
GAGTTGCTCACACGCTGGGCTGAGCAGGCAGCGACACAGGTTGTGTCGTGGCACGTTCGAATACCTCGGCCGTGCACAAGGTTCTGTGCAGAAGGAGAAGCTGAATGCCTTACCAATCGAATGACCTGTTAACTCGTCATTTCCAAAGCAAGGGCGTCGACCTCACAAGCCAGGTCGAAGCGCAACTCAACCAGATTGCCCCCAACAGCCCGAATATCCCCCTCTACCGCGACATGGTTCTCACCGTCCTGCGCATGGCCGAGGACGACCTCAACCGCTGGAACGCCAAGATTACCCTGCAAGCGCTACGCGAGCTGGAACATGCCTTCCGGGTACTGGAACAGTTCAAGGGCCGGCGCAAAGTGACGGTATTCGGCTCGGCGCGAACGCCCAGCGAACATCCGCTTTATGCCATGGCCAAGGAACTGGGAGCGGCCCTGGCCCGCTCGGACCTGATGGTGATCACCGGCGCTGGCGGCGGCATCATGGCAGCGGCTCATGATGGCGCAGGGCTGGAGCACAGCCTGGGCTTCAACATCACCCTGCCCTTCGAACAGCATGCCAACCCCACTGTGGACGGCACGGAAAACCTGCTGTCGTTCCACTTTTTCTTCACACGCAAGCTGTTTTTCGTCAAGGAAGCCGATGCCCTGGTGCTTTGCCCTGGTGGTTTCGGCACCCTGGACGAAGCCCTGGAGGTCCTGACCCTGATCCAGACCGGCAAAAGCCCTCTGGTACCGGTGGTATTGCTGGACGCACCTGGCGGGCAGTTCTGGCAAGGCGCCCTGGACTTCATCCATAACCAACTGGAGGCCAATCGCTACATCCTGCCCAGCGACATGAAGCTGGTGCGCCTGGTACACAGCACCGAAGAAGCAGTTAAGGAAATCCAGCAGTTCTACGCCAACTTCCACTCCAGCCGCTGGCTGAAACAGGAGTTTGTCATCCGCATGAACCACAGCCTCAATGAGCAGGCGCTGGAACACATGCAGACAGCATTCGCCGACCTGTGCCTGAGTGGCCAGTTTCGGCAACATACCTACAGTGGAGAGGAGCACGACGAAGTTCAGTTCAGCCATCTGACGCGGCTATCGTTCGTTTTCAACGCTCGTGACAACGGCCGTCTGCGGGAACTGATCGACTTTATCAACCTGCCGGAGAACTGGACCAGGCAACAATCCGAGACCCGCCAGCGCGCACGAGAAACCAGCAAAGTCAGCTGACCTGCACCATCACCCGCTGCACCAGGCAGCGGGTACAACTTCAGTCATCCATCCCTCGGCCGCTCAATAGACGGCCGATCATGTCCATGGAATACCCGCGATAACTCAGAAAGCGCCCTTGCTTGGCCCGTTCACGGGCATCCACAGGAAACTGCCCGGCAAACTTGCGCTGCCAGACGTCTCGCAACTGCTCTTGCCAGTCGATACCGCACTCGCGCAGCGCAAGATCGATATCACCTCGCTGCAAGCCACGCTGGCTGAGCTCTTCGCGAATACGCATCGGCCCGTAACCTGAGCGCGCACGATAGGAAACAAAACTTTCGAGATAACGGGATTCGGACAGCAGCCCCTCTTCCGTCAAACGGTCCAGGGCGACTTCGATCATTTCAGGAGGAGCGCCGCGCTGACGCAGTTTACGCGTCAGCTCGACTCGACCGTGCTCGCGTCGCGCGAGCAGGTCCATTGCTGTTCGCCGCACCGCGACGAGGGTATCGAGTACGGCGGTCATTGGATCAATCAGATATCAGCGTCGGCCATATCGTCTTCGGTCTCTTTGACCGGATTGGCTTTGACGTCTGGCGAAGCGGTCAGCAGCTTCTCGCGGATCTGCTTCTCCAACGCGTTGCCGATTTCCGGATTGTCCTGCAGGAACTTGGCCGAGTTGGCCTTGCCCTGGCCGATCTTGTTGCCCTGGTAGCTGTACCAGGCACCGGATTTCTCCAGGAAACCATGCAGCACGCCCAGATCGATGATTTCGCCGTTGAGGTAGATACCCTTGCCGTAAAGAATCTGGAACTCGGCCTGACGGAACGGCGGAGCCACCTTGTTCTTGACGATCTTGACTCGGGTTTCGCTACCGACTACCTCGTCGCCTTCCTTCACCGCACCGGTACGACGGATATCCAGACGAACCGAAGCGTAGAACTTCAGCGCGTTACCACCGGTGGTGGTTTCCGGGCTGCCGAACATCACGCCGATCTTCATGCGGATCTGGTTGATGAAGATCACCAGGCAGTTGGCATTCTTGATGTTACCGGTGATTTTACGCAGCGCCTGGGACATCAGGCGGGCTTGCAGGCCAACGTGCATGTCACCCATCTCGCCTTCGATTTCAGCCTTGGGCACCAGGGCCGCCACGGAGTCGACGATGATCACGTCAACCGCGTTGGAGCGCACCAGCATGTCGGTGATTTCCAGGGCCTGCTCGCCGGTATCCGGCTGAGAAACCAGCAGGTCGTCGACGTTGACACCCAGCTTGCCGGCGTATTCCGGATCCAGCGCGTGCTCCGCGTCGACGAAGGCACAAGTGGCACCGGCTTTCTGCGCCTGGGCAATGACCGACAGGGTCAGAGTGGTCTTACCGGACGACTCAGGGCCGTAGATTTCAACGATACGGCCTTTTGGCAGACCGCCAATGCCCAGAGCAATGTCCAGACCCAGAGAGCCAGTGGAAATGGCCGGGATCGCCTGACGGTCATGATCGCCCATACGCATTACGGCACCCTTGCCGAATTGACGTTCGATCTGACCCAGGGCCGCAGCCAAGGCTTTCTTCTTGTTGTCGTCCATTAAAGTCCTCACGTAATCAATAAGGCCTGACGGCCAACACCTGTATAAGTAGCCAGTATTATTCCACAGCGCTCGAGGATCGCCTACCCCTGATTTGCGATTTCTGCTGCAGCGTGTTGCAGCAACCCCTCTAGCGCGGCCTTCACCGTTTGTCGGCGAACCTCATCGCGATTCCCGGGGAAGTGCCGGCACTCGGAGGTCAACGTCTCTCCCGCACCCCAGGCCAGCCAAACCGTACCCACCGGCTTCTGCGCAGAACCGCCATCCGGCCCAGCGATACCACTGACCGCCACCGCAAAATGCGCATGACTCTTGGCCTGTGCCCCACGGACCATGGCCTCTACCACTTCACGACTGACCGCACCAACCGAATTGAACAAATCGGCCGGCACATTCAATTGGAGGGTCTTCTGGCGGTTGGAATAGGTGACATAACCGGCCTCAAACCAGGCCGAACTGCCCGGGATCCGCGTGATCGCCTCGGCAATCCCGCCGCCAGTGCAGGACTCCGCCGTGGTGACGTGGGCATTCAGAACCTGCAGACGCCGACCGAGTTCAGCGGCAAGCTGGGTAATTTCTTTCACAGTTCTCTCCTGATGGGGCTGGCGTGTGCTTACCGTACACCAGGAAAGAAGGCTTGCAAGTGACAAGCTGTCAGGAAAACCAACAGCTCTGGAACAAGGCTTCAGAGGATCTGGCGCGAACAGTCCATCATTGCGTCAGGAACAGCGCCAGCCACCAAGCTGACGCGGCCAGTCCAGCGATCAAAGCCTGCCGAAATGAGCAAAAGCACCGGCGCCCGTTGATCCCTCTTCTCTGCGCAGCCAGGTCAGGCCAGCAAGTCCCAAGTCAAAGCTATCGCGCCACCCGGAGTGGATGCGTATGCCCACAGTGCCTGGCCTGCGGGAATACGGATCGGGTACGGCATGACAATCTCGGAGTCGCTGCCGGAAATGCTAGAGCCGTTGCCAGAGAAGATGACGGCCGAATTGGAGATGGAAGAGCCGGTCGGTCCCACATACAGGTCGACAACACCGGTCGAGGTCTTGATCAACCCCGTCTGGATGATCAAGCCACCGGTGTTTTGAGCGGCCGAAACGATCTCCACAATCCCTTTTGGGAATACGGTAATGAAGTGCTTGCCCATGGTTACTGCGTTCATATTTTTCACCTTTGAGTGGAATGGTCCGTCACTGAGAGTGGCGTTTTCATGTCGCTCAAAGGCGATTGCCCAAGGCTCGAGGCCTTCACATGATTCAAGGTTCCGCAGCGGGAACATTTGATCTGGAGCTCGGTAAAGTCACCCACACGGGCGAGCAGTCGTTTGCAATGACCACATCTGCATTCTTTTAACATCGACAAGTCCATTTGATTTCAACTGCCCCACACCGCGGCAGCGATCCATCTCATAAATGTCTCAAGGCCGTCAGTGCATCGCCGGGGCACCTTGCAACAACGCCTGAGACTTTCGCACCCACTGCTGCAATGCTTTCAGTTGCTCGGCGTTTGCGTGGCATTGGCTGTAGTTGTCGACGACGCTGGCGGCGACGGTAGAGAGTGCAAGGCCCGAGGCGGCGTCATCAGCGACGCCGGGGCCTGCGGCCACGGGCAGGTTGGCGGCACCGGCGTCGTGCACCCGGACAAAACCAGCAGGTACAACGCAGGCGTTATCAGCCGCTTTCGAAACATAGATAGGAACCTCCTTGGTGATAGTGGCGCCCGCCTGATAGACCTTGACGACGCGATCGACGTACTCGACCACCACCTTCTCCTTGACCCTGCCCAACGCCTGGCCCTGCTCGAAGGATTGTTGCAGTCGAGCCTCGTCCAGGCGCTGCTGCTTACTGCGTTCGCTGCCGGCACCGCTGACGAAGCCAAGGGCATAGAGCAACCCAGCTACGACGGCGAGAGCCAGCCAACTGCGGATATTCATCACGCCCTCCCTTGACCGATGTGAAATGCATCAAATGGCCTGCAAAAATCCCTGTAGCCGCTGCCGCAGGCTGCGAAAAGGTCCGCAGGACCTTCCCTCCAGGTCCAATCGCAGCCTACGGCAGCGGCTACAGAAGGTGCCCGCCTCCCCATGAACTCAGACCACGGGCAGGCACAGCACCGCCCGCGCCCTGGCCCAGAGTTGCAGGCGATCCTGCAAGCCGTTCAAACCGCCATTGATGCGACGGGTGATGCTGTTGAACTCATCGCGATCGGCCAGGGCATTGAGCCCGCCGCGCTCCCAGAACCAGGCCGCCGACTCGGCGGCCCATTGCGGCTGCTCCAGCAGCTCGGGCAACTCCAGCAGGCGCTCATCGCCAAACAGCCCGAGGCTGCACTGGCGGTAGTTGCTGCGCCCGGTGATCTGGATCAGCCCACGCCCGCGATACCGCTGGCCGTCGCCATCGGCCTCGGGGGTGTTGCCCAGGCGTGCCGCGAGCGTGCCGGTGTCGTACTTGCTCAGGTATTGATCACTGCCCAGCTCGCGCACGTATTGCAGTTGCCCGGATTCGTGACCGATCTGGGCAAGAAAGGCCGCCTGGCGCTTCGGCGTATCGATCTGCCGATGAGCCATGGCGGTGTTGAGTGGAGAAACAAAAACGCCCGCTTGGCGGCGGGCGTTAGGCATGATTTGTTGCAGTTGTTGTTCGGTAATAAGCATGTTCTGTGTTTGTAAGTCGGATAAGAAAACGCCCCGGCGGTGCGGGGCGTTTATTGGGTCTGTTCAGTTATCCACGATGGTGCAACAGGGCGATATCGACTATTGGGAAAATTGGCAGATTGCGGCCAATCGCGTAAAGCTTGGATATACACAAGCAGAGTATTGAACTGCTCACTATCAAGACTAGTCGGTGCTTTAATTTCCAATTGATCACGGTGCCGCTCACGCAGCCATATGACGGACATCAGATTTTCATCGCGCCACGCTCGCTCTTGGCTTGAAGAATCCTGGACCACTTTAGGCGCATCAATTAAGAATGGCAGCCCTTGTTCATCATGCGCGCGAATCTGACCAGGCAAAGGATTTCCAATCACAGATTGATAAAGCGCCTCCGATATCTGGATAGCATCCATTGGGATACGAGCATGAACCCCCATGAGATATGTCGTCTGTGTTGTCTTGCTATAAAGTCTTTTCATCTCAGATCTCAACTTCCAATTGCAATCCAACGAATAGGAATTCCGGCACTCATAGCAGTTCCATTATTACTATCAAGCCTCCATCTCGCGCCCGTGAGTGTTATTAAGTCAAACGCAACAATAGGGATACCGCCTGATCCAGAAGTATTGAGGCCTACATTGATATTAGTGGCACCGGGTGCGCCCAGCACTACACGTGTAGCGTCTGGAAATGCCATAGGAAAGTTTAATGTACCAAACGGGGCAGAACCTCCAGTTGCGGAGACCACCCCCCACTGGAGAATGAATCCTCCTAGCCAACTGGGTAAAGCAATATATCCGTTAGGTGAAAGACTGATTGAAAATCCCCATCGCAGCTTATTCGGAGTGACAATCACGGAGTCGTCTGTCCCTGTAAACGTCTGCGCTAACGTCGCGACCCTCGCTGTACCCTGATTCATCTCTGTCGCCTGAACAGCTAATGGAGCCAACGCAGCGACATCGATATTCCCCTGGTTGATGGGAGCGTTCCAGGCCTTGATACACCACATCACCGCCAGGTTGCGAGGACGGGTTTCAACTCCACCTGATGGATTTGTCCTTAGATTTTCATCATCAGTAACTCCGTTACCAGTATCACCATAAACCCAAGAATCAAACACACTTCCAGCACTCGAACTGTCCTTGACTGAGTGTGCATGACTCTTGAACTCATCGGCCTGCCAACTGCCGACAGTCCGCCCAGCATCCACCCCACGACCATGATCCCAACCCCGCAGGAACTCCCCCCGAGACTCCGGCAAACGGAAGTTACCCGCGCCCTCGCCTCCGGTGTTGAAGGTCGTCCCCAGATAAGCCGCCAAATCCGGATAAGTCGCAGCGCTCTGCACACTACCATCCACCTCCAGGAATCCCGGCGGCACCGTGCCCTTGGGAAACGGCACCATGGCCCCCACCGGCAAGGCCGACATGTTCTTCAGCAACGCTTCGATCTCGGCCTTGGTGTAGGTCACCGACTTGGTGTACGCATCGGTGATCCCATACTCGGCCAAAGTCGTGCGGATCTTTTCCGGCGGAATCGAATCGCGCACGATCGCCTTGATCGCCGCCAACAACTGGTCATGCTCGGCCTCGGCCGGCTCCTTCCCACCCGCACGAATCACGTTGAGCAATTCATCGGTCACTGCATTTCCCCAGTCGGAAGAAATCAGTGAGCCGACTTGCCCCGTGACCGGGTTCTCGTCGACAAACTTCCCATTAACCAACCCAACACTTGGCACACTCTTTGGATAATCCACTCGTCTGTCCTCTCGTTGTCATTCATCCACACCGACACAGCTCGGTGTGGACATAGTTAGAAAACTGGAAAAGAAAACGCCCCGGCGAGGCGGGGCGCTTATTGATTCAATATTTCATCTGGAGATAGAGGCCACTGAAAATCACTCGAAAATAAATCCTGCTCCTCAATCCTATTAAGACTGATTCGATAATTTTTCCACAGCAAAAGCTGCCTTGCTTCTACGTCTGTAATACAACCGATATCCATTGCATCCTGTAATGGGCCCATCCTGTATGCAGCTAACGTCAGCAACTCACTTCGTTGTGCCTTCGCTAGAACAGAAAGCTCTTCAATACTAGGAGGGGAAGGCATCACCTGCACGGGCTCAAATTCTGAATAAACTTCATTCGAAAAAAGCTCATCAGCCCCCTCTATCGCACGCCACCCCTGAACACCATCATTTCGTACAGCCCAACTCATACATCGTCCTCCCAGCCATAACACATCAGCCCTGCGGCGCCTGCTCCCCAGTAGTAAACTCTTGGCTCCTCCAGCACAAACCGCCCCTGGGTATTGTGCTGCGTATTAGTAGAGCCGGTGCTATTGAGCGGTGGACTATTGGGCCCAATGTAACCACCGATGTAACTTGCGTTTGGCGCAGCTGAAGAGTTGCTGTTGGTTGCCCCAAGTAGTTGAAGGCAGATACCTGTGGCCGTTGGCGGAACAAACTGGAAAATGCTGACAGCAACAAGAGCTGTGGCGGTCCCCATGGCCCCCGACGCCATCATTGGAAGTGATGCCAGGTTCGAACCTGACGCAACTTTGTAACGACTGCTCCGACCGGCCTGTACATATGACAGTGGGTATCGGTTTGCCGTAGCGTCTGTGAAAAATGCGCTCACGCGCGTCGCAATGAAACCTGCGGGAATAATCGGTTCAAACACAAACCTCAGCGTTGTATCTACGGCGGTCATGAGCGCAGGCACGCTCGCCGTGATCTGACTCGACGAGTCAACAGACTTGATGAAAGTTCCTGGCGGAAAGCTTGCTCCACCGAACGGCATTCCAACACGCATTGAAGAAGTGCTGGCAATGCCGGTAACGACTGCCGAACCGACGATGGTCGAACACTGGACTGCCGGCATCAAGGCAGCAATACCGGCGACTTGAGTGCCATTGGATACAACCCAGGCGCTGTACCAACTGGAAGCCGCAAGCACACCGCTATCGAGACCGTTCAGACCTATGGTTTGCAGGTTGATACTCAGGTCCACGGCATTCAATGCCTGTGCCGCACTACCTTTACCGACAATCAGGCTGCGAGCCTTCACCGAGATCAGTGCATTGGTTCCCGAAGCAGAAACGTAGAGTCCCTGATAGCTGCTACCCGATAGAGCTTTGAGCTTCTGAACTTCGGCAGCTAGAGCAGCGACATCGATGTTTCCCTGATTGCTCGGTGCGTTCCAGGCTTTGATGCACCACATGACTGCCAGGTTGCGCGGGCGGACATACATAGCCGAGTAAGGAGTAGCATCAGATCCAGTGGCCCCTGCATTAATATCTAAAATACCGGTCAGAGGGAACGAAGGTGTGCCATCAGAGTTAAGCCTCGACTTATGGGCTTCAATGCTGTCATCGGCGCCGTTGTAAAACGAAACAACAGCAGCAGATGTCTTCGTCCCATCACCCGCACTGACAATTGTTGCGGCCTGTCGACTGCCAATACTCCGTCCACTATCGACGCCACGACCATGGTCCCAACCTCGAAAGAACTCCCCCCGCGACTCAGGCAACCGGAAGTTACCCGCGCCCTCGCCCCCGGTGTTGAACGTAGTCCCCAAATAAGCCGCCAGATCCGGGTAAGTCGCAGCGCTCTGCACACTGCCATCCACCTCCAGGAACCCCGCCGGCACCGTGCCCTTGGGAAACGGCACCATGGCCCCCACCGGCAGGGCCGACATGTTCTTCAGCAGCGCCTCGATCTCGGCCTTGGTGTAGGTCACCGACTTGGTGTAGGCGTCGGTGATGCCGTACTCGGCCAAGGTGCTGCGAATCTTCTCTGGCGGAATCGAATCACGGACGATCGCCTTGATCGCCGCCAGCAACTGGTCGTGCTCGGCCTCGGCCGGCTCCTTCCCACCCGCACGAATCACATTGAGCAATTCATCGGTAACCGCGTTTCCCCATTGCGAGGAAATCAGTGAGCCGACTTGCCCCGTGACCGGGTTCTCGTCGACAAACTTGCCGTTCACCAGCCCTACGCTGGGAACACTTTTCGGATAATCCACTTGTTCTTGTCTTCTCTAGTCATAGTTGATGTACACCTGGGTATGCGCCGGTGTACTGCGATGGATAAGGCACTCCAGGGCGCTCCCCGGATTCATGCCAAAACGTTCGCCCCAATAGCTCGCGCCGAAACGCCGGCCCAGTTGCAGGCGGCCACCGGTATTGAGGGTCCACATGAAGTTCGCCCGCCAGGTGCCGAAATGCGCATGACCAAAGCGTGAGCGGCCCATGCGCGGGGTACTCAGCTCAGTGACGCTGGCATTGGGGTAGCCCTGGCTGCGGGCGATTTCGACGAAGTAGGCGGCGCGCTGGCTGCCCACCGCCAACAGGCGGCGGCGCACGGCCAGGCGCCGGTCTTCGAACAGCGGGGTCAGGCCCAGGCAGGGATCGGGCAGGTTCATGACCTTTTCCCAATCGGTCACCAGTTCGCTGACGCTGGCCGGGTCCATTTCGTTTTGCAGGTCCACGGCCCGGGCGTCGATGCGCGCCAGCTCCTGGGAGACGCCCTGCAACACTCGCTCAAGCTCCGGCACCCGCTCCGGGTCCCAGGCCGGGCCGCTGGGCAGCAGGCTGCGCAACTGATCCTGGTACTGGGCGGCGCTTCTTATTGCTGCCATTGACAACCTCCGAATACCAGCAACTGATTGTTCGCCGCCGGCACATCGGCCAAGGGCGCCAGCAGTTGGTGATCCTGCTCGCCGGTGGCGCTGCTGATGGCTTCGCGGATATGGCTGAGCAACAGGGTCTGGCCCAGGCCGGCCTCGCGGCTGTGCAGGTCGCGCAGCTGGTCCTCGACCGCGGCGCGCACCGCGCTGGTGTCGGGAGTCAGGCGCAGTCTGTAGATCACCGGCAGCATCACCGGGGCCAGTACATGCACCTCGGCGGTCACCGGGCGCAGCGGCTCGATATACGCCTGAACCTGCGCCAGTTGCTCGGCGTTGGGGATCGGCTGCGGGTCATCGTCACGCATGACGAACAGGCCCACCGTGCCCGGCCCCAGGTAATTGCGCCGGCACCAGGCACGGGTGATCCCCGGGCATTCCAGGGCCCAGGTTTCGTAGTCGTCCGCCGAGCCGCCGTGGGGAATGATCCGGTAGGAACGGATTACCCGGGAGCGCAGGGACTCGAGGCTTTCCCGGGCTACGCCACCGGTCAGCCCCGGGGCCAGGACGGTGAATGCGTTGCCGATGCCTTGCACCGGCTGCACCGCGGTCAATTCCAGGCCCGCATCGGCATTGCCCAGGGTCCCGCCATCGACCGCCTGGATAGTGGTGCTGTTGAGCCCCGCGATGGCGGTGCGGGCGGCCGTCACCTTGTAACTGCGACCGTCGCTGCTCTGCAGCAGGGTGTCGACATCCAGCACGGCACCGGCCGCGGCGTTGAAGCTGACGCTGCCACGGGCCGCCTGGGCGGCCTTGCGCGGCTGGTTCAGGCGCAGGGCAGCGATGCGTTCCAGGGTCGACTCATCGGCCTTGTCCGGGAGGATCTGCTCGGCGATCCAATCCAGGTAGCCATACAGGCCAAAGGCGGCACCGCTCAGGGTGCGGGCCAGCACTTGGGCATCGGACTGGCGCAGCGAGTCGCTGGCCAGGTCGCTTTGGGTGCGCTGAATCAGCACCGGCAGCGAAGGGGTTTCAAACGGCATAGGTCACCTGCCAACTGTGAGTGGGGTTGAGGTCCAGGCGTTCGCCGTCGGCCAGGATCAGCACCGTGCGCAGGTTCAGACGCTGGGCGTCGAGGCGCTCGGTCATGATCTCCACGGCGTTGCAGTGGCCATCGTCGATCAGCCACTGCAAGGCCTCGCGGGCATAGAACTCGGCGTCGAGCTGGGTCTGCCGGCTGAGCTTGACCCGGCGCAGCAGCCACAGCCGCGAGCCGATGCGGTCGTCGGCCACCGTGGGAAAACTGTCGCCCCACCAGCCGTAGCGCTGGTCATCGTCCAGAGCGTCGTCATCAGCAGCACGGCGCCAGGTGAACAGGCTGATTTCCACGGCCCGGGTCAGGGCGTTCTTCAGGTCATAGGTGGCGAACATGCTTAACCTCCCACCGGCGCGCCGGTCTGCGCCGGGCCGGGTTGCACGCCGCTGTGGACGTGGTTGATCTGGCTGATGCCGGCGGCGACCTGATCGCCCTGGGAGACGATCTTGCCGCTCATGCTCAGGGTCGGGCTGTCGATGTTGACGCCGCTGCTGGCGCGGATATTCAAGGTCGCGGTGTCGATATCGATGACCCGCCCGCGCTTGAAGTGGATCTTGTCGCCCTCGTCGGTGTAGATCGCCACTTCGCCGGCAGCCAGGGCCTTGAGGCGATAGCGCCGGTCCGCCACCACCAGCACCACCGCGTGTGACCGGTCGCCGCCGAGGAAGGTGGCGATGCCCTCGGCGCCGGCCAGGGGATTGCTGGTGAAACCGTAAGGCTCGAAATGCTCCATGTCGTCGTTGACCTCGCCGGCGGTAAGGCGCATTTGCAGCGATTGCAGTTTGTTGGCCGAGTTGGAGAGCACCACGGTGCCCCGCGCCAACAGGCGTGTCAGTAGGCTCATGCTGAGTTCCTTGGAGGGTAGGAGCCGGCTTGCCGGCGAACAGGGGTTGCGCGGTTTCGGGCCGGATGCCTTCGCCGGCCACCCGGCGCCTACGGATGGGCGCGGGTTTCAGGTGTTGCCGGGTGTCGGGTTGGCGTCGAAGGTCTGCGGCGGCGCCACCTGCAGGGTGGTGATCGAGCCCTGCTCGGACAGCGACCAGGTGACCTTGGAGATCAGCATGTCCCGGTCGAACCCCAGCACCGGGTCGATCACTCGCACCAGGGTGTTGTGGCGCCACAAATCGCCATTGCTCTGGCGCCAGCCCTGCACCTGGTAGGTGGTGGTCAGGGCCTTGCCGGTGCGGGTGCCGCACTCCCAGTCAGCGCGCTGCTGAGCCAGCTCGGCACTCAGTTGCGCCGCCTCGCTGATCACCGTCACCCGTTTGCGTGAAGCACTGGCATCGCTGGACTGGCCGGATACTTCGCTGACTGCAGCCCCACTGCTCTGGTCGCTGCCCTTGTGCTGGCCGATCACCCGGTACTCGGAAAACACCGCGGAAAAATCCATCGGTGCATTGGCCGAGAGGATGTTCTTGCCCAGCTCCAGGGCATCGCTGGCGCGCCCACCACTGCCCGGCGCCGCCAGCAGCAGGTAACCGTCGGCGTCGTCGGTGGAAAATACCCGGTACAGGGTCAGCAAACGGTCGATGGAGGCGAACACCGTCTCCCCCGGCACGATGCTGTGGGTGTGCAGCTTGCTGGTTGGAGCGATCTCGCTGCGCACCCCGACCCCATAGGAGCCGGCCAGGGCGCGGACGATGCTCAGCACGTCCTGCTGGCGCCACTGACTCGGCCGGTTGATGGCCGCGCAATCCACCAGATCCTGGGTCAAGGAACTGCCCTGGACGCTCAGGCTGATCTGCTGGCCGTCATAGCTGATCGGCGCCTTGTAGACATGCCCGGTGAGCACCAGGTCGCAACCGATGCGCACCTGGCAGCGAGCGCCCGGGCGGATGCGTACCTGCGCATCCTGCCCCGGCCATTGCCAGGTGATGTTGAGGCTGAAGGTGCGGAACTGACGCTCCAGGTCGGCGCTGATCTCCACGCTCTTCCAGCCGCTGTAGTCCAGCCCGTCCACCGTCAGGGTGACGATATTTGCCAATTCGTCCATGGGTCACTCCCGAGCGATTTGCAGATCAGCCGGCGGCAGGAAGCCCGGATGAGCCACCCGGTTGCGCTGCACCACTTCACCGACCCGCGTCGCATCGGCAAACCGCTGATAGGCCAGCACCAGCGCCGGCAGGCTGCTCTTGGGGCTGAGGCTGACCAGCCGCACCCCCGAGGACGCCACCGCATTGAGGTGCCCCTGCACCTGCTGACGCAGGGTGTTGAGCGCCTGGTAATGCACCGCGTCGGCCTTGAGCGCGGCTTGCCAGATCAGCTCATTGAACTGATCGCGCAGCGCCAGCACATCGTCGGCCACCGGCACTTCCAGGCGCTGCACCGGCCGGCTGGCCTGCTGCGCCAGGGGCGGCGTGTTCTTGAGCTTCACCACGGGCGTGGCCACCGGTAACGCCGACACCAGCCGGGCGATCTGCACCAGCAGCGCATCCTGCACCAGGTTGGCCACCGCCTCGGCCGCCGCCGTGGTGTCCTTGCCGGTGGTCAGCTTCGGCGCATCAATGCGCCGGGCCGCCTCCACCTGTTGGGAAATATCGGCGAGCATCTGCCGATAGCCGCTACGGGCAAAGTCCTTGAGCCCGCGTACATCGTCCAGCAACCCCTTGAACTCCGTGCTCAGCTCCTTGGGTATTTCCTTGACCGCTTTGACCAGGGTGTTGAGATCGCCATAGAACTCGATCAACGGCTTGAACTCGTGCTCGATGACCTGATACACGTCCGCCAGCCCCTGGCGCAAAGACGCCACGCCGATCCGCGCCTGCTTGATCAGGTTGGTGGCAAACTCGAACCGCAGCACCGCCGCCCCCAGCAAGGTATCGCTGGCCACCAGCACCTGCTGCTGGGTATTGACCACCGCCGAGGGAAAGCGCAACGGCTGGTCCGGGTAGAACTTCAGGCTGAAAGTCACCAGGCCGCCGTCCTGGCGGCTCTGGGTCATCTCGCATTCGCCGACCTTGACCTGCATCCGCCCGAGCCAAGGGTGCACCAGCTCGCCGCTGCCCTCTTCCAGAGCCTTGAGCAGCCTGTCGCGCTGCGCCAGGCAATCGGCGCCGACGATAAAGGCCGTCAGATCGTGGATTTTCGCCTGCTGGCCAAGGCCCTCGAAAAACGGCTGATCGCGCTGCGGGTACTCGTGCAACTGACCTTTCTGGCCCACCGGGGTTTTCGCCTGATCGACCCAGAACGGCACGCCGCGAAAGGACGCGGGCAACAAACGATCACGCCAGTTATCCGCCATTGGAACCTCCTAGGGAAAGTGAGCGATAGCCCAGGGTCGAAGCCACGTTCAGGCCTGGTTGATTGGTCTTGGCTTGTTCGGCACGCAGGCCTGCCGGGGCGTTTTCGAAACGCACGGTCAACCCGCCTTCGAGTTGCGTGCGGTTGTTGGCAGCGTTCTGTTGGATCAGGGCACTGGAGTTCTGGGTCAGCGAGCTGCCCTGGGTTGCGGCAAAGGGTGATGCCAGCCCGCCTTTACCCTCGGCGTTGATTTGCCTTTGCGCCTCGGTAAAGCCTTCGACCTTGCCGGTGACCGTGGCAATCAGCCCTCCGAAACCGCCCTCGAACAGCTCCTTGATCGGCACCATCAGCTCTTGAAGCTTGCTCCACAGCCCGGAAAACCAATCGGCGATGGGGGCCCAATTGGTCATGATCAGCTCCATCGGCGACCAGTCGAACAGGACTTCAATGGCCTTCCTGATCGAGTCGATACCCGGTTGCAATTCGGCCCAGATCGAACTGAAAAAGCCCGTAACCGCGCCCCAGTTGTTGTAAAGAATCACCAGCGGAGAGAAGTCGAACAGGGTTTGCAGGACCTTCTTGACCCCGTCGATACCCGGTTGCAGCGCCGCCCAGATCGAACTGAAGAAGCTGCTGACAGCCCCCCAGTTGTTGTAAAGCAACACGGACGGAGAAAAGTCGAACAGCGTCTGGAACACCGTTTTGATCGCCTGAATGCCCGTTTGCAACACTCCCCAGATCGACGCGAAGAAACCGGTGACCGCGCCCCAGCTCTTGGTGATCATGTCCATCGGCACCCAGTCGAACAGGCCTTTTAGAAAGGCCATCGCCGGTACCGTCAAGGCCTTGAGCGACTCCCAGATGGATGCGAACAGGCCCGTCAACCCAGCCCAGTTATCGATGATCAGTCCCAGAGGTGACCAGGAGAACACCTCTTTGAGGAAGCCGACGACCGAAGCCGTCATCGCCTTGATACTGTCCCAGAGCCCGGCAAAGAACGCCGTGATGGTCCCCCAGTTGCCGATCAGCATGCCCAAGGGCGTCCAGCTGAACAGGGTTTTCAGCCCTTCCAACGCCTGCGCCGCAAGATTCTTTACGCCCTCCCAGAGACTGACAAAAAAGGCCGAGATCGGCCCCCAGTTGGCAATGATCACACCGGCCGCCAGGGCAATGCCCATAGCAATCAGCATCACCGGGTTGGCCTTGGCCACGGTGCCCATCAGGTCGAGCACCTGGGTCACGCCCGTCACGGCGGTTTGCATCGCCGAGAAGGCAATGGCACCCATCGCCAGCCCCTCCACCAGCTTGGGGTTGTCGTCGAGCAGTATCCCCACGCTGTTGAGCATGGGCTCCAGACCGACCACCAGCGCCCCCACCGCTGGCGCCAGCGCGGCATCAATGGCCGAGGACACCTTGGCCATGGACTGACTGAATACATTCATGCCTTTGGCCGCGTCGGCCGACGCACTGGAGTCACCGACCTCGGCCAGTTTGCCCTTGAACGCGTCGCAGGCCTTGATCCCGTCGAGAAACGGGGTGATCAGGCTGCCGCCCTTGAACAGACCACTGATATCCAGCTTGCCCAGTCCGGTCTGCTCAAGTTTTTTCTTGAAAGAGTCGACCTTGCCTTGAAGGGCGACGAGTTTGGGTGACAGTTCGTCGATGCCGGTCAACAGCACCGACTTCGTCTCTACGGTTTGTGTGTCTGCCATCACTGCACCTGCTGCATCGCATTGATCCGTTGCGCGTGCTCCAGGGATTCCCGGAGCACATCCAGTGGCCTGGCCATCATCTGTTCGGGGTCGACCTTCCAGAACCAGGCCAGGTCATAGGCGACAGCGATCAGGTCGGCGATGGCTGCGATGCCGCACTCATGAAAAAACTCGCCACCGCCCAGCTCAGGGCGTTGAGGTCCACCAGGTCCAGCTGGTTCACCGAGGACGGTGGAATACCGGCGCAGACCGCGATGTATTTGGCCGCGACGTCCATGTCGAGGCTGACTTCTTCGCTCTTGTCGATCTTGTACGGCAGCGCCTTGATCGCCCGCACTTCCTGCACCGTCGGACGGCGCAGGGTGAGTTCGGCCAGAGGCTCGCCGTGGGCCTCGATCGGCACCTGCAGCTTCACCGTATTGCTCATTGCCAGGTCCCCTTCTGCCCTTCGAAGTTCAGCTCGATGCTGGCGTCATCGCCCTTGGCAATAGGCTCGTCCACCAGGTAGGCGCCGGCCAGCACGTAGACCTTGCCGTTGGCGAACTCGCAGGTGACGGTCATGTCGACACCTTCGATCAGCTGCTTGAGCGGAAAGTCCGGGGTGTGCAGCGCAGTGACTTTGAACGACGGGGTGAGATCGGTTTCCTTGTAGAAACCCGGAACCACGGTTTCCCGCTTGACGGCCATCAGCGGTGCTTCGCAGCCGCCGCTGATGGTCAGTTGAGCGCCGTCCACTTTGACGTAGCAGGTGCCCGCAATCAGTTGACCCATGATGTTTCTCCCAAAAAATAAGCCCGCTCAAGGCGGGCTGAAAAAGCGCAGTGATGCAGGTCCGGCTCAGGCCGCGGCGTCGTACTGCAGACGGAATTGGTTGAGCAGCGCAAACACCCGCAGGCCGTTGATGTAGTCCGGCGGGAACAGCACGTTGACCCGGCTCGGGTCCTGCACGTCGCGCTCGACGATCAGGTGCTCGGCGAACAGGTCGGCGTTCTCCACATGGCCTTCCAGCTCCAGCTTGGCGTACTGGGCGATCAGCTCACCGCGAATGGTGCTCGGGGTGACGATCGGCTGGCCGGCGCCGAAACGGGTGCCGTCGGCGGCCAGCTTGTGGCGCCCGTACTTGCTGGTGATCACGCTTTGCAGGCGACGCACGATGAACGCCGACTGGTGCATGGTTTCGCTGTCCAGGTAGGAGTTGTCGGCCTGGCCGTAGGCGTTCTTCTGGTAGGTGGTGATCGCCCGCTGAATGCGCATGTAGCCGCCTTCGTAGTAGGCGGTGGCGATGCCGTAGCTGAGCAGCGACTGACGCTCGGTGAGGGTGAAGCGTTCGCTGGCCGGCGCCGGATCGATCCCCGGCAGGCTGCCACTCTGGGTCGGACGGCTGGCGTCAGCGGAGATGAACACCGAAGTCCGCGCCGCCAGGGCTGCGGCCTGAACCCAGACAGGTTGTGGCACGCCGGTTTCCAGGGCCTGGATGGTGATGTGCTGGTCGTTGCGCGCCTGACCGGCCGCCACCAGGGTGCCAACAGTGCCGCGCTTGGCGCTGTAGACATGGCCGAACAGCTGCTTGGCCCAGGACCAGCGGCCGGTGTTGTCGTCCATCACCGCTTGCCAGGCATTGAGGCTGGCGGTGTCGGTCCAGGGCATGCAGATGAACTCGAACGGCTCGTCGCCCAGGGCCGCCAGGGCCGCGACCTGATCCGGCACGCCGGTGCCGCCGGCCATCTTGCCCAGCACCAGGGTCAGGCCGGCCGGGGTTTCTTCGCCATTACTCTTGCCCAGGCGATTGAGTTGCAGGCTGATGTCATTGCCGCTGTCGCCGGTCCACTTGGCGCTCAGGGTCAGCGTGCCGTCGACCGCTGCTGCGGTCACCGGCAGGTCCACCGCCGCATTGACCTTCAGCGCCAGGGCGCTGGCCGCCTGAGCGGCAGTGGCGCCGCTGACGATCGAGGCCTGCACCCGCACACCGCCGACGTACAGATTGAGCAGGCCGGCGGCGCTGGCGCTACCGGTGAGCTTCAGCTCGGCCTTGGCCACGCTGCCTTCAGTACTGTGCAGCGGCAGGCACCAGATCTCGCCCACCGGGTCGGTCTTGCGCCAGGTTTCATACATCGAGGCGAGCATCGAACCTTGCCCGCCGATGCTCTTGGCCAGGGCCACGCTGGACACCAGCACCAGCTTGCCGAGGTCATCGCCGGCCTGGTTGTCATTGACCTGGGCGACGATCAGACGGCGCATGGCCGAAGACGCGCTATTGGCCGCCGAGTTGTCCATCTCGGCGTAGAACAGCGGAACACGGATGTCCGCCGGGATATTGCTGAAACCGATCGCCATTATTTGGCTCCTTGAGATTTCGCCGCTTTCACGGCTTTGCTAGTGATATCGCCATCGGCCAGACGCCGGCGCCACCAGGCGTTGTCCGGCACTTCACGGCCGGAGGCGGGCAGCAGATCGCCTGCTTCCGGGTCCGGTACGGCGCGGCCAGCGACCGGCAGCACGGTGATGCGTTTGCTCATTGCTTCAGCTCTCCTGAAAAAGTCAGCTCCAGGCGCCCGTCGGGGCCCGGTTTCTTCAAATTGGGGTCCGCCGGATCGATGGCATCGACCCGCACCGTGACCCCGGTAAAGGACGGCAAGCCGTCGAGTTCACGCTCATGCCAGGTTTCCGCCGGCTGCCCGGGCAGATTGCGCCCCAGCTGGAACTCGGCGAAGAAGCGCAGGCGGTAGAGCAGGCGGGTGGCGTCGAACGACACCAGTTCACCGCCGTCGTATTGGATCGGGTTGTACTCGGCGCCGGGCTTGAAACCGACCAGGGCGCGCCAGACTTCGGCGCGCAGGTCGTGGAGTTGGTCCAGAGCTTGTTGTGGGTCGGTGGCGTCGAGGAGCAAGGCGACTTCGAAACGGTCGCGGATGGTCTGGCGGTGGACGTTCTGGGCAGTGTTGCCGGAAGCCAAGTCGTTGATCGGAGCCCAGTACGCAGCCGGTAGGGGTTGGCTGGTGTTACCGCCCAGAGTATCGAGGTTGATGCCCGCCAGAATGCGCCCGCTGAGACGGGGACACTGGCTGTGCAGCTGGTTGATAACAGCGCTGAGTTTCATCGAGTGGCTCCAGGACCGGGACCGATCCAGGTCCGTTGCGGGCTGCCACGATCGAGCATCAGGGCCTCTCGGGAAGCAGTTGCCATAGGTTTCTCCAAGGCACAAAAAACCCGCCGCAGCGGGTGGGAGAGAAGTAGCCTGAAGCATCCGCCCCAGGCCGATGACAGGGTCCTGCGAATGCCCGCAGGACCCCAGGTTCAGGCATAAACGATCACGCACTCGGACAGCGCGGCGTAGAGTCCGGCCGTGACCGGCCCTTGAGTTCCGACCAGTCGAGCCATGAACTGCAACCTGTCGGTATCCGCGGGGTAGTGCGCAGCGGCTTGCCCCAGGGTCAGGGCATTGCCGAGCGCGTCCAGGATCTGCACACCGACATTTCGCGCCGCGCTCGCTCCGCTGCGCTCGTTCTCCAGTGTCAGGCCGTCATGGCTAACACCATCGAAATAGACCTGAACCGTCTTCGCGCCGTGGCACTTTTGCGGGTCAAGCAAGACCTCGAACGTGACCGCCGGGCCGCCCCCCTGGTCAATCTGCGAGACCGATGTCGCTCCCAGATCGACAAACCGCTCCCACTCCACGGCGCGAGCACGCAATGGCAGAAGCTCCACACCGGTACACAGATCGTCGTCGATGCTGCAGGCAGGCGCGACAACCCTTGCCAGGAAATTCATGAACTGAAGATGCTTTTGCGAAGCCATTGATCTATTCCTTCACGTCGACAGGAGCCGATAGACGTTGATCCGGCACCTGTATGGTTAAAGCTCAGGCTCCCGGCAACTCCCGGGACATTACGCGCAACGCATAGACTTCCGCCGGCAAGGACTGCGATGCCGCAGGAAACGCGGTTCTACGGCCGCTGTTTTTTCGCTGATCGACCTCTCACTCCTGCCCGACAGGCAGCAGTGCTCGACCTTCATTGAGCCCCGCCTGCAGCGCCGTCCAGAACTCGGCATTTTCATAGCCCATGGCCCAGACGCTGGTGCCGCCCAGGCCCAGCTTGGTCACCAGCGCGGTCTTGGTCTTGATGCTCGTGGCATCGTCGTACCAGAGCACCGGCTGCGCGCGCTCCGGGGTCCATTCCACGCCATCGGCGAAGCTCTTCACTGGCCCCCAGGTGGCGTAAGGCGTTGCGGAAGCGGCGTCCCGGTGGGTGACGGCGCGGTGCTCGGCAATGATTTCCCGATAGGCCGACCAGTGCACCCGGTTGCCAATGCTGTAGTCCTGACCGTAGGCCGGCAGCCCGGCCAGGACCTTGCCCGGCGCGACTCGCGATACCGCGTAGCCGAGCACAGCCCGTTGCCAGTCGGCGCCGGAGCCCGGGCCGGGCCAGACTTCGTCATGGAAACCGCCGCTGCTCCAGCCCGGGCCGACCTGGTCGTAGGTCATGACCTGGACGTAATCCACCGCCGTGCCCAGGGCCTTGTAGTCGTAGCCTTGCAGGTACTCGGGCTCGCGGTCGCTGGACTTGGGCGGGACGCTGATGATCAGTTTCTTGCCGCTGGCATGCAGGGCGTTGCCCAGGGCTTTGACATAGGCGGAAAAGGCCTTGGCATTCCTCGGTTCGACCTGTTCGAAGTCCAGATTGATGCCGGCAAAACCGCCCTCCCTGGCCAGCCTCACCAGTTGCTTGATGCTGCCGGCACTCAAGGTCTTGTCGTTGACGATGGAGTGGGAAATGGCCGGGTCAAAATCAGCAATGCCTTCGTTGTAGTCGGAGACGGTGGGGTACAGCGGCAGCGATTTGGACTGGGCGAAGCGAATGATGTTTTCGCTGGTCGGGTTCATCCCTTCCTGGTGCAACTGGCCGGTGACGGTCAGCCCGTAGATGCTGCCCAGGCCCACTGCGGACAGGTTGCCGTGGAACGCTTGCAGGTTGCTATAGGAGGCTTCGACCTGGCCGTCGGTGTAGGCCAGGACAAAGGGCCCGGCATGGGCTGTGGCCGCCAGCAGCAAGCTGCAGCCGACGATCAATGTCTGGAACAGAAAGCGCAGGCCTCGCTTCGAGGCCGGGCTGCTGATGCCTGGGTTCATGACTACTCCTGCGGATTGTCCGCGTACTTGAAAAGGCAGAGTGGGTTGCAGCGCAACGCTGCACATGGGGTGGCTACGGCAAAGCTCGCGGGGCTGACGCAGCGTCAAAGCTGCACCACTCTGAGTGGTTTTTTGGTGGGGGTTTTCTTGGCCTTGGCTTTGGCCTTGCCTTGTTTGCCGCCGTTGCATTCGACCGTGGTGCTCCAGCCCGACGGGTTGAACAGTTGCTCCACCGAGTCCACCAGGTACTCGCCGTCCAGTCCGGCCTTGAAGCCCTGGGCATTGATCAGGCGCTCGGCAAACAGATCGGTGCGCCCGGGCATTTCCAGGCGCAGGCTGGCGCTGCTGCGGTTGAAGGCTGCCAAGCGAGCCTTGGCCGCTTGCTCGGCGGCGGACTTGTTGGGGTACAGGTGCCGATCGGTGTGCACCGCCGGCACGCTGGCCGGCGAGTCGCTGTTGCCCAGGTCGATGACCTTGAGCGTGCCGCTCTTCGGGTCCTGATGCTTGGTCTGCACCGCCTTGTGGGTGCTGCTGTCACTGAGGCGGAACTGATAACGGCTGACGTCGCGACGGCTGAGGCTGACAACGCCCAGGGCCTTGCCGCTGGCACTCAACCCGGACTGACGGGGCAGCACCAGCAACCTGCCTTCGGCCACCTTGGCGGTGCAGTCGTACTGCCGGGCCAGGCGGGTGATGAAGTTGAAGTCGGATTCGTTGAGCTGGTCGATCCGCGGCACCTTGGTCGCCACCGGACAGACCGGCTGCCAGCCGTTGCGGGCCGCCAGATCGCGGACGATCTGCGCCAGCGCCACGCTCTCCCAACTGCCGCTGCGGGTGGTCTTGCCACTGCCGCGCATGTCGCTGGCCTTGCCGCGGATCTCGATGGAATCCGGCGGCCCGTTGACCACCACTTCATCCACCGTGTAGCGCCCCAGGCGAGTCAATGCCTGCCCGGCATAGCCGAGGAACACTTCGATGGCGGCGCCACGACCGGGCAAGGCGACCGCGCCGTCACGGTCATCGATGCGCAGTTCGAACTCGTCCGCTTCCATGCCCGGTTTGTCCAGGGTGCGCAGGGTCAGCAGCCGGTCATTGATCTGCGCGGTGATGTCGCGGCCATCGGCGAGGATGCGAAAGACCGGGGTCATGGCCTGTGCTCCAGAAAATGAAGACCCCGCACGCAGCGGGGTCTGTTGAGTGGAGGCCAGGTCAGTCCCATAGCTGAACCATCGCCTCTGTGCGGATCGGCAGCTCCGGTAGCAGGATCAGTACCCCGGCCCGAAAGGGTTGTGGCTCGTCGGCCAGGCCCTGGTTGGCGTCCAGCACCGCCTCGACGCTGCCATTGAGGTGCCCGTAGTAGCGATGACACAGGGTGTCGAGCAGATCGCCGTCAGAGGTTCTGCAGGTCGTTGCCATAGCTCACAAACTCCAGTGAAAACCCTTGTTTGCGGGGAATGCCGCCCGCCAGCAGGTGGCTCTGTTCCTCGTCGATGCTGGTGAGGCACCAGGTGCCCAGCACTTCACCGTAGCCCGTGGTCAGGCTCAGGGGCTGCAGGCGCCGGCCAATGCTGCGCAACGCCTGCAACTGCCCCAGCCCGCCCTTGAACCCGGGAAAGATCGCGCCCTTGAGGGAGATCTTGTCGTCGCCCTGCCCCACCGCCTGCTGCGCAATGCTGCGGCTCAGGCGCTCCTGGGCCGCCCAGCGAAAGCCGGTTTGCCGGCGCAACTCATCGAAGGCCGCGGTATCGAGGTTGAAGTAGAACGGCTCGGCCGCGGCCCCCAGGGGCTGCAGGATCAGCAGGTGCGGGAAGGGTTTCACCGCCTCCGCCGCCGGGGTGTCCTGAGGCGCCAGCGCGCCGGAAGGAAAGATATTGCCCAGGGCCGGACTGATTTGCCCGCCGATGCGGTTGATCGCCGCGCCGGCCTTGGCCACCTGCTCCTGCAGGGCGCCAAGACGCTGCTGCATCTGCCCCGCCACGGTCACGGCCTGGCTGTACTTGGTCGCGACTTCACCCACCGCCGACTGCGCCGCGCCGATGCTGCGCATGGTGCGTTGCAGCTTGGCGCCCAGCACCGGGCCGACCCAGGGCAGATTTTCCAGCTCCGAGGCGGCGCCGGTGATGTCGCTGATGGCGCCGTTCATGGGCCCGAGCATTTCATCGGCGCTGCGCCGCCCCGCCTCCGCTGCCGCCACCAGGGACGTAAGCCCCGATTGCAGCTGTTCCATATAGGCCATGCCACCTCCTTAAACGTGTGCCGCGTCGAACAACTGACGACCCGCCGCCTGACGGCTGTATTCGTCGAACTGAAAGCGCAGATAGGGTTCCAGCTCCCGGGCCAATTGCGCCGGATCTCTGACATCGCCCTGCACCGAAATCGACAGGTAAGGCGCGAAGCTGAACTGCTGTTCAATCGCCGGTAGTGCCGCCGATTTGAACGGCTCCGGAGGATTGCTCAGCGAAAGGCTCGACGCCGACGGTGCCGGACTGGCCAGCGAACGCGCGGCCTGCCCCATCAGCGGAGGCGTCTGGCCCGGCTGGAAGGACTTGGCGATATCGCCCATCACCGGCGGGATGTTCTGCCCGGCGTTGCGCATCATCAGCGGACCGGCTGCGGGCATTTGCTTGAGCGAGTCGTCGGAGCCAAACAGTTTTTTGCCCAAGGCCCCACCAGCGGCAGAACCGCCCCAGGCGCCCAGTGCACCGCCCACCAGCCCACCAATAACAGTACCGATGACCGGCACCACGGAACCAATGGCGGCCCCTGCTGCTGCTCCGGCAGCGGCGCCTGCAAGATTGCCTGCCGCCTCGCCATAGCCTTCGGCTTTTTCATCCTGGGTCTTGGCATTCAGATAGGTGTCCGCAACCTGGAAACCGGCACCGAGCACCGATAGGATCGCGCCGCCCTTGAGCAAAGGTGCGAAACCTTTGGCCACAGAGCCAGCGCCTTTCAGTGCGGCACCGGCCACGCCAGACCTGACCGCCCCTCTGGGCATTTTTTCCAGACCACTGGGCGTCAAAGGGCTCTTGCCACCTTGAATGCCCGCCCCCCTCGCAGGTGGCCTGCGCCTTTCAGCCTTACGCCCACCACGGCCCCGACGGCGTTGCTTGTCCAAGCCGCAGTCGATCATGGGCTCGCAACAGTCAATGCCTGGCGCATTGCGACCGGGCGCTCGCTTTCTCGCCTTTGGCTTGCCTGCAAGCTCACAGCAGTCAATGCCTCCCGCACTGCGGCCAGGCGCTCGCTTTGCCGCCTTGGGGTCAATCTTCAACCCACCCCGCAAGACATTGATCAGGCCCTTGCTCATGGTGTAGACCGCCATGAGCTTTTGCACCGCGACATACGCGGCGCCCAAAGCGACCACACCCTGCACCAGCGATGGGTTGTGCTCTGCCAGCTCGGTCAGCTTTCCGACCACCACGGTGATGCTTTTGGCCACCAGATCCGTCACCGGTTGCAGGGCCTGCCCCACGACCCGCAGGCCTTCATCGATGGAGTGACCGGCTTCAGCCCACAACTGCTTGGAGGCTTCTCGACGCTCCGCGAGGTTCTTGTCGATAACCCCCGAAGCGCTCAACGAGTCCTTCTTCACTTGCTCATACTGCTGCCGACCCTGGGTCTGGGCTAGCAAGGCCGCCTTGATCTGCATATCGGTAAACAGGTCACCAGTACGCAGGGACTCTTCCAGAGCCTCAAGCATGGCCTTGGCCTTGGCCGGGTCGGTTTCCTGGCTGATCTTCGCCTGGGCCTCGGCCATCTTCGCCGCCTTGGCCGGGTCGATGGCCCTGACGTAGCGCATGGCCAGGGCAAAGCTCGCCTCCAGGCTCGACATGCCCTTCTGGATACCGGTATTCAGCGAAGCCTGATAATCAATGCCGGCGTCTTCATAAGCCTTGACCGCCTCACTGGAGCCGATTTTCTCGATCCAGTTCTGCAGTTGGCCAGCGGCCTGATCGGCACTGCCCGCAGTGTTCATCTGCACTTGCAGCATGGACCCCAACTGACTCACCGCCTCCATACCGGTGAGTCCTTCCGCGCTCGCGCTCTTGAGCAGCGCCGGGAGCAAGCGCGCCATGTCGGCCGCCTCGAAA
This sequence comes from Pseudomonas sp. 50_B, assembly GCF_017491625.1. NCBI lineage: Bacteria > Pseudomonadati > Pseudomonadota > Gammaproteobacteria > Pseudomonadales > Pseudomonadaceae > Pseudomonas > Pseudomonas sp. 50_B. Next base: position 119,428 of record NZ_JAFGYX010000005.1, read on the forward strand.
TTGCCGGCCTGCCCCTGCAGGGCGATGGCCTCAAGAGCCTGCTCCATGACCTTGGGGTCGCTGATTCCAGCTTTGAGCTCCAGGGCCCGCATCAGCTTCGCGGTGTCGTCGACGCTCGCGCCCTGCCCCACCGCAAACTTGGCGGCCAACCCTGTGTAGCCTTGCGCCTTGTCCAGCGACATGCCGCTGGCCATCATCTGGCTCACCAGAGCCGCCACATCGTTACGGGCCATGCCCGTGTCACGGGAGGTCTGAATCACCGTGCGGCTCAGCTGCGCTTCCTGAGGCTGGTTGACCACATTGGCCTTGATCGCCATGTCGCGGATCAGCGCTTGATAATCAGCACTGATCTTGACCGGGGCGCGGAGCTTATCGACTCCAAACTTTGCCCAGTCATAAGCCGCCTTGAAGTCGGCCTTGCCCTGGGCTACCTGCTGCAGCCCACGAGCCTGAAGCTCAGAACCCCGGGCCACCTTGCCCAGCGCTTGATATTCCTGGCGCAGCTTGTGCACCTCAATACCCTGCTGGCGCAGTCCGTTGCGGCTTTCTTCCAAGCGGCGCAACAGCCCGGCCGCGGAAGCGGCGCCGGTGTCATGGGCCTTTTTCCATTCATCCTGCAGGCGCAGGGTCTGGCCGATGGTCTTTTCCAGCACCCTGGCCTTGCTGCCCTGCTGCTCCAGCTGCTTGATCCGGTCTTCCACCGTCTTGAAGGCGGCGTCCCAGGTCGAACTGAGGGCAGTACCCACTACCACCAACCCCGATACCAGTTTGTTCGCCATGTGCTTCTCCTGATCCTTGGGTGACGGGCTCAATCCGTGAGCCACCAGACCATGTCGGAAAACCTCATGGTCATGATTTCCTCAGCGGCGAAATGCAGCTCGCGAGCGAGCCGTTTCGCCGCCACCTTCATCACCGCCGGATCAAAGCTCGTCGTCTTGCACCAGGCGAAAATAGCCGGCCTGCAGGCGTTGATAGTCCTTGAGTGCCATGCTCTCCAGGTCCTTGGTGCTGATTTGCGCGAGGCTGGCAAACAGCATCAGCTCGCGCTGTTCATCGTCACCAACGCCGGCGGCACTGGCGGCGCGCACATCACGCACCGTCGGCGCCCGCAGGGTGAGCCGGTCGCAGACCACGCCGTTCATCTCCACCGGCTTGCTCAGCGCCACCATCACGCTGTCGCTGCTCAGGGTCATCCAGCTCGGGGTCTTGTCGCTTGCTTGAGACATGAGGTGTCTTCCTTACAGGCCCAGGGCCGAACGTTGGGCGGCGAGCTGGTCGACGCCATTGATCACGCGCTTCATGCCCAGGGCATCGATCTCGTAGATCAGGCGACCGTCGACTTCCAGCTTGTAGTAGGTCAGGGCCACGTTGTGCTTGATCTCGGCCTTGTCGCCGGACTTCCAGTCGCCCATGTCGACCTCTTTAAGCAGGCCGCGCAGGGTGACGATCACCGGGGTGACCTTGCCCTTGAGGCCCTTGAAGGCGCCACGGAACACACCGTTGAAGCCGCTGCCATCGGCCAGGCCGAACATCTTCAGCGACTCGCGGCGCACGCCGGTGGTGGTGAAGCCGGCCTCTTGTTTCTCCATGCCCATGTCCAGTTCCACCGGCACATCCATGCCGCCAACACGGTGTTCCTCGGTCTTGAGGGTCAACTTGGGCAGGGTCAGGCTCGGCACGTCGCCTTGAAAGCTGATGCCATCGACGAACAGGTTCATGTTCGCCAGGGTTTCGGGAATCATTGCCATTGCTGCGGCTCCTTAAGCGGCTTGGTCGAGGACTTCGGTCAACCACTGGTTGGTGACCTCGACCCGGAAGTTGGGGTTTTCGGCGGGCGGTACGTCGGTGAAGCGGATGTTCCAGTACACCTTGCCCTGCTCCAACTGGCTGGCGGTGTTGAGCTCGGTGTCGGCGTAGACCTCGAAATTGATGATCGCGCCCTGGTTCTTCAGATCACGCATGAAGGCCTGCAGGCCCTCGGTGACGTCCTTGACGTAGGTCGCGGTGATCGAGCGGTCCACGGCCCATTTGTGGCCGAAGAGGATGGCGTCCATGACGATGTCCATGGTCCGCACCCGGGTGACGAAGGCCCATTTCGGATCGCTGGACAGCGTGCGGTTGCCCCACAGGCGGAAGCCCGCATCGCGAATGATGGTGGTGATGTTGGCGTTGTTCAGCAAGTTGGCGCGGCAGGTTTCATCGCCGTCGAGGAACTCGATCGGCCGCTTGGTGCCGGTGATGCCGACGAACTCCTTGTTCGACGGCGAGGCCCAGAAGCCGTACTCGTTGTCGGTCCAGGCGAACAGACCGGCAACCCAGGCCGAGGCCGGCGCATCGACGGTGGCATTGGCGCCGTTATCCCAGTGCTGAACACCCGGGTCGACCATATAGGCGCGCTTGGCACCGAAGTTCTTGGCGTAGGCCATGGCCGCTTCGTCGGTGGTATTGGGACCATCGAGAATAGCCAGGCCACGCAGCTTGTCCGCCAGGGCCACCAGGGCGGTGCCGATGGCCAGGGTCGAACTGTGCTTGGGGGTGACCAGCAGACGTGGCTGGGCGTTGAAACGGCTCTTGCCGTCCAGCAGCGCCTGCAGGCCGGTACGCTTGCCGTCGGCCAGCACCCCGCCGATGATCGCCGAAGTCTGCTCGGCCGCGTCGGTCATCTTGGCCACGCCACAAGCGACGATCACCGCCTTGGCCCGCTGGTAGATGGCCTGGCAGGCCTTGGTGATGGCCGCATCCGGGCCCCAGGCGGCAATGGCCTCGCGCTCGTTGGTGATCAGCAGCAGGTCATTGACCTTGGCAGTGGCGGTCGGGCCTTCGGTGAAGGTGTCCACCAGGCCGATGATCGAAGACGACGGCAGCGAAATGGTGCGCGTGCCGGTGTCGACGTTAGTTACGGTAACGCCGTGGAAAAAACCACTCATGGATAAACTCCAGACATGAAAAAGCCCCGGGTGAAGGGGGCTCGTAGGGATGATTGATTGGTGGGAAGCGGGAAAGAAAACGCCCCGGCGGTGCGGGGCGTTTAATCGGTTTGCTCGGCGATCCAGGGCGGCGCCACCGGGCGATGTTCAATCTGTGGAAAGTCCGGGGATTGCGGCCAGTCGCGTAGGGATTGCATGTACACAAGCAGCTCGTTGTACTGATTGTCCGAAAGGGCAGTAGGCACTTTGATTTCAAGCTGATCTCGATGGCGGTCGCGCAGCCATGTAACGGCCGCCAACTCGGCAGCTCGCCAGATTCGTTCATCCTCACCCTGGTTGAAAGGTTCAACCATAGCGTGGAGCGCATCAGGCAGCGGCAACGTGACTGCAGGTGCCGGCCGCATACCTTCGATGACTTTTGCCAATGCCACCGAGTCGATGTCAGGGTTAGTTAAGATTTCTTGGGGGATATAGTGGTTTAACGTCACATTTCCCCAGTCGACAAGCATGGTGCCAGCGGGAGCCGACACAGAGAGAACTTTAAATCCACTCACAAGATATTCCCCTTTACTCGATCAGGGCTGTTGCCCCCTTCAAAGATCAAGTTGTTGCCATTTTTCTCAATCGAATAGCCACCAGCACCAGGTGCATTGGTCGACGCTGCACCGGGGCTACCAGGAGCGCCGCCTGCGCCACCGTTCCATCCGGCTGTATACCAGCCCCCAGCGCCACCAGCATCCAAACTGCCTGCCGCTGGGTAGCCATAGCCGTAAGTAGAAACTTGATACATTCCGCCACCTGCGCCGCCAGGACGTCCCGCGCCACCGCCACCTCCGGTATGCAGTACGTTGGGCCAGTAGGCATCCCCGCCGCCACCTCCGCCACCGAAAATGTAGCCATTGCGGTTATCGAGCGTTGCAGGAAAATCAAGAACAACAGCTGTGGCGCCTGGCAAGGGCCGAGCGGGATAAGCCCCCGCGCCACCCGCACCACGGATGTAGTGTTCATTGATGATTTTTAGCGTGGAGCCTGGTGGAAAAACTCCCGTTCTCAATGAGTATCCCTTCCCACCACCGTAGATCATTGCACGGTTGATAAAGAGATAACGTCGCGCCTTGGTCGGCTTGCCCATGAGGTCAAAAATGCTCGCACCCGCTCGTTCTACTGTGTTGATAAACACAATGGTTCGCCGCCAGACCGTGCGCCACCCACTTTCGGTTTTGATGAACAGCTCCGCCCCCTCTCGCCAGCCGTCTGCAAGTTTCACATAAGGCATGACACCAGGCAGGTAACCGCCATCCAGTTTTACGTGGAAGTTCATTATGGTTCCTCGTACTGCAGCCAAAGCGTACCGACCGAGCCATCAGTTGGTTTAGGGGCAACAGGAGAATGGATAAAACGGTCTGAAAACGCAGCCTGCAGTTTTTTAGGTGTGACAATCGTTGAGTCATCTACCCCAGCTAGTACCTGAAGTTGAGTCGCAACCTTTGCCGTACCTCCAATAGTTTCCGTTGCAACTCGCCAAGACAGTTTGAGCGGCGTAATGAACGTAGTGTTGTCAACACCCTCATTTATCTGAGCCTGAGTCGCAACTTTCGCCATGCCCAAGACAGCTTCGGTCGCCTGAGTTGGTACGGATGAGATGAGTTGATCTACTTCAACTTTTGTATATGCGTCGGTAACTCCATATCCCCCAAGCGTTGTCGGGTTAGCGCCCGACAGTACAATCCCTCTTTTATCAATCGTCACCTGCCGGTAGATACCGGGCTTTTTGTCCCCGGGTAAAGCCGCTGCGGCCACCGCACTATCCACATATTCACGGGTAGCCAGAACCACCGCCGGATCGATCTTCAACACGATCTGCGCGGTGTTGGCGACGATGAAGTTCATGCGGATGACTTGGGTCTTGCCGGTGCCCTGGGCCAGCAGGGGCTTGAAGCTCGGGGCGCAGTTGGCCACCGCCACCAGGTCGCCGTCGGCATCGAACAAGCCGATCTCACGAATCCAGCGACCGCCAACATCAGGCGGGATGACTTGTTCGGTGATGATGACGTTGGGGTTGGCCGGGTCGGTGCGTACCTGGTTGACCGGGGCGCGGCGCCACTCGTTGACCAGTTTGGTCTGAGCCCGGTTCGGGATGGGGTCGGTGCCGTTGGCATCGCCGACCGCCATTTCCTTGAAAGTCCAGGGCGTGCCCAGGGCCGTGGCATTCGCCTGTTTCGCCTCGCCCACCGCCGTGAGAATGGCAAAGAACTGACTGTTGGAATCAATCATGAGTACACATCCAGGGTGTCTGTTTCATCAATACACATGACCTGGCCATAACGGCCGGTCACTTCAATGTCGCGGGGTGTCGGGGGATAAACGTCGAGCACTTCGCCTTGATCCACGTAGGCGCCGTAACCGATGACGCCGGAGGTTTCCAGGCTGATGGCCAGGCCAGTCATGTGCCGGCTGACAGGCCGGGCGTCATCGATCAGCCGGGTCAGCTCCTGGTACATCTCCTCGGTGATGCCGGTATCCAGCACCCCGACTTTCAAGGCAAAGGTGGCCGGTTCGCCTTCAGGGACCGTCTGCCACCATTCGACCACTTCGATCAGGTAGCCCAGCGGTTCCACCACCCGGCGCAGCGCACCGATGGTGCCTTTGCGAGCGTGGATGAAGTACGAGGCACGAATGGCGTTGCGCTTGACCGTCTCGGACCAGCGCGGGTCCCAGCGATCCACCGACCAGGCCCAGGCCAACTGCGGTAGCAGATGCACCGGGCAGGTGGAGGGGTTGTACAGGGTGCGCAGCATGATGGCGGTATCGCCTGCGCTGGCCGCCTCAAGGGCGCGCTCCAGCGGCGTGCTATTGATCGGCAATAGGCTGGTCATCTCAGCTCCCCAGCGTGACGCTGTAACCAGTGCAATACGCCGCTTGAGCCTTGGTCGGGGTGATGTCTTGCCAACCCGCCAGATCGACCCGAGCCACGCCGGCCACATGCAACTGCGCATCAATGGCCGAACGAGCCACCTCGATGCCCAGGCGCCGGCGTGGGTTGACCCAGGCAGCCAGCTTGCGCTCGGCTTCTGCCAGGGCAGCGTCACCTTCCGGGCCGGAGCCCTTCATGTGCAGCACCGCGTCGATGCGATACGGCAAGACCTGGGCACTCTGGACCGTGACCCGGTCGCCGAGCGGTCGCACGTCTTCATCGTTGAGGGCTGCGGCAACGGTCGCCAGCAAGTCAGGACTGGCCGCGCCATTTCCCTCCAGGCTCAGCACCGTGACCGTCACCCGGGCCGGTGCCGGGCTTTCGGCCTCGGCGTCTGCTACCAGCGCAGAAGCGTTACGGGCATGCAGGATGTAGCTGTTGCGCGGGCCGGCCGTGGTCAGTCCTTCATAGGCCAACTGCACGCGCTCGCGCAGAGCGTCGTCGGCTTCCTTGACCTCCTCCACCGGCGGCACCGCCTGCGGGTCACCCTGCAGGATCACCAGGCGCTGCAGTTTGACGTTGGCCGCCAGGTGATCCAGGTCCGTGCCCTTGGCATGGGCCAGCAGCAGCGCCTTGGCTGCATCGTTGACCCGGGCCCGCAATTGCATATCGCCGTAGGCCGATAGCTCCAGCAGTTTGCTCACCGGGTCGCTTTCCAGGTTGGCCGTCCAGTTATCGCCCATATGCCGGCGAAAGGTGGCCAGCTTGCCTTGGTACAAGGCCTCAAAATCCAGGGCCTCAAGCACCTGCGGCGCCGGCAGCGCCGACAAGTCCAACGTACTCATGCCGTCACCTCCAAAACCGCGCTATCGCCCAGGTACTGGCCGGTCAGTTGAAAGCTGATCTGACCACCCACCACCGCAACCACTCTTACCCGTTCCAGCTTCAGCCGGGGCTCCCAGCGCAACAGCGCTCGGGCCACTTCGGCCTGCACCGCGCTTTTCCACCCGCCGGTTACCGGCAAGTCGACGTAGCGGCGCAGGTTGCTGCCGTATTCCGGGCGCATCCGCCGACTGCCCAGCGGCGTGGTCAGGATGTCCTCGATGGACTGCCGCACATGCTCGATGCCGGACAGCGACAGGCCGGTACGGCGATCCATTCCGATCATCGTGTCACTCCTGCGCTTGCAGATCCGGGTGGGCGTTCAGGTAGTCCAGGGCGACAAGGTCGCCGGCCTTTACCGACACCTGTCCCTGGGCAACCCGCAACTGGCGGCCATCCGGCAGGATCAAATTGCGCGAGGTGTAAAGGGTGTCGCGAAACACCACAGTGCCGGCGCCCACAGGGCGGCCGGGAGTTTTCTTAGGGGTGGCCATAGGTATCTCCGGGTACAAAAAAACCGCTCGGGGCGGGTTGATGGGGTGTTCGGTGATGGGTGAGACGTGAGCGCTGAGTCGTGAGGGCCACGACCCGCATGGGTCACTGCGGCGTTGCAGTTGAACCGGGACCCGGCATCACACCCAGATGGGTATGGGTCGAACCGACGTTGACCCCGTTGTGCTTCAAGCTGCCGCCGTTGATGTGCACATCGCCATTCAAGGTGATCGCTCCGCTCAGGGTGATGCTGTCGGCCTTGCCGCTCAGGGCGCTGTCGGTCACCACCGCCGAGCTGCCGCCGACCTGAATGGTCACCGTGCCGCTGGGCAGGCTGATGCTGTAGCTCTTGGCCTGCCAGTCATAGACCAGCGAGCCGCCATCCTCGAAACGCCAGACCTCGACATGGTCGCGGTTGTCCGGCTGGGGACCGGCGTTGCCATACAGGCCGGGAACGAAGGTGCCCTGGGCCGGCTCGCCGCTGGGGCTGATCAGCACGCCCTGCTCCCCCAGGCTCGGCGCCCGCCAGTGCCGGGCCTTGCCCGCGGCCTGGCTGTGCCAGCGCACCCAGGCGCTGGTCCAGCCGGCGCCATCGGATACCCGCACCAGGCCAGCAGCCAGATCCACGCCGACCACGCTGCAAGGCAGGATCAGGCCGGCAATCATGCGGTCGTGGGTTGCAGACACGTAACTCACGCCATGTGCTCCGGCGACTGGTAGCCGCCCTCATGACCTGGGCCGGTATCGGGGCTGAACCCCAACACCAGGGTGCCCGGTGGTTGATTCGGCCAGGGCCATTGCTCCTGACCCAGGTAGATAAGCTGCTGCCACTGCACGATCCACTCGGCCCGGTAAACCGACTCTGCAGCCGTACCAGCAGGCTTGGCCCACACCGCCGTCGCGCCTTCGACAAAGTCCAGATCCCACTGCTGACAACGCAGCAGCTCGATTAACTGAGCCGCCAGAATGGCCGCCTGCAAAGGTGCCTGTGCAAGTTCGGGGTCAACCCGTACCCGGGCCTCCAAAGTGGCCCGCATGCAGCAGCGACCGTCACCCGGGTCGGCTGCCTGGTCCAGGCCGGTGACGGCAAAGTAGAGCGCCGGCTCAGTGGCGCCTTCAAACGCCTTGGGGAATGCCTCAACCGTCTGCAGATGGGGCATCGCCAGCTTGATCGTGGACGTGATGGCGTCTTTTAGCTGGGTCAGTTCGTTCATTGTCTAGTTCCAGAATAAGGTCGAGGCGGTCCAGCCTTCGGGCTCAAGTCCAGTGGACCTTTTTAAAGGCCGGAGCGGATCAGCGCTGATCCGAGTTCGAATCCCGTGAAGGCGGTTCGCAAACCCCGATGCGCTTGGCCGCCCAGCGCTCATAAAGGCCGATGGCAACGTCAGCGCCGGCCATGGCGGTCAGGCAGCCGAAGGCGCAGGCGGTCCAGATCGAGACGCCGGCGGCATACAACAGCATGATCGCCGAGACCCCGCACACCACGCAGGCTCCGGAGCGCAGCGCCAGGCGCCGCAACAGCGACCAGCCACGAGCGCCCTCCTTGTCGGCGCGCCACATTTCGCCGGAAACGCCACCGACCAGCGCCAGGACGATGACCAGCCAGATCGGCATGTCCAGCAACGCTTGTTGCTCGTTTGTCATTCACGTCTCCCGTGCGGATTGAGGCCAGCGAGATGGCCAGTTGATAGAAGGCTGATAACGATGTTTCAAGGGGTCCCTGTCTGTTGGTGGCCCACGTTAGGCAGGCATTCCAAAAAGCCCGGTCGCCCGGGCTTTTCAGTAATGCAAACCTTGGTCTTTCGGCACGACTGGTGCGGTACGGACCCATTCAAATTGTTCCTCCGACCGCGACCCTGTCCGCCGGATAACTGCTTCTGGTGCTTTACGCTGCACACCCGGGTCAGTTGCCAACCCTCTGAACCGTCGAGGCCGGTTCATCGCTGCCTTTGCTTTGCCACTAAAGAGCGTCGTTGCAGCCGTTGTTGAACGGCTTGAGATGGATAATATGCATTCATGCATATGCAGTCAATGCGTAAATGCATTTATTTATGCATGCGAATTGCGCGAGTGCATGAGAGCCGCATAGATGCAGGGCGGTAGGGATTTTTCGAGGGCGAAAAAAAGCCCGCTCAGTGGCGGGCTTTGTCTGACAGTGATGGCTTAGCGGGCGTACATGCCCCACCAGAAGACGTGACCGAGGATGCTGATCTGCTCCTCCTGGATTTCCTGGAAGCTGTAGTCCTCATCCGGATGCTCATCGCGGTTGAAGCTGCGCAGGCGAATCCCGGTGGGCAAGCGATACAGCTGCTTCACTCGCAGTTGGCCATTGTGGTTGATCGCATACAGGTCGCCATCAACGATATCGCCGATGGCACACTTGCCGGCATTGACCCCGACCGTTGCACCATCGCGCAGCACCGGCAACATACTGTTGCCCCGCACCGTGACGCATTTGGCCTGATCGAACTGCACGCCGTTGTGCCGCAGGCTGCGCTTGCCGAAGCGCAGGCTGGCGCGCTCGCTCTCCTCGATGACGAATCTTCCTGATCCAGCAGCCAATTCAACCTCACGCAGAAAAGGAACCGACACCTCGTCGTCATCGACAGGGGTATCGTCGTCCCACAGGCTTATGTCCTTGAGTTCCGAATGAATCTCGTCGCGGGGCGCAGCAACCCGGGCAGGCGCGATATCCACGCGCCCGCGCAATTGGTCGGTGCTCACCTGGAAGTATTCAGCGATCCGCGAGATGTGTTTATCCGAAGGATCGACGATCTTCCCGCTGAGAATCCGCGAGAGGGTGGATTGAGGCACACCAGTCCGACGGTGAAGCTCCGTGGGGGAGATTCCATCACGATCCAGCAGCTCTCTTAAGACGGTAGAAACATTGCGTATTTGCATAGAACGCATAGTGCTCGAACTTTTAGCCCATGACAAATGCTGTTTTGCATATTTGTGCTGCATTTACCGGACAAACGCAGTAGTGCCTTGGTGTCTGCGAGGCCAGGGCGCCCATGGTAACCTTGCCGCCATCTGCAAAAAGCCGGGCCCAGCGCTCCTTTGCTTCACCCATTCAACGAATCCGCCTAAATACCAATGAGTAAAAATACCTCCGATCTGTCCTCCCACACGCCGATGATGCAGCAGTATTAGCCGAAACAATGCATAGGCCGCGTAAACCGTGGGTTACAGCGATTCACTGTCTAAAACCATTCAACGGAATAGCACATGTTTCAACCAATGAAATCGAGCTATGCCAGATACTTTTAGACAGCTTCTAGCTCTACAGATAGGCACCATCCACCACCGAGTGGACTTGAACCAAATACTGGATATGCGTACAGCTAACTGATAAAATCAGGCGCAGGAACGAGCTAGCACAGGTGTGTCAAGGAGAAATTGACATCCACCCTTGACTTCGGCAGACTCGCGCCTCATTTTGATATTGATGATCTATAAAGGAGGGCAAGACGATGAGTAGAGATGCGCGCGCAGTTGCCCAGCAAATCCTTAACGAGTGCCGTGAGGCTGGGGATCCTGCTGTAACGCCAATGCAGCTTTTGAAGCTTGTGTACATCGCTCATGGATACATGCTTGCAAGGCATGGGGTGCCATTGATCAACGAGCCTGTACAAGCTTGGCAATACGGCCCAGTGGTCCGCAGTGTTTACCAAGCGGTAAGAGACTTCCGCTCCTCACCAGTTACTCAGGTTCCCTCCGCACCTATGGAAAACTTTAATGCGGATGAGCGGACTATCATGAGGGACGTCGCAAGGACTTATGGGAAAGCAGATGGCGTAACGCTTTCGGCAGCCACCCATCAGCCTGGCACACCTTGGAGTGTGACTTGGAATAATCAGGGCAAAAATGCTGTGATTTCTAACGACATGATTGAAAGCTTTTATCGCTGGATTCTGTCTCAGCCAACTCATTCGATGCTATGAGCGAAGGTACAAGTGGCGGAAGCTCGCCAGAAGGATTACCAGGCAGCTTCCAGCCACCGTCCTCCCAGTCGCAATCTCCGTTGCTCGATCCCAATATTGCCAGTGAGGCTCAAGCTTTCGCTGATAACGAAGATCAAGCTAAGAGCGAGTTCCGACCGCCGCCTCCACCGCTGGAATCTCCACTACTTGATCCAACCATTGTTGGTGAAATCCAGGCCTTCGCTAATAACGAAGATCAGGACCAAGCTCAGAAGCGTAAGCAAGATAATGAAATTCATGGCTTGCGCATGGTTCATGCATGGCTTCTTTTTGGTCTGACTATAATCTGGGTATACGTAATTTGGATCGTGATTCTTCTTCAAGGCTTTGGTAGGTGGTTTGTCCCAATGATGCCTGGCTTCAAACCCCTGCATTTTGAGATTTCGGATTCGGTACTAATTGCTTTCATGACAACCACCACCGCGACTGTTCTGGGGTTGTATGGAATCGCCGCTTATTGGCTCTACGGTAAGCCGAAGCAGGAGGGTAAAAATACCTCCAAAGACAAGAAAAGGCCCAGCTAATGCTGGGCCTTTTCTTATTTCTGGGTTGAGAACTGTCGAGCCACTTCTCTGACATATACCTAGCACGCCGCCAGGGCTATCAGGCTCGCCCGCTGCCAGAACCAGCCCGCCGACAGCGCGTTATAAACCGGGCTCTCCAACAGTTCCGGGTTATTGAGCAGTCCCGAATCGCTGAACAGCGCTTCACTGCACGCTTCATTGCTCGCCCGGCCGGAGATCTGGATCAGACCCCTGCCCCGGTACTTCTGGCCGTCGCCATCCGCTTCGGGGATGTTGCCCAGGCGCTTGGCCAGGGTGCCGATGATGGATCGGGTACACTGAATAAAAAACTACATATATTTCAGTAAGTTAGTTAAATTAATCTCTTTGCTGTAGCAAAAATTAAGCAGCAAAGCGAGAAAGACCGGCAATCCGATCACATTTTGATCAGAGTCTATCCAATCAAAGTAACGCCATAGAGGATAGGGATTTGCCCCCCCCCTTCCGATGTCTCTCAGGACCGCTCCTGACCAGCATATGTGACACTTTTGCGCGCCGTATATGGCATAGCAAGCTCTACAGCGATCCCGAGCTTACCCTAAATTTGCCCCAAACCCTTCCGTCTGAACGGCGCTGCACTGCTTAACCAGGCCTGTGATATTCCAGTAGCACCCGCTAAACCTGCTTATGGGTAATACGAAGTGTCCTAAGAGGCGGCTCGCGGTCATTAGCTGCTGATAACAAAACGAGTTCATTCCCTCTCTGCTTTAAAGGTGAGTCGTATTTTATGAACGAGGGCTGGCAAGCCGACGACTCAAGGTAGGAAAAATCAGGCACGCTAGTTGACATCCAGAATCAACAGAAGAAGCATAAGCATGCTACAAGCATGGTAACGACACCATCGGAACGAGCGTTAACATGAAAACTTACAGTTTTTTAACAATACCTTTGAGTAATTTATGAGCTCAACAATGCAAAGCTCGACGTGGCAAAAACTTCTTTTTCTAGAAAGCCATGATTCTGTCATAGCATGGCACCAGCAGGTATTTTCTAGAACGCTTAATGCCCGCAGGGTAAAAGAGATAACATCAGCTGCAAGACAAGCTCGGGAGTTTTTTAGAAACTCTTCCGAGTCCAACATTTCGGTAAAACCATTATTAACATTTTACGGGGTTGCGAGCCTCAGCAGATCTGCAGCCCTTCTTCTTAACCCTCAAGGCGGTGAATCCGGCTTAACTCCAGGGCACGGCCTCACGACCGTGGAATGGTCGAAGACATTGTCTGGCAATATCTCTCAAGGCCTTGCGGCGCTAGGGAACCTAAGAGTAAAAATTTGCAAAGGACTATTTTTTGATATCATAAATCAAACAGAAAACACAATATGCCTTCATATAAACTCATCAGCGGTTGACTGGCAGATACCATATGAAATACCTAAACTGGGAGACGAATTATGTTTTGACGACTTAATGCTGCGACTTCCAGATCTCAAATCAGAACATTTACGGTCGTCTCAAACAGCTTTATATTCTTCTGTTCAAGAATTAACCTACAGCCCCGACAGTGGACTCACGGCACAGATCACATCCGATAACGTCCTAGCCCTTAGTGATATATATCGCGCAGATGGCTACCAAATCACAAACGATGCGCCACCTTACAACTTAACATGTGACGCACAAAGCTTCCAAAAAAAACCACTACAATTCTCACACTCATATATAAACAAGATCTTCAGCTCAATTCCAGAGCTACACATTACTGCACCATTTAAAAGCGGTTCACGCTATTCCCAAATAGCAACCGCATACATGACATCATATTTTCTGGGCATGCTTTGTCGTTACTACCCCACACACTGGACATCACTTTTTAGCGGAGAAAAGGGAGATGGACGATGGCCAGAAATATACTTAACCCAAAAATACATTGACCTTTGCTACCCTGAATTACTCTTAGAATTTTTAGATAACCACTTAGCTAATAGCAAAAAAAACAAGGTTACGCATACCGACTAAACATCTCAAATCAAACAGTAGTAGTCACCCACATTAGAATATTAAATACATATCTTCTAAGAGATTTTCGAGTCATCCAGGGTTTGCACATCAAACACCAAGCCGGGTATTTTGAGTACGATGAATTTAAACGCTCAAGATCTTTACATTGCCACACGCCGATTGTGCTCGGGTATTAACGCAAAAAAGCCCTACAGCCCCGAACAACAAGGGCAGCAGGGTTTTATTGACAAAGCTAGATAGATCGCCATTTGGCATTAAAGGACATTGAATGGCGTACGGTTTGCCACATTTTTGCCCCAGGCACGGGACTTAGTAGTCAGCCTCCCACCGTTCGATGATGAATTGGATGCTTGATAACTACGCCCCCTGAGTCATGTGACTTTTATTACATCCGAGCTTGACCATGCAGCAATGGTCAAGCAGGTATGCCTAAACATTTTCATCAGATATCAGCACTTCGAGCAATTGAAAGCGCGCCGAGTCAATCGAGGGATCTATAAGGAATCTTCCCAACCAGTAACTGCCAGGCTCCACGCAATCTCAGGATGGGATAAGGCAATGTATAACTGACGAGAGTCGTCTAACATCATAGTCAAGTTACCCTGCCCTCCGTTCGCGTAGCCAATGACCCCTCCATCACATCGAGTCGTCAATGTCATGCAGACCGGAGTTCGTGTATCTGACGAGGACATTTTATATGCTAGATGAACGCTGATAGCCGTGGACGGTATCTCATTGGAAAGATCAAGAAGGCGAGGCGCAGTCCATTGCTCAGGAGCTACAATCGACGCCTGTTCAGCCACCCCCTGAATTTTTTTCAGGTTCTGCCAAACACTCTCCCCAGAGATACTGGAACCAAGAAACATTAATATCGCACCAACAAATGCTGCCAATAAACCTACTAAGGTAAAGAAAAACCCCACAAGATTTAATTTGTCGCCAATTCCCGCTGCCACAATCCCCTCCATTTTTACGCCCACCTTCAGTCAATTATTGTCATTGAAACGCTCGCCCAAAATCCGTTTCATCATTGCTTCCATATCCTTAGCATGCTTCATAGCCCTATCAACTTCAGCCTTACTTTTCGGGCGACGTCCGAATTCATCCTGAAAATAGTAACTCCCATCTTGCGTCTTCATTGTCATGAAACCGACTTGAAGTGCCGTCGCAAAGCTCCTAGGTAGGAGAAACCTACCCAGCCTATTCCAGAGTGTTGTTTTGAGGTGCCGCTCAGGAAATAGGTCTCCCTCTGTACAACTGGCGACGTAGCGCTCCGCACGCATCTTAACTATATAGTTGACCTCCCGAACCTGTTTTTCAGAAAGTTGTCTTCCTCTCTGAACTCCATCGTACATGATCATTGGATTATCAAATAATCGAGGATTGGTTCGGGGCTTTCTGGCCCGACGCTCACCCTGCTTCCGCCCCCATTCCCGATGAGTAATCACCATCAAACGGTCACGATCAAGAGGTAACAGAGTCTGAGTGCCCAGCCAATGCTGGGGAGCATCCAAGCCCTTAGGTATTTCTCGGTCACATGGAAATACATAGGGATTAAAAAACGTCACCGGGTGATCTGAAAAAATAAACTTAGTAGCAGACTGTGCAGCCTCAAAAACTTCAATCGCGCCCTCCATCCACATTACACAGTGCATCCTACGAACTTCTTGCATACAGCTCATGAGCTCTTGTTGATTTCTCGCTTTAAGTTTAGCCCGGAGAAAGCGGAGTCCTTTGGGTGTACGTAGCCGAAGCGCGTCGAGAAACTCAAATACCTGGGTGTATGTAAAGTGCATTTTCTCTAAATCATTTTCTACAAACGCCTTTATCGCGTCCTTCCCAGTGCTATCTATTCTTCCGAACAGTAATCGCTCAATGTCATCATTTGGCACACCCAACACTCTAGTTGTGTACAGATCTCGCTCAAAAAACAAAGCATCCGGGCCTTTGCTGAGCATCTGCCGTCCTTTACCCACAATCACGCCCTTGTCATCGCGGTAGACATGAGGACGCATATCCAACACCTTAAATGCGGTGCATCCTTCAACAAGGAATCCCCTTTGATACCACTGCGGAACGTAGTGGTGTCGATAGGACTGTTGCTTTGGCATTGAAGCCTCCATTCCTGCGCCAATAACAGCTCGTCGTTTTTATACGCCTAAAACATTCTCCAGCTTGCTTCCAGAGTCAAATCTAGGTGATTCGCCACATGAATAGAAGCCCTACCATTAATACCCCCCCGGCTCTCCGCGCTTTGTGCACAGGGCAGGAGCCTTGGCTGGACTTGCAGGGCCATTCTGCGCGGCGGCGGATGTTGTCGCCTCCCACCGACCAGCTTATTTTCACTTCGTTGAAACGATTTCTTTGACATAGCTCTGGCAGGCCGCCAGGGCGATTAATCCTTGGTCGCCGTCTCCGGCGATGGCGACAATTCGTTGAGCAGCCGCTGGGTCAAGTTCGGCTCGCGATGTTCCATGAACCACGCCGCAGGTGCCGGCAGCGGCTGGCAACCCACCGCCAACACTCGATGCGGCGGTGTTGAGAAGGACTGACAGCCGCAAGTCAGCAGTAGCAAGCCGATCACGCATGCGAGCTTGGTTCGTTTGAGCATCACGCAGCTCCTTGTAATGGGTTTCATCATTCGCCTGCAGGCGGTCCTCCAGCGCCCGGCGGGCGTCCTGCTGGATTTCCTGCCAGTTGATCACCGCCGTGGCGGCCTGCTCGCGGTCCCTGTTGTACGCCTCGGCCTGGTCAGCCAGATCCTTACCGTAGGCGTTGGCCTGCCACGTCCAAGCCAGCCAACCACCCAGGGCGAACCCCAACACCATGGCCAGGGCAGGCAATAACCAGCCCGGGGCCTTCAAGGCAGCACCTTCAATGCACGCTCATACAGCGTCTCGCGATCTGCCAGGCCGTTGGTTCCGCCGTTGATGCGCTTGGTGATGGTGAGAAAGTCGCCTTTGTCGGACAGCGTGTTCAGGCCCGCACGCTGCCAGAACCACCCCGCCGACAGCGCGGCATAGACCGGGACTTCCAGCAGTTCAGGAGTGTTGAGCAGTCGAGCATCACTGAATAGCGCTTCGCTACAGGCTTCGTAATTGGCGCGACCTGTGATCTGGATTAGCCCCCTGCCCCGGTACTTCTGGCCGTCGCCATCAGCCTCGGGGGTGTTGCCCAGGCGCTTTGCCAGAGTGCCGGTGTCGTACTTGCGCAAGTACTGATCGCTGCCCAGCTCGCGCACCCATTGCAGCTGGCCGGACTCGTGGCCGATCTGCGCGATGAACGCAGCTACGCGCAGGCGGGTGATGATGCCGTATTTGCTCATAGCGGCGTTGAGAGCAGGAACAAAAACGCCGGCTTTAGCGCCGGCGTTGGGGAGGATCTGCAGCAGCAGCTGCGTTGTAATAGCCATCATTAAATACTCCGGTATTGATGATATTCCAAAGAAGGAGGCACGCAAGATAAAACAAGGCTACCCCCGTTCACTTTAACGCCAACGCGAACACCCACTCACTAGCAGCCAAAAAGCGGACATTAAAAAGCCCGCAACTTGGCGGGCTAAGAAAAGCTATACTGACCATTTACAACAAAAACTTGCCACAGACTAAAAATCTATTTCCTCAAACACAAGTACCCATAATTACCAACAAACCCACCACCAATAAAATGCGCTCGCCCCTCTTCAATAAGAGTTACCTGGATTTCATAAGCAGAAGATATAACCTTCTCTAGCGCTGTTTTTGCGAGGACCGTTACTGGGTAGATAATCTCACCATCTTCAACTCCCTCAGGAAGCCTTCCAGGCCCATTAGAAGATAGCATTGAGCGCTGAACAAGCACTGCCGTCTTGTCAGTTTCAGAGAGAGGAGTCCTTGTGACGAATAAGCGCTCTGCTCCTAAAGATACAAGCCTGGAAAGAAAGCGGAGCGGATCTGGCGTATATTGAATCGACCCACAGATCAGAACAAAGTCTATGCGACCAAGCCTTTCTAAAGCCCCTTCTATCGAATCTGCAAAAATCAACTCATCACTTTCTAACTCTTTTGCTGCGGAAACCATTTGTGGAGTTTCCACCACACACCAACGGACTCGCTTTTTATCGCCCATGGCAGACTTAAAAAAATAATAGTGGTAACCGCCACCCCCACCAAAATCCAAAACATTTAACGTTTCACTATCACTGTCACTCAGAGCAAGACCTGCGCTTAACGCACGAAGTGCATTCATATCAAACGCAGCCCGCCCGCTCGAGACAGCGTCTCGCACAACCTTATTCTTCTCGACTACAACCTTTGCAATGATATTACTATCATATCCAGGACCACAATTTTCGAGAGCTTCTGCATATGATTCAAATGTGCGAACTTTTCTTCTAAACCTAGAAAAAAGCTTTGTGATCAGTGGAGGGCAAATTAATAGAATAATTTTTTTAAAGTCCATTTCCCTATGGGTTCCGCCAAGTATTTATACAGAATTGTAATCAATTTGCGTCAAGACTGATACTCACTCCCTAAAGGTTCTCGATCCTGAGCGGCTTGGTTGCTTTCTTTTTCTTGCCCTTGGCTTTCGCCTTGCCCCTCTTACCACCATTGCACTCGACCGTGGTGCTCCACCCGGACTGGGTAAACACCTGCTCGACCGAGTCCACCAGGTACTCGCCATCGAGGCCGACCTTGAAGCCCTGGGCATTGATCATGCGTTCAGCGAATAGATCGGTTCGTCCCGGCATCTCCAGGCGCACGCCGGCGGTGCTGCGGTTGAATGCCGCCAGACGTGCTTTGGCAGCCTGTTCGGCTGCGGACTTGTTCGGGTAGATGTGGCGGTCGGTGTGTACCGGCGGCAGGCCATCCGGCGAGTCCTCGTTGCCCAGGTCGACGACCCGCAGCTTTCCGCTCTTCTTGTCCTGGTGCTTGGTCTGCACCGCCTTGTGGGTGCTCTTGTCACCCAGGCGGAACTGATAGCGGCTCACGTCGCGGCGAGTGATGGTGACGGTGCCAAGGGCCTTACCGCTGGCGCTCTGACCGGCCTGTCGGGGCAGCACCAGCAGCTTGCCGTCGGCCACCTTGGCCGTGCAGTCGTACTGTTTGGCCAGGCGGGTGATAAAGTTGAAGTCGGATTCATTGAGCTGGTCGACCCGGGGCACCTTGGTGGTGACCGGACAGACCGGCTGCCAACCATTGCGAATCGCTACATCGCGCACGATCTGCTGCAGAGGGACGTTTTCCCAGCTCCCACTGCGGGTGGTCTTGCCACTGCCGCGCATGTCGCTGGCCTTGCCCCGGATCTCGATAGAGTCGGGCGGCCCCGTCACCACGATCTCATCCACCATGTAGCGACCCAGGCGCGTCAGTGACTGGCCAGCGTAGCCCATGAACACCTCAATGCTAGCGCCACGGCTGGGCAGCGCCACAGCGCCGTCGCGGTCGTCGATGCGCAGCTCAAACTCGTCCGACTCCATGCCGGGCTTGTCCGAGGTGCGCAGGGTCAACAGCCGGTCATTGATCAGTGCGGTGATGTTCTTACCGTCCGCAACAATTCGGAACTCTGGTCTCATTGCTCATGCTCCAGAAATGGAAAACCCCGCACATGGCGGGGTCTGTAGGTGACTCTGACAATCAATCCCAGAGCAGTACGGAGGCATCGGTCTGGCTCAGCAGCTCCGGCAGCACGATCAGCACCCCACCCCGGAACGGCTGGGGCTCATCGGCCAGCCCCTGGTTGGCATCCAGCACCGCTTCGACACTGCCATTCAGGTGCCCGTAGTACTGGTGGCACAAGGTGTCGAGCAGATCCCCGTCAGACGTTCTGCATGTCGTCGCCATAGCTCACAAACTCCATTGAAAAGCCCTGCTTACGCGGGATGCCCCCGGCCAGCAGATGGCTCTGCTCCTCCTCAAGGCTGGTCAGGCACCAGGTGCCCAGCACCTCGCCATAGCCCGTGGTCAGGCTCAGCGGCTGCAGGCGTCGCCCGATGCTGCGCAGTTTCTGCAACTGACCCAGCCCACCCTTGAACCCAGGAAACACCGCGCCCTTGAGGGTGATTTTGTCGTCGCCCTGCCCCACCGCCTGCTGCGCGATGCTGCGGGTCAGGCGTTCCTGGCCAGCCCAGCGGAACCCGGTCTGACGGCGCAGCTCTTCAAAGGCGGCCGTATCGAGATTGAAGTAATACGGCTGTCCACCAGTCTTCAGCGGATGGATGATCAGCAGGTGCGGGAACGGCTTCACCGCCTCGGCGGCCGGAGTACCCAGACCGCCGAATGAACCGGTCGAGAGGATGTTGCCCAGGGAAGGACTGACCTGCCCACCGATCCGGTTGATCGCAGCACTTGCCTTGGCGGTCTGTTCCTGCAGCGTACCGAGCCGCTGCTGGATCTGCCCCGCCGCCGACACGGCCTGGCTGTACTTGGCCGCCACCTCACCGACCACGGACTGCGCGGCGGTGATGCCGCGCAAGGTCCGCTGCAGCTTTGCGCCCATCTCAGGCCCCACAAACGGGATGTTCTCCAGCTCCGAGGCAGCACCGGTAATCTCGCTGATGGCTCCGTTCAACGGGGTCAGCATGCCATCCGCACTGCTGCGGCCCGCCTCCCCCGCCTCAACCAGGGACTGGAACCCTGACTGCAGTTGTTCCATGTACGCCATGGCACCTCCTTAAACGTGTGGTTCGTCCGACAGCTGACGAGCCGCAGCCTGGCGGCTGTACTCGTCGAACATCCGCCGCATATAAGGCTCAACCTCCCGGGCCACCTGAGCCGGGTCTTTAACGTCCCCCTGCACCGTGACCTGCAGGCTCGGCGAGAAAGCAAATTGCTGGTCGACCTTGGACACCTGCTTCGCAGGCTCGGGCGCCTTGAGCATTGCCGGCACAGCTGCCGGCGGTGAGGCGGTCCCCATGGAGCGCACCACCTGCCCCATCATCAGGGGTGTCTGTCCGGTCTTGAACGATTTCGCGATGTCACCCAGGACCGGAGGAATGTCCTTTCCGGCGTTGACCATCATCAGCGGCCCCGCTGCGGGCATCCGCTTGAGCGAATCGTCGGAACCAAACATCGCTTTGCCGGCATAGGAGCCCAGGGCATCCCCTCCCAGGTAACCGACAGTGCCCCCGATGGCGGCACCGATAGCCCCACCAATGGCAGTGCCAAGCACTGGAACGACAGAGCCAATGGCCGCACCGGCAGCCAACCCCATTTTTGTCCCGACCAAAGCACCCGCCAGACCGCCAGCCGCGCCGCCATAGCCCTCCGCTTTCTCGTCCTTGGTCTTGGCATTCTGATAGGTATCCGCAGCCTTGAGACCGGCACCCAGTACCGACAGGATGGCCCCACCCTTAACCAACGGTGCCAGCCCCTTGAACAGGGAGCCGACACCCTTTAAGGCCGTCGAGCCTAAACCCACCGCACCTTTTGCAACGGCCCCCACACCGCCGCGGCTAAAGACATTCCTGAGCGCCTGGCCGACACGCTCGAGCCGCCCCGCCCTTCCTGCACTGGTTCCCTTACCGCCTTTGCCACCCTTCTTGTCCCTGCCACCATCGAGGTCGTAGTCGCCACCGCCCAGTCCGCCGGCGTTGGTGACAAAGACCCGCTGAATCACGTTCGGGTTACCCATCAACGAACCCCGGGCCACGTTGAGCAGGCCTTTGCCGATCTTGAAGGCGGACACCACGCTCTTCAGCGCGACCAGCCCGGCGCCCAGAGCAGTGATCCCCATAACCAGGGGCGGGGATTTTTCTGCCAATCCGGTCAGCGACCTGGCTACCGAGGTGATGTGCTTGGCTACCGCATCCGTTGCCGGCCGCAGAGCATCCCCCACTGCCCGCATACCGTCGTTCATCGCGTGAGCTGTTTCGGCCCAAAGCTGCGATGAGGTTTCCCGGCGCTCGGCCAGGTTCTTGTCGAGAATGCCCTTAGCGCCTAGCGAATCTTTCTTGAGCTGCTCGTACAGCTCCCGATTCTGCGAGTACGCCGTCAGCGCTGCCTTGACCTGCATGTCGGCGAACAGATCTCCGGTGCGCAGGGACTGTTCCAGAGCGTTCAGCATGGCCTTGGCCTTGACTGGGTCCGCCTCCTTGCTGATCTTAGCCTGGGCCTCGGCCATCTTCGCGGCCTTGGCCGGGTCGGTTGCCTTGATGTACCTCATGGCCAGTTCAAAGCTTGACTCCAAGGTCGACTTACCTTTCTGAACACCGGTACTCATCGAGGCCTGGTAATCAATACCAGCATCCTTGTACGCCTTGACCACTTCACTGGAGCCGATTTTCTCCATCCAGTTCTTCAGGTTGTTGGCTGCCTCATCGGAGCCGCCGGCAGTCTTCATCTGCACCTGCAGCATCGAGCCCAACTGACTCACCGCATCCATGCCGGTGATTTCCATCTTGCCCATGCCAGCCAGCAGCTGCGGGAACCAGCGCGCCATGTCGGCGGCCTCAAAGCTGCCCGCCTGGCCCTGCATGGCGATGGCTTCCAGGGCCTTCTCCATGACCTTGGGGTCGCTGATCTTGGCGTTCTGCTCCAGCGCCTGGATCATCTTGGCGGTGTCTTCACCACCAGAGCCCTGTCCCACCGCAAACTTGGCCGCCACCGGCGCATAAGACAGCGCCTTGTCCAGTTCCATGCCGGCGCCGACCAACTGGTTCACCAGATCGGCTACCTCATTGCGGCCCATCCCGGTGTCTTGCGAGGTCTGAATGATGGTGCGGGTCAACTGGGCTTCTTGTGGCTTGTTCGCTACATCGGCCTTGATTGCAATGTCGCGAATGATCGCCTGATAGTCCGCACTGATCTTGGTCGGAATGGCCACCGCACCGACCCCGGCCACGGCCTGGCCGATCCCGGACTTGAGGCCCTCCTTGCCCTGCTGGATCTGCTGGTGCCCCTTGAGCTGTAGATCCGCCCCCCTGGCCACGCGGCCGAGTGCCTGATACTCCTGGCGCAGTTTGTTGACCTGAATACCCTGCTTCTGCAGGCTGCTCAGGTTTCCCTCCAGCTTGCGCAACAAACCGGCGGCCGAGGCCGCACCGGTTTCGTGGGCCTTCTTCCATTCATCCCGCAGGCGCATGGTTTCGCCGATGGTGTTCTTCAGCACCTTGGCCTTGTTGCCTTGTTCCTCCAGCTTCTTGATCCGGCCCTCAACCGTTTTGAAGGCTGCCCCCACCGTCGAACTGACGGCGCCGCCGATCACCAGCCCCAACGCCAGTTTGCTTGCCATCTGATTCACCTATGCCCGAGTTGATGGGCTCAGTCCGTGAGCCACCAGACCATGTCGGAAAACCTCATGGTCATGATTTCCTCGGCGGAAAAATGCAGCTCGCTCGCGAGCCGCTTCGCCGCCATCTTCATCACCGCCGGGTCAAAGTTCGTCGTCTTGCACCAGGCGAAAGTAGCCGGCCTGCAGACGCTGGTAATCCTTGAGGGTCATACCCTCCAGATCCTTGGCGCCGACCTCGGCCAAGCTGGAGAAAAGCATGAGTTCGCGCTGTTCGTCGTCACTGCCGGCGGCAGTGTTAGCGGCGCGCACATCGCGCACGGTGGGTGCGCGCAGGGTGACCTTGTCGCAGACCACGCCATTCATCTCCACCGGTTTGGTGAGGGTCACGGCCACGCTCTCGGCGCTCAGGGTCATCCAGGCCGGTGTCTTTTTCGATGCTTGAGTCATGGGTGTTTTTCCTTACAGGCCCAGGGCCGAACGTTGAGTGGCGAGCTGGTCGACGCCGTTGATCACGCGCTTCATACCCAGCGCATCGATCTCGTAGATGAGGCGGCCGTCCACTTCCAGCTTGTAGTAGGTCAACGCCACGTTGTGCTTGATCTCGGCCTTATCGCCGGCCTTCCAGTCGCCCATGTCGACCTCCTTGAGCATGCCGCGCAGGGTGACGATCACCGGGGTGACCTTGCCCTTGAGGCCCTTGAAGGCGCCCCGGAACACGCCGTTGAAGGCGGTCCCGTCGGCCAGACCGAAGAGCTTCAACGACTCGCGGCGCACGCCGGTGGTGGTAAAGCCGGCCTCTTGTTTTTCCATGCCCATGTCCAGTTCCACCGGCAGGTCCATACCGCCGGCCCGGTGCTCCTCGGTCTTGAGCGTCAGCTTGGGCAGGGTCAGGCTCGGGACATCGCCTTGAAAGCTGATGCCATCGGCGAACAGGTTCATGTTCGCCAGAGTTTCGGGAATCATTGCCATTGCTGCGGCTCCTTAAGCGGCGGAATCGAGGACTTCGGCCAGCCACTGGTTGGTGACCTCGACGCGGAAGTTGGGGTTTTCGGCGGGCGGCACATCGGTAAAGCGGATGTTCCAATACACCTTGCCCTGCTCCAGCTGGCTGGCGGTGTTGAGTTCGGTGTCCGCGTAGACCTCGAAATTGATAATCGCGCCCTGGTTCTTCAGGTCGCGCATAAACGCCTGCAGGCCCTCGGTCACGTCCTTGACGTAGGTCGCGGTGATCGAGCGGTCGACCGCCCACTTGTGCCCGTAGAGGATCGCGTCCATGACGATGTCCATGGTTCGCACCCGGGTGACGAACGCCCATTTCGGATCGCTCGACAGCGTGCGGTTGCCCCACAGCCGAAAGCCCGCATCACGAATGATCGTGGTGATGTTGGCGTTGTTCAGCAGGTTGGCCCGGCAAGTCTCGTCCCCATCCAGAAACTCAATAGGCCGGGTGGTGCCGGTGAGGCCGACAAACTCCTTGTTCGACGGCGAAGCCCAGAAGCCGTACTCGTTGTCGGTCCAGGCGAACAAGCCCGCCGCCCAGGCCGAGGCCGGCGCATCAACGGTCGCGCTCTCGCCGGTGTCCCAGTACTGAATCCCCGGGTCGACCAGGTAGGCCCGCTTGGCGCCGAAGTTCTTGGCGTACTCCATGGCCGCCTCGTCGGTGGTGTTGGGGCCGTCGAGGATGGCCAGGCCGCGCAGCTTGTCGGCCAGGGCCACCAGGGCAGTACCGACCGGCAAGCCGGCGCTGTGCTTGGGAGCCACCAGCAACCGCGGCTGAGCATTGAAACGGCTCTTGCCATCCAGCAGGGCCTGCAGGCCGGTACGCTTGCCGCTGGCCAGCACCCCGCCAATGATCGCCGAGGTCTGCTGTGCGGCGTCCTGAACCTTCGCCACGCCGCACGCAACGATCACCGCCTTGGCGCGCTGGTAGATGGCCTTGCACGCCTTGGTGATGGCCGCATCTGGGCCCCAGGCCGCGATGGCTTCGCGCTCGTTGGTGATCAGCAACAAGTCGTTGGCCTTGGCGCTGAAGTCGGGGCCTTCGGTGAAGGTGTCCACCAGGCCGATGATCGAGGACGACGGCAGCGAGATAGTGCGCGTGCCGGTGTCGACGTTGGTGACGGTAACGCCGTGAAAGAAACCACTCATGGATAAGCTCCAGACATGAAAAAGCCCCGCATGAGCGAGGCTGTGGGAGGAACAGGCGCCGAAGCGCGGGAAAGAAAACGCCCCGTCAGTGCGGGGCGTTTACTCGGTTTGCTCGGCGATCCAAGGTGGAGCCACCGGGCGGTGCTCGATCTGTGGAAAGTCCACCGACTGTGGCCAGTCGCGCAGGGCCTGCATGTACAACAGCAGCTCGTTGAACTGATCACCTGTCAGCGTGGTAGCCGCGCCTATTTCGAGCTGGTCACGGTGACGCTCGCGCAACCACATCACCGAGGACAGCTCGTCGTCGCGCCACTCGCGCTCCAGTGCAGCCGGATCTGGGACCACCTCAGGGGCATCGACAAGGTATGGCAGACCGCGTTCATCGTGAGCGCGAACTTTGCCTGCGGGAGGGTTACCGATCACCGTCATGTAAAGCTCATCAGTGATTTCGACTGCATCGGCGGGCATCGAAGCGTGCATGCCGCGCAAGTAAGTGGTTTGAGTTGCCTGACTATAAAAGCGCATGGGACCTCCCTCAGCTTCCGATTGCGATGTATTTGGCGCCGTTTGGGGCGGCGCCCGCGTTGGTCCTGAAACTGACACCCGTCTGCGATAGCCCGAACGATGCGACAGCATCTTGGGTGGGCACGGCATTCGTTGTCCCTATGTGAGTGGTGGCAACAACTGCAAAAGCAGCGTTAGGAAATGCCATAGGGAATGTCACAGCGACAGGAGTAGAGCTGAAACCTAGGGATGTACCCCACTGAATAACCCAGCCACCCAGCCAGAATGGCGCTGCAATGTAACCATTTGCGGCCAGACTTATGGAAAGCCCCCACCGTAATTTCTTCGGTGTGGACATCACCGTATCGTCAGTACCTGCGATCATCTGCGCCTGAGTCGCAATTTTCGCCGTTCCTTGGTTCGCTTCGGTAGCCTGGGCGGCCAATGAGGAGGCCTGGGCGATCATCGACTCGATCTCAGGCTTGGTGTAGGTATCGGTAATGCCATGCCCGGCCAGTGTGTTCGGGTTGGTCCCGGCGATCACCCGGCCGTACTTGTCGACCGTGACGTTGGCATAGGAGCCCGCGCTGATACCGGTTCGCCCGGTGGCCATCTCGAAGGCCAGCGGCGTGGTGCCGAGGACAATCGGCCCGTCAGTGACCAACTGCCAGACACTGTCGCCGTTGACCGTGCCTGTCTCGATACTGACGAACAGCCCCGGAGTGACCTCCAGACTGGTGTCCGCATCCTGGGCACGTTTCCACACGCCCGTCGACGACACGACATACAGCCCGTTGTCCTTGGCCTGGGCCTGGTTTTTCACCAGCACCCGGGCATCGGCCGGGAGCAGCACGCCGTCGATGGTCTGAATCCCGCTCAACGCGATGTTGGCCGTGGTGGCCACCAGCGCCGAGTGCTTGAAATCCAGCTTGGCCAGCGCCTCGATCACCGCATTGTCGACGTACTCGCGGGTAGCCAGGACCACCGCTGGGTCGATCTTCAGCACGATCTGCGCGGTGTTGGCCACGATGAAGTTCATGCGGATAACCTGGGTCTTGCCGGTGCCTTGGGCCAGCAGCGGCTTGAAGCTTGGCGCGCAGTTGGCCACTGCCACCAGATCACCGTCTGCATCGAACAGACCGATCTCACGAATCCAGCGACCGCCCACATCAGACGGGATCACCTGCTCGGTGATGATGATGTTCGGGTTCGCCGGGTCAGTGCGTACCTGATTGACCGGAGCCCGGCGCCATTCGTTGATCAGCTTGGTCTGGGTCCGGTTCGGGATGGGGTCGGCTCCGTTGGCATCACCCACCGCCATTTCCTTGAAAGTCCAGGGCACACCGAGCGCCGTAGCGTTGGCTTGTTTCGCCTCGCCTACCGCCGTGAGGATGGCGAAGAACTGACTGTTAGAGTCGATCATGGGTACACGTCCAGGGTGTCTATTTCGTCAATGCACACGACCTGGCCATAACGGCCGGTCACTTCGATATCGCGGGGTGTCGGGGGGTAAACGTCGATCACTTCGCCCTGGTCCACATAGGCGCCGTAGCCGATCACCCCGGAGGTTTCCAGGCTGATGGCCAGGCCGGTCATGTGTCGGCTGACGGGCTTGGCGTCGTCGATCAGCCGGGTCAGTTCCTGATACATCTCTTCGGTGATGCCGGTGTCCAGCACACCGACCTTCAAGGCAAAGGTGGCCGGTTCACCGGCGGGCACCGTCTGCCACCACTCGACCACCTCGATCAGGTAGCCCAGGGGCTCCACCACACGGCGCAGCGCGCCGATGGTGCCCTTGCGGGCATGGATGAAGTGGGCCGCCCTGATCGCGTTGCGCTTGACCGTATCGGACCAGCGCGGGTCCCAGCGATCCACCGACCAGGCCCAGGCCAACTGGGGCAGCAGATGCACCGGACAGGTCGCGGGGTTGTACAGGGTGCGCAGCACAATCGAGGTGTCACCGGCGTTAGCGGCCTCAAGGGCCCTTTCCAGCGGCGTGCTGTTGATCGGCAATAGGCTGGTCATGTCAGCCTCCCAGCGTGACGCTGTAGCCGGTGCAGTACGCCGCCTGGGCCCGGGTCGGGGCGATGTCCTGCCACCCCGGCAACTCGACTCGGGCCACACCAGCCACATGCAACTGCGCATCAATGGCCGAACGGGCCACCTCGATGCCCAGGCGCCGGCGCGGGTTGACCCAGGCGGCCAGCTTGCGCTCTGCCTCTGCCAGCGCGGCGTCACTCTCCGGCCCCGGCCCCTTCATGTGCAGCACCGCATCAATGCGGTACGGCAGCACCTGGGCACTCTGCACCGTGACCCGATCCCCCAGCGGCCGCACGTCCTCATCGTTGAGGGCGGCAGCGACTGTCGCCAGCAGCTCAGGAGCGGCCGCGCCGTCACCTTCCAGACTCAGCACCGTGACCGTCACGCAGGCCGGTGACGGGCTTTCGGCCTCGGCATCGGCCACCAGGGCCGAGGCGTTGCGCGCATGCAGGATGTAGCTATTGCGCGGGCCCGCCGTGGTCAGCCCCTCATAGGCCAACTGAACACGCTCGCGCAGAGCATCGTCAGCTTCCTTGACCTCCTCAACGGGGGGCACTGCCTGCGAATCGCCAGGCTGGATCACCAGGCGCTTCAAGTTGACGTTGGCCGCCAGGTGATCCAAGTCCGTGCCTTTGGCGTGGGCCAACAACAGCGCCTTGGCCGCGTCGTTGACTCGGGCCCGCAGCTGCATATCGCCGTAGGCCGACAGCTCCAGCTGCTTGGTGACCGGGTCGCTCTCCAGGTCAGCGGTCCAATTCTCGCCCATGTGCCGGCGAAAGGTTGCCAACTTGGCCTGGTACAACGCTTCAAAGTCCAGGGCTTCCAGCACCTGCGGCGCCGGCAGTACCGACAAGTCCAGCATGCTCATGCCGTCACCTCCAAAACCGCGTTATTACCCAGGTACTGACCGACCAGCTCGAAGCTGATCTGGCCACCCACCACCGCTACTACCCGCACCCGCTCCAGCTTCAAGCGTGGCTCCCAGCGCAACAGCGCCCGGGCCACCTCGGCCTGCACCGCGCTTTTCCACCCGCCGGTCACCGGCAAGTCGACGTAGCGGCGCAGGTTGCTGCCGTACTCCGGCCGCATCCGCCGGCTGCCCAGCGGCGTGGTCAGGATGTCCTCGATGGACTGCCGCACATGCTCGATGCCGGACAGCGGCTGGCCGGTGCGGCGATCCATTCCGATCATTGCGCTACTCCTGCAGTTGCAGATCCGGGTGCTTGCTCAGGTACTCCAGCGCGACGCTGTCACCGGTCGGAGCGGATACCCGCCCCTGGGCCACGGCCAACTGGCGGCCGTCCGGCAGGATCAGCACCCGGGAGGTGTAGAGGGTGTCGCGGAACACCGCAGGGCCAGCACTGGCCGATTCGTCGGTGAGTCTCTTGGGGGTGGACATACATTCCTCCAGGTACAAAAAAGCCGCTCTAGGCGGCTGGGTGTGAGTAACTGTTGCAGGGATATCACTGCGGCGGTGCGGTTGATGCAGGCCCAGGCAGGACGCCCAGATGTGTATGGGTCGATCCGACATTAACTCCGTTATGTTTTAGACTCGCACCGTTGATTTTCACATCGCCATTCAACGTAATTTGTCCAGTCAGCGTGATGGTGTCGGCCTTACCGGTAATGGCGCTATCCGTCACCACCGCCGAGCTACCGCCGACCTGAATGGTCACCGTTCCGCTGGGCAGGTTGATGCTGTAGCTCTTGGTCTGCCAGTCGTAGACCAGCGAACCGCCATCATCGAAGCGCCAGACTTCGACGTGGTCGCGGTTGTCCGGCTGCGCACCAGCGTTGCCGTACAGGCCAGGCACAAACGTACCTTGTGCTGGTTCACCGCTGGGGCTGATCAAGGCTCCCTGCTCACCCAGACTCGGCGCCCGCCAGTGCCGAGCCTTACCGGCAGCTTGGCTGTGCCAGCGAACCCAGGCGCTGGTCCAGCCGGCACCATCAGAAACCCGCACCGTCCCGCCAGCGAGATCTACACCGACCACACTGCATGGGATGATCAGGCCCGCGATCATGCGGTCATGTGCAGCTGCAACGTAGCCGCTCATGGCTGGACCTCGACACGGACACCCGGGGCATCCTCTCCCAGATTGAGCTCAAGAACACCCGCCGGTTGATCAGGCCACGGCCATTCCTCTTTGCCGAGATAGATCCCCTGGGTCCACTCCACGACCCAGACCGCGTACCCGTCCAACTCGGGACGGGTCCAGTCCTGGGCCGACCGCACAAACTCTGCGGCGGCCACCTCGACGCCCCAGGTCTGCATGCGCAACAGAACCGCAATCTGCGAAGCGACAAAGGCCGCTTGCTGCTGACACTGGGGCAGTTCAGATCCCACGATTACTCGCGCCTCAAAGCGAGCGTCCAGCGCCGTTTCGCCGG
The DNA here is from genome assembly GCF_017491625.1 of Pseudomonas sp. 50_B. Taxonomy (NCBI): domain Bacteria; kingdom Pseudomonadati; phylum Pseudomonadota; class Gammaproteobacteria; order Pseudomonadales; family Pseudomonadaceae; genus Pseudomonas; species Pseudomonas sp. 50_B. The sequence continues at coordinate 149,443 of NZ_JAFGYX010000005.1, forward strand.
TCATCTGATCACTACCTGGCTCCAGCTCCACCAACTCAATCACCACCGCCGGGATCGCCACACGATCCAACAAATCGGGCATGACCGCGACATAGGCCAAGCCAGGGATGGCATCACGAATGTGTCGCTCCATCGCGCTGTACAACTGATCAAGACTGAAAGGTTCACCAGGCACGTTTGCCACCTCGCAGATACTTCTGCAGCTCAAAGTTCAGTTCCTGTTCGAGGATTTCCAGCAGCCTTTCATCGGCACGCCTGACCCACTCATCAAAGATCGGCCGCACGTCATCCAGCGACACCTTGGCCTTGGCCAGGGGGAAGCGGTTGTCGTTCTCGTTGATGAAGCCAGAACGCCGCTTTCCCTGCCGCGTTTCGGGGTAGTCGCTCGGGTCGTAGTGCTTGCTGCCAGTCCGAATCCAGATGTCGGCCTGGCTGCCATAGACCTTCTTGAAGAAAGCCCCCTGATAGCGACGCCCCGCGACCGACACACCCGACCGATTCTGGCGGGCTCGACCGATCCGGCTCGATTCAATCGGATTGATGCCGAACCAGAGCTTGCCCTGTCCGTTGCTGTTGATGGGGTAAGCCCGCAAACGCTGGCGAACAGCCCCAACCGCAATGCGCTCCTTGCTGCTGACAGCCCGGGCAATGTAGGTCCGCAACCAGCGCAAGGTCTTGTTGATCGCCCGGCGCTGGGCCGCAGCGGCGGCCTTGGGCACCACGGCTGCAAAGTCCTTGAACGCCTGAAAATCGACGGATGAGGCTTGCAGTGTGATCATGCCGTCGTTAGCGGACTGCTTGACGTGACTGCCGATGCTCATGGATTGATCCTCAGAATGAGACTGACCAGGCCATCGCCTCCTGGCTCGATCAGAACCAAGGTGTACAGGCCACCTCCATCGTGCGCGGGCAGATCGATGCGCACCTGCTGACGTACCTCTACCCCCTCGGCATCCGATACACGGATCACCAGATGTGGCTCGCGCAGGCCCGTATTCATCTTGCCGAGCTTGGGTTGCAGCCAAGGCGCCGAGAACATCCCCAGCACCTCGCGCCCTTCGATGTAGGCCGTATCCCCCAGCGTCTCGAACACCGCATCGTCAACATCGGCGACCAGCTCGCGAATGCCCACGGCTACATCTCCAGCAGGATCTGCGCCAATGGCCGCGTGCAAAGGTGCAGCGGGTTGGACTGCGCTTCGCCGGCCATGCCCTTGCCGAACGGCATCGGCTCGATCTTGCTGTAGTACGGCAGGCCCTCGGTGTTGACCGTCTCCATGTAGTCGGCCGGGGCAAACACCGAGATGTACAGATCCGGCACGCCCTCCGGAATCAGCAGCGCCTTGTCGTCATGAACAAAGGAAACCCCAGCAACCTTGCCGCGATAGCGCTCCCAGACGATGCCGCCGAACTCGAAGCTCTCGCGGGCATCACCCCGCAGTGCTGCAGCCTGCTGGGTGTTGAGGAAGGTTTGCTTGACCTTCTCGTGGACGATCAGCTTGTTCCAAAAGTTCTTGCCGCAGAAAGCCCGTGCTGCAGTGCTGGTGATACTGCCCAACGCCTCCTCCTGCAGGTCCAGGGCCTCGCCGCATTTGACGCGAATTTCAGTGTCTGGGCTGTTGAGCCCCATCGGCATCTTTTTACGAGTCACCCCAAAGGTCTTATAGATGTCCAACAGCACCGTCTTGCCGTCCGCATCGAGGATCTGGCCGTTCAAGGCACCCATGCGCTGGAATTCGTGGGTGGCGTCCAACTGTCGACGGCACTTGGCCAGGCGTTTGTTAACAACATCTTGCACCGACTGCAGCTCACTGCGGGTACCGAAGGCGCGGATGCCCTGGATCTCGTCGGCCTTGATGGCGAAGCGTTCCGGCAGGTGCACGGTGTTAAACGGGATCAGGTTACGCTTGCTACCACCGACCACCAGACCCGAGGTGCCACGCTCGCCCGCAGGGACCAACGCGATGGTGTCGCCGTCCTTCTCGATTTGCACCGTCAGGGTGGTAATGCCCTCCTCCTGGAACAATCCCAGGCTGCTGATACGACCCGGGAGATACTCCTGATCGTTGATCGCCGCCGTCAGCGAGGAAACAGAAAACGCATCGTCGTTAAAGATCTCAATGTCAGCCATGAATCAATCTCCAGAAAGCAAAAAACCCGCAAAGGCGGGCTCGGTAAACGAGGATGAATCGCCCTAGCGGACGATCACGAAATGAGTGGCCAGTGCCTTCTCGGCCGCAGGGTCCAGGCCGGTCAGGTGCGCTTCGCTGACCTCGGCCAAACGCACCACAGCGCGGCCACGGCGGACCACATCCGACTCGCCCAAGGGGCCATAGAGGATGGCCTGAGCGTTTTCGCTGCCGTCTTCGGCGGTCGGGCTGTAGGGAGCAAACTCACCGGTAGCCACTACCAGGCCGAGGATTTGCCCCGGCTCCAGGGCTGGGCCCGCCGCCACGTTGATGGCTTCGCGGGAAATGGTGCCGGCCCCTTCGGACAGCAGGAATTCACCCGCATGCATCGGCTCACGTTGAACAGTCATGGTCTGGTTCCTTTCGCGGATGGTTGATGTGCAGCTTGGCGAGCAGCCCAGATCGAAGGCTGGTCGATTTTTTTGGCCTGTACCTTGGGCGGCGGGTCGTTTTCCAACGGCAGGCTGTTGTTGATTTCGAAGCCCTTACCCGTGCCCACCAGCTTGTCGAACAAGCGAGCGCGAACACTGGCCGCATCCAGACCGGCCGCCACGAACTCGGCGCTGAATTCCGGCAGTCGAGCGGCTACGCACAGATCATTGATGGTCTTGGCCCGAGTCAGGCCAGCCTGGACCACGGCTTCACTTTCCAGCTGGGTGGACTTGAGCAGCGGTTCGACCAGGTTGCTGATACCGGACTCAGCGCAACGTTGCGTGATCAGCAGAGCAAGCTGGGCAGCGTCCACCACCGGAGCAGGCTCGGGCGGTGTTGCTGGCTCATCAGGGACCGCTGGGGGCTGCTCATCCAGCTGGGCCAGCAACCCAGGGGGAGCGTTGCGAAAGCGCCGCAGCGCATCACCACGACCCAAGCAAGCGTTGACCTTAACACCGTCCCCTACTTCATCCGCCAGGCCCAGGGCTACAGCCTCGTTGGCTGTCAGCCAGGTCTCGGCATCGACCAGGCGCCGCAGCTCGGCATCGTCGATGTCCGGGGCTTTGGACTTGTACGCCGCGATGATCGCTTCCAGGGTCTGGTCCAGCACATCGGCGACCTTGCGAAAGTCCCCAGCATCGCCAGCCGCATAGGTCCATGGGTTGTGAATCATCAGCATGGCGTTGGCGGCGATTACCACCCGGTGCGCGCCGCACACCGCCACACTGGCAGCGCTGGCGGCCAGGGCGTCTACCCGGCCAGTACAGCGCTCGCCCAAGCGCGAAAGCGCGTTGTGCATTGCCAGACCGTCGAACAGATCCCCGCCAATGCTGTTGAAGGCGACCACCACCGGAGACTCTCCGTCGTCCAGGGCCCGCAGGTCCTGCACAAACTGATTCGCCGTCACGCCCCAGGCGCCGATCTCGCCATACACGAACACTTCGATGTTCCGTTGCTCGGCTTCGCCGCTGGCCCGCAGCGTGTACCAGGTCTGATCCTTGACCGGCACCAAGGCGCCGGCAGCGTCGTAGACGCGGACCTGAGTTTTCTTGCTCATGGTTGCTCCTTGTCGTCGAGCAGCTCGACGCTTTCGAGGGTGTTGTAATTGAGGCCCAGGCCGTTGGCCCGCTCTAGATCAGCGGCGTTTTCCGCATCGACCGTTTCGGCGTCGTAGCCGGTACGAAGGCACATCTCGCTACGTGAGGCGAAGCCGGCCTGTACTTCCATGCGTCGGGCCTGAACGTCTTGCACCGGCTGGAGGTACGGCCACCCTTGCGGCACCCAACGGGTACGCAGGTATTCACGGCGGCGCTGGGCGTAGTCCGGCAATTGCACGGCACCGGCTAAGAACGCCATATCCAGCCAAGCTGCACGTACGGGGCGGCAGAGCTGGTGCACGTAAACGCCGAACTGCAACTGTTCCAGGCGCCGACGAAACTCGTTCAGCACCACCCGCATCACTCGATCATTGATGTCACGCATATCGCCGGTAACGATCTCGTAGGGCACCCCCGCCCCCGCAGCAGCGGCCATCAGTTGCTGACGCATAAAGTCCGGGTAGTTGTTGCCCGCATCAGGAGGTTTGGAAAACTCGACCTCCTCCCCGGGCCCTAGCTCCTGCATGGTCCCCGGCTCCAGCGCCACCATGGGCGTGAACCCGTCTCGATCCAGCGTCAACGGCTGACCGGTGACAGGGTCGAGTGGCGGCGGACCACCTTCCGGCGTGGGCCGGGTAATGAAGCCCGCGAAAAGGTTCGCGACCTCCTGCCGGAACAGCACCGCGTCATCGTAGTTATCGAGACTGCGCAGGCGTTTCAACACCGGCGACAGGCGCGGTACGCCACGCAGTTGGCCGGGCTCCAGCGGATCGAAGATATGCAGCACCTGGGTGGCTGGCACTCGCACCAGCTGGTTATAACCACTGGCCAATGAGAAAGACTCTCCCGGGTGCGAGCGATACATCCAGTACGCCACCCGCTTGCCTACGCCGTTGAACTCGATCCCGGCCCGAATGACATTGCCGTCGCGGGTGGTTTCGAACTTGTCATGGGGCACGAACTCCGGCGCCAGCAGTTGCACCTGCAACGGCACCGCCAGGCCATCCTCGGTCCGACGAGGCCGCAACCGCACGAAGCATTCACCCGAGGTCTCCACCGTCCGGGCGACCAAGGCCTGCTGGCCATAGAAGTCGGTCAGGTCGTCGGCATCCGACTCGTCCACCCAATCCTCCCACAGCACCTGCAATTGCTTGCGCAGGTCGTTGTCGGCGGTTTGGGCCCGAGGGGTGATGCCGGTGCCGATCAGGTTGCTGACTCGCTTGTCCACCACGTTGAAGGCGTAGGGGTCATTGCGCACCGCCGCCCTGGAGCGCGAGCGCAGATTGCGCAAGGCCGGGGTGTTTATGCTGTTGAGACTACTGTCCGGAGCATCCCAGCCAGCCGACCGGCGCCCCTCACCGGCGCCTTCATAGCTGGCCTTGATGTTCGATGGCAGCAGGAAGCCTTGACGGCTCAACGTTGGGTAGTGACGAGCCATTACAGTCCCTTGCCCCCGTGGTAAAGCCGAACCACGCGCGAGCGTGGGCCAGCAGCTGCAGCAAGGCTGCCTCGGATCTCCTCGCGAGCCCTGAGCAGTTCGTCCACCGTCCGGTATTCCACCGTGCGGTCACCATAGCGCACGGTTTTTTCACCGCGAGCGATAGCCGCCTCGATCGCGTCGAGGTGTTTCTGGGTAAAGGACATATCAGCGTCTCTTGAGATAGCCGCTGGTGGACATGCGGCGTTGAGGTTGTGGCGCTACGGGTTGGGCCCTGGCGACAGACGCCGCAGGTGACGGAGCCGGTCGCTCGATGGTGGCCGGCTCCGGTTCATCGTTCGCAGGTGTTGGCGACACCGTCTGCTGGCCGGCCTCGTCGTCGAACAGTCCACCCTGGGCAAGCGCCTGCCGGACCCGCTCCCAATCAGTGTCCAGGTAGCGATTGATGCCCAGGTAATGGGCCATCGCCAGGCAATACACCATCAGGTCGAGCGCTTCGTTTCGATCTGCCTTGCCCTTAACCCATTCGATACGCTTGTAGCCTTTGACGTAGCGAGCCACCTTGCTTTCGGCTACGCACTGGTCAAAGAACTCATCGGGCAAGTCGTTGGCGAAGTGCAGCGCACCAGGGCCGCTTTCGAACGGGTAGCGGTTGTAGATCCAGTCCTTGGCGGTGTCGGTGCCGACAAACCACAGCTCGGCGCCGTTACGTTCGGTCTGCCCCCGCCAGGTAACATCGACCATCGACGGGCGCTGGGCGATGACTGGACGCCCGGGCTTGCTCGCCCCCTTGATGGCGAAGATGTTGCGCCACCGGCGAAGGCGGCAGAACTGGTAAACCTCGTCCGTGTGGTGACCACCGGAGTCGACACCAGCGGCCAGGATCGCCAGCGCGACACCGCAAGGATGCCGATACCGGGCCTTGAGCTTCTCGTCCAGCACATCCCAGGTCTTCTGGTTCGCCGGATCGCCCCAAATCACCTGGTGGTCGATCACCCAGCGTTCCAAGCCAACACCGAAGCCCATCACCATCAGTTCCAGGCGGTTGGCCTGCACGTCGACCGCAGCGGTCAGCAGCAGCACACCCGCCGGCATCGAGCCAAGGCTGTAGCGTTCAAGACGGGCCCGGTCCCGCAGGACGTGGGCCTTGGTTTGCTCCTGGGCGCTGTCCCAGACCTTGGCCAGACGGGTGTTATAGAACACCTGCATCGGCTCCAGGTTGCCAGCGGCTTGGGCCTTCTTGGCCTTCTCGTACTGCCGGGCCAAGGTCCGCCAGTCGGTCCAGCCGGATGGGGCATACAAGGCGTTGAGGTAAAACCCCACGGTTTCCCCGTCGCCGTCGGCATGCGCCCGCCACTCTCCGTTAGCCAGCATCCACCCTTTGTGATGCTCCTCGATCAGAACATCACACTCAGGGCCGGCGCACTGGTAGTGCGCCACGCTGAAGTCTGAGGAGTACAGCAGACGCTCCCACTCCAGCACCTGATGATGGCCGCAGGTTGGGCACGGCACGTAGTAATGCCGCTGATCGCTCGACTCGAACAGATCGCTGATCCGCGAGGCGCCCTTGATGGTCGGCGAGCTGGAAAAGTAGAACTTGGCGTTGCGGCCGAAGGTACTGCCCCGGGCTTCCGCCAGTTCGATGGGGTCGCCCTCCTCGCCCACATCGACCTCCCAACGGTCCACCTCGTCACCGTACACATACCGGGCCGACAGCTCGGCAAGGTTGGCGGCAGAGCCAGCCGTGGTCACGTACAGCGAGCCGCCTTCGAACTCCTTGGTGTCCATGGTGTTGCGGGAGTCGCGGGAGCGGCTGGACGCCACACGCTTATTCAGCTCCGGGGTGGCCTTGATCGTCTTACCGATCCGCGACGAAACTCGCTTGGCCAGGCCCAGGCTCGGCAGCAACGTCAGGATATTGGATGGGGCCATGTGGATCAGGCCGCCGATCCAGTTCAAGGCGATTTGGGTTTTCATCAGCTGCGAGGCCACCATGGTCACCACCCGTTTGCAGGGGTGGGCCGGGGACAGGCAGCGCATGGGTTCTCGTGCGTACGGCGTCCGGTCCGTGCGGTACTTGCCGGGCTCTGCGGCTCCCGTGTCACGCGGGATTCGCATGTATTCATCTGCCCATTCGTCGACCCATAGTTCAGGGTCTGGCTGGAGCCCTCGGCAATACGCATCGCGGTACACCTCTGCACCGTTTGCGTATTCGGGCATAGGTCTAGCTCTGTGTGATGGCTTGTTGTAGGTCGACGGCGGTCATGCGCCCAGCGTCCTCAAAGGCTCGGCGAAACGCCCCTGTCAGGTGTCGCTCGATTTCCCAGGGATCGCTCAACGCGGCTACCTCGGCAGCCAGTTGCGGCGACATGCCGAAAAACAGATCACGAACCATGCGCCCCGCGTTGTAGGCCGCGACCGTTACCGCCTCGCGGTCAACGAGGTCACCCTGGACCTTGTAAAACTCAGCCTCGGCCAGCCTGGCCAGGTAATGCTCCCGGTGGGCCCGGGATTTCTGGAAATCCGGGCCTTTGCTGGGAAGTTGCGGCACCGCATCGGTTTCAGCAGTCGGCACCAGACCGCTGCGCACATCGCGATCAATGCGCGCTTCTTCATGCCGAGCAGCCACGGCCACCTTGCTGGGATCTGCAGATTCAGCCAGCAGGGCTTCGGTAGCCTCCAACTCGATCTTGCCGTCTGCGGTCAGCACCAGCCGATCTTGCTTAGCCAGTTTGGAAACGTAGGACTTGGCCCAACCGCGCCGCGCTGCAAAGTCCGACTTGCTGATAACGGTCATGTGTTTGACGTCCAGTTAACCCAATGAATACGGGGAGTTCACCAGTTCACCGCCAGTTCACTAAGCAGGTGAACCAGCCGCTAACAAAGATCCGCGGGTTTCCGACCCCGTGTCCTCGGGACGCTTCCAGGGTCCCCGGCGGGATTTTCGCGCCCCAGATCAGTGCAAAAAGCTGAAAGCCCCGTATTACGTGGCCTCCAGAGCACTACACCCTGTCCTCGGGAACAGGCGGCACCTCGCACACCCCGATTCGCTTCGCCGTCCACCGCTCATACAGGCCAATGGCGACATCCGCGCCGGCCATCGCCGTCAGGCAGCCAAAGGCGCCCGCAGTCCAGACCGACACACCGGCGCCAATGAGCAACATCATCGCCGCCATACCGCAGGCGATGCAGGCACCGGAACGCAGCGCGAGACGCCGCACCAAGGCCCAACCTCGCGCCCCTTCCTTGTCTGCTCGCCACATCTCCCCGGAGACGCCGCCCACCAGAGAAAGAACGATCACCAACCAGATCGGCATCTCTGCCAGCGCTTGTTGCTCATTAGTCATGTTGTGCCTCGAATGATTGAGCGCGGCAGACGCCGAAAAAAGAAAACCCCGCCAGGGAAGGCAGGGTTTTCAGTGTCCTGGCTTGCGCCAAGGCGGGGGTGCACAGCACGTGCTCGGTGAGCGCCAAGGCGCAGATTGCATATCGTGGTGACTTTTTACCCCCCTCCGGAAAAACCGAAAAGGGGTCATTTTCGGTTGTTCAACTCCACGCAACTTTGACGCAACCTTGGCTCACCTTTGAGGTAAACCACCCCGACGAACGGTCAGCAGGCTTGCCGGCGTTTCACCGTCGACACACGGGTCAGATCCGTTTCCGCATGCCCACTGCGGCGAGTGATACCGCGTGTCGTAGCGCTGCGCACCGTGAGAATGAGCTGCACCTGCTGATGGAGACGATGAACCCAGTTTCTGTAGGTACGGTCAGCATCCTCAGACAATCCCAGTAGCGCCAACTGAGCGCGAACAGTCAGGGGCCTTTCCGGCAAGTACCGGTTGTAGGCCAGCTTTGCCAACTGGGCGCCCTTCTCTGATTGGCGCTCAAGTTGTGCAAGTGCTGCTGCAACTTCACAGGCAATGTGATCCATACCAGCACCACCACCAGGCAAGCGAGGCCCCGGCGTGCCACGGGGAGCGCTGCCGCCCCACTCCATGATCGTCGCCATTGGGCTACCCAGCCCGCTGCCCTCACCAACCCGGCAGCACTGGTGGGCCCAATGCTTCATCAGCTCTTCGATTTCCTCAATCATCGCGCCATCCCCCTGAAAATCGAACCCGACACAAAAAACGCCATACCCAACACAAACCCAACACAAATAAATCCCTTTAAAATCAATATCTTTATCAACTTTGAGTTAGGTGTGTTGGGTGTGTTGGGTTTATCGGTCCTCGCATGAGAAGAAATTCCGGGGCCGCTTTCACCAACAAATAACGTCACGCATGCGCGCACGCGAAGCAAAACCCAACACACCCGACACACAGCCCGCAAACCCGCGAAATTGAAGGGCCAAACCTGTGTTGGGTTTCCAATATCGACCCGACACACACCCAACACACCCGACACACTCTTAGTCGTAGTCATGTTGCTGGCCCCTTTACATGGTCCCAGTTGTCCACGTTCCAGCCCGCGAGCCGTGCACGAGCCCGCCATTCCTCCACCTGCTCACCCAGGTCGGCCGCTTTCATCGAAGGGGGCGGGGAAGGATCAAGATTCGCAGGGAGGAAGAACGCGCCAAATTTGCGGGTATTCCCCTCGGTCCAGGGAATCGCACGCGTCTTGTCGACCTCTGAACTGATGAACAGCGAGAACTTGGTTTGGCTCATCACGTGTTCCTTGTTGCGTTGACACCATTCAAGGAACATCGAGTACACATCCGAGGAGAGGCACGGGCTCCACAGGCCATAGCCCAGTTCGCCGTAGCGCCATAGGTGCAGGAACGTCTGCCAGCCGGCCCGGCTCAACGCCACCAACCGCTCCCGGGCTTCGGTCGAGGGTGGGCGTGTTCGCTGGTTGAAGTCGCCCAGGTCGACCGAAAGCAGCCAGCCATAAAGCGCTGCGACGCCGCCCTCTTCCAGCTCCTTGCCTATCGCCTTCTGCCGCTCCACCGGCAACGTTTCCATGGGCCACATGACCAACATCCGGCGGTCGCTGTCGCTGATCGGCCAGGGCAGGATTTCGTTACTGAGGAACACCGCGTTCATGTGGTTGGCTTCTTCCCAACCGTTGATGAACTTCGATTCCATCCGCACGGTTTTACCCGTGATCAGATGCTTGATTTTGCCCACCTGGTTGTAACGCTGGTCACGGCTGACCACCTCTTCAAACACCGACCAGAGCTTGCGGCTTTGCCAAGCGTTGAAGTTGCTTTCCAGCTGGGTCTGACCCACGGTCGCCGCGTATTGGCCGTACAACATGCCCAACGCATCAGCGAACAGCAGGCTTTTGCCCGACCCCTCCATCGTGGAGTGCATCAGCACCGCCGTATCCATCTTGGCGCCCAGATGCTGCAACGGATACGCAAGCCAACGAGTGAGCCACTGCAACGCCGCTTCATCGTTGTTGCACAGAAACGAGATCAGCCAACGCAGGTTTGCACAGGCGGCATCGTTCCTGACTGGCTCCAGCGGCAGGCCATCAAAAGTGTTGATGTACACCGCCGGGTCCTTGGTCATGGTCGGGTCGAACACGATGTGCTCAACGTCCACCGTGCGCCTCTCACTGCTGTTCAGCCACAGCGGATAGGTATCGCCAAGGGCCATCTTTACCGCGCCCTCGGCTATGCGCCGTTTTTTCTCCCGGTCCCAGACGTCCTTGGTCCCGTCGATGTACACATAGCGGTCAGTCGGCGACATGCCGAAGGCATCACCCTTCTTACCGGCCATGCGCCGCGCCTGCTCGATGTCGCTGACGTGATCAGCGGAGATAAGGCGCTTGGCGGTGTTGTCTAGCCACTCCTTGGCAATAGGCTTGCTCACCCGCGCTTCAAATGCCGATTTCTTCATCGCCCGCGCTTGATCGCAGTCCCACACATGCGTGGTGCCCTCGATCAGGGCAAACCGCCTCAGCACTTGATCGAGTGTCAGCGCCTCCCCCGCGCCCCCCATAGAAGCCGGAGCGGCCTCGCTGGCCTCGATGCCGCTGCCCTGGCTCGGCCCGCTCATGTCATCAGAAGGGGGCGGGGGAAGGTCCCGAGGATCTGGACGCGAAGAATGTTGCATGCCGAGCATGCGCGCCGCCTCTTTCACCGCCCGGGACTGGTCGCCGCTATGTTCCAGCAGGCAATACACCTCAAAGGCATCATTCTGGTGACCGTTGGCCAGCGGATCGGCACCGTGGTGCGAGTAAACCTTGCCCTCCTTGACCGTGATACCGGGCATGCCGGTGCTGCTTTGCGCATACAGCCACTTACTGCCCCGCTTGATATAGCCATGGGCACGCAGCAGTTCCTCGACATCGTGGCAACGGTTGAACTCATCGATCACCGACGGCTGGTCACCCTTGGGGGCCGGTCGCTTGATTGCCTTGCCTGGGTCCTTCTTGGGCTTAGGCGCCCAAGGGCAAGCCGCATCGGCGTCACGCTTGAAGATGTCCCAGTTGTTCCAGATCGTCAGCAGCTCTGACGGCAGTACGGGGAAGCCATCGGCTGCATTGGGCGCTGTTCGCCAGAAATAGGGTTTACCGGTGCCTGGGTGGATCGATGGCGGCAGTAGGTCCTGCACCAGGCCGGCGCGCAGCTCCAGCACCGTGAAGCGCTGATACAGTTGCGCCTCGGCCTTGGCAGCGGCCTCCCCCGCCAAGTCTCCGGCCGCCTTGGCCTCCCTGGCCTGCGCCGTCAACCGCTTGTAGATCGAACCATCAGGGTCGTTTTCATTCGGCCACGACAGGGAATGGCGGCTCAATTCAACGCCATCCGGCACCTGGAACATCACCCGGAAGCGCGCCGGGTTACCGACCACAGCCGGGAACACCAGCGCCATTGCATCCAGATCGATGCCTAACAGCTCGTAAAGTACGTGGCGGGTCCATCGCACATCATCGACATCGAGCGAGCAGGCCCGGCTCGGGCCCAGGACTACGCCGAGGTTGTGCCCAGGATTCTTCTGCCAGAACGCATCGGCTTTGGCGGCTTCTGTGAAGTAGCCGCCGGGCTTGTTCCACCCCAGGCCCTTGGGGCCTTTCTCGCCGGGCTCGATGGGTACCAGGGACAGACCGAAGTCTTCGATGTAGCGCCGCGCCCACTCGGCGGTGGGCATTCCATTGGCCTGTTCACTCACCTGCGACGCTCCCGCAACTCCTGGCAACTGATGCAGGTCTGACACCCTTGTTCCGCCTGTTGACGACGTAACGGGATCGGATCGTCGCAGTCTTCACAGAATTCCGCGCTGGCGGCGGTCGTCGCTTGCCGCTGGCGGCGGTCCAACGCTACCTGCAAGAAGTAGTCGGCCTGGTCGTTGGCAATATCGATCACGTCAGCCATGGTCGTGCCCCTCCATGGCCTGGCGGGCGCCTGCCATGATGCCGAGCACTGCCCGAATCACGTCATGGCCGTGCTTCTCCAGCTCCGCAACCTCATGAGGCTCCCAGATATTGTCGGCCGCCCCCTCATGCATGCTGGAGACGAACAAGCCCGTTTCGTGCAGCAACTTGCTGACAGCCAAAAGCGCTTGCTTGGTCGGGGCTGCAGGCTCCGGCTTGTACCAAACCATACCCGCCGGCCGCATCAGCGCGTCCAGCAACACCGGGCTGGCCGTCAACCGGATGACCTCCTCAAGCTCGTCAGGGTCCAGCCAGCGCGGCTCGAAGTCGTGCTTCAGCTTCTTTTGAAGGGTGTCGTAATCAATCACCATATCCAACGCCAGGGCGGTGACACCGCCTTTGTAGGAATGGCCGGCGCGGTAGAGCGCCTTACGTAGGGGAAGAACCGGCTCAACGGCCGTTGGCTTTGATACGCGACTCATAACCGTAAATACCTCTTTTACGGTCTAGTCATAGAAACGGGCACGCCCTATCCTACAACCACGACCGATGTGCATGTGCTGTGTATCGTCGTAGCCGGGCTGGGGGAATCTTGTGGTGAGAGGCCCCAGCCCGGCACCTTTATTAGGCAGCCAGTGATTTGCGACGGCTGCCAATACGACGGATTTCGAAACCCTCGGGCTTCCCGTCAGAACCGCTGACTACTCGGACATCCCGACCACTCAGCATCATCTGGGAGATTGCTCCTTGGGTTACACCAAGAAGCTCAGCAACCTCCACCTGACTCTTCCCCTTTGCGAACTCTCGCAAAGGAACTCCATATTCAACTGTCATTCTCAATTCCTCAGAACCGACGCAGGTCAAAATATTAGGCCAACTCATAAATTTGAGCAAGATAAAAACACTATCAGTGTTTGTTGGATATAAGTAACCCTTATAGCATCGCGATCATGACGACCAAACCGCCCTACATCGCCGAAGAAGCGGCCCGCCTCAAGGCCGCTTACAATGTCCGCAAAGCAGAAGACCGCACCCTGACTCAAGAAAAGGTTGCGGACATTTGCGGCTGGGCCGGACAAAGCGCCGTCAGCCAATACATGACAGGCAAGATTGCCCTGAACCTCCCCGCGTTATTAAGCCTCAGCCGAGCCATAGGTTTCGCACCCGAGAGCGTTAGTCCTCGACTAGCAGAAACCATGGTCACGGCAAATAACGGTTCGAAGATAAGCAGCCCTAGTTCTGGGGGCTTGCATCAGAACACCACGGAGATGGGACCGGCGGGGAGGCTGTTGCCTGTGATCGGATATGTAAAAGCTGTAGCCTTTTGTGAGGCGGATGAAGGATTCAAAAAGGACGATGTTGAAGAGTGGGTCGAAGCAGGAGGCCCTGCTGGACCACGCGCATTCATCCTGCGCGTTGAAGGAAAAAGTATGGAACCCGATTTCATGCCTGGCGATAAAGTCGTCATTGACCCGGACATGCCGTGGAACTCTGGCGACTTTGTGGTCGCAAGACGCCCCAATGAAAAAGCGGCGACATTGCGACAAATCAGCGAGGAAGGCGGCGAGCAGTACCTCTACGCGACCAATCCAAATTGGCCGGAGAGGGTCATCAAGATCAGCCCAGAATGGAAGATTTACGGACGTGCCCGCCGCAAAATTGTAGACCTCTGATCACTCAACAGAACGAAGCCCGCTATTAGCGGGCTTTTTTTGTGCGCAAAAAACACTAAATAGCAGTAGCACTATTGACTTAATAAACCACTAACACTAATTTTGTCTCGTACACCTCTCACCACGAGTACGAGACATGCAAACCACTACACAGCACAGCCCTACCCGCTGCCCGGTGTACCTACACCCCGCAGCCTGCACCAGCCCCGAAGCCGTCGACAAGATCCAGCGCCAGACCGGCCTGCTGGTGATCGCCACCACCCGCCGCACCGCCACTGCTAAACCGGCAGACCTGGGCCCGTTCGGGGGTGACGCAGCATGAAACCATTGCTGATTGGCCTTGCCGGCCCGGCTCGCTCGGGAAAATCCACTGCCGCTGACCACCTGGTGCGCAACCACCTGCTGGAGCACTACGCCTTCGCCGACCCGCTGCGCTCCGGGCTCATGGAGATCTTCAACCTCGACCCGGACGACTTCGAAGGCGAGCACAAAGAGCAGCCCCTGGACTGGCTTGGCCGGTCCCCGCGTGAACTGATGCAGTCGATGGGCACCGAGTGGGCCCGCCAGCTGGTGCACCCGGACGTCTGGGTAAAGATCGCTGAGCAGAACCTCAACTACCTACAGAACTCGCTGTCGAGCGTGGTCGGTTTCGTCGTCAGTGACGTGCGCTTCGAGAATGAGGCCGAGTTCATCCGCCAGCGCGGCGGCACCATCATCCACATCGAGCGCCCCGACGCGCCAGCAGTGAACCCGCATTCCAGCGAGGCCGGCGTTCATCGCCATCAGCACGACCTGACCGTTCGTAACACCAAGGGTCGAGCGCACTTGGTACTCCAGCTTGACGACTGCATTGCAGCAGTCCGGCGTCGCACCCTGGCCCAGAACGCAGCCTGAGGACATGGCCATGAACCGCACCCTTGACGAAACAGCGGCGCTGCTAGGGCTCAAGCCCCGCGCCTTCCGTTCAAAGCTTCGGGAACTGCGGGTGCTGGCAAAGGACGGGACCCTGGCCAGCCACCACCGCGACCAGGGCCACCTGTACTCCGACCCGCGCTCTGTGCAGATAGGCAAGTCCGGCCAGTACAAGCACTACGCCGTGGTGATGGTCACCGAAAGCGGTGTGCAGTACCTGGCCAAGAAACTGGACATCACCATCGCGAACAAGGAAGCCGCAGCATGAAGACCAACTACTTCAACGCCTACACCCAAGCCCTCGGCGCCCTGGCTCTGATCCCGCTCTACTTGACCAGCCCGGGCACCGTGAGCAAAGCCACCCTGATCGGCACCGCCAACGAGGCCACGCTGGCCCTGGCGAGCATGCCCGCCTGCGCGGTCGAGCTGGCGGAGGTTTATCGGTGCGTCAGCAGCGTGATTCAACCCGGCCAGATTGCCTACGTCACCCCGACCAATGTCCCCGAGACGCCCTTCGGCGCTGTCGTGGCGGATGAGCGCGGCCTGATCTGCGCAGCTGCCCGAGGAGCCAGCAAAGAGGGGCTGGCGGAGCTGATACGCCTCAAGCTGCAGCCCGCCGACGTGGGGGCCGGGGAGGCAAGCAAATGAGCGACACCCTAGACCAACTGCGGCGCCAGTTCGCCACGCCCTGCCCCACCTTGGCGGCCGTACGTGAACAGTACTTCCCGCACATCCGCACTGACCGCTACCTACTCAGCGAGATCAAGAAAGGCCGGGTAAAACTGGTGGTCAAGCATCTGCATGGCTCTGTCCGCACCAAGCCAGTGGTTTACCTGCACGACCTGGCGGCCTTTCTCGACGCCCAGGCCAAGAAAGAAGCGGCTTGATTCAACGGTGGCCCCTGCCGTCCAGGGGCGGCTATCAAGTGAGACACAGCACATGAGCAAAGCACGACCCTTTATCGACACCCTTCGCGACATCGAGGCCGGCGGCCTGCTCGATGAACTGAGCGAGGCCCAGTTTGGGCTGATCGATGCCATCCGCCTTTCCGGCAAAGGCGGGAAGCTGGTCATTGAACTGACCTACAAGCCCGACGGGCGCGGCCAGATGAACATTAAGGCCGACGTGAAGGTGAAAGAACCGACCCTTTCCCGGGGCACGTCGCTGTTCTTCCTGACACCGGAAGGAAACCTCACCCGGCGCGACCCTCGCCAGCAGGATCTACCACTGCGGCCCGTCCTCGACGAGGACAGCACAGCCACCCTGCGCAACGTTTCGCAGTAACCGCCTCTCACCACAAAGACTGGAGCACATCCAATGCAAGAAGCCATTCAACACCTCGTCAGCCTGTCTCAGGCCCTGGGCAAACCCCTCGACCATCCGGGCTTGCACGCCCCGATTGCCCTGGTGCCCGATGGTGTCACGGTGATGGACCTGGAGAAGCTGCTGCCCTCCCCCAGCCGTATCCGCCAGAAAGTAACCATGCTCGATGCCGACAGCTTCATCGACTACGTGAACCGCTTCGCCACCTCAGCTACCTCGGTTTTCTGCAACGGGCCTGAAGGCCGGACGTTCACTGCCGTCCTCGATTATCACCAACCCGACAGCCCGGCCTGGACCGAGCACACGGTCAGCTACTGCTGCCCTATCACCGTTGAGTGGGGCCGCTGGAAGGCAGCAGACCGTAAGAAGATGGATCAGGCATCGTTCGCCGAGTTCATCGAAGACAACGTGAAGGACATCACCCAGCCCCAGGACCTCCCAGCAGCCCCCAGCGCGGCGGACATGCTGGAAATCAGCCGCACCCTGGAAGCGAAGAAAAACATCAGCTTCCGCCAAGGCACCCGCCTCGATAACGGCCAGGTCCAGCTGACCTACAACGAGGAAATCGACGGACGCGCAGGCGAGTCCGGGCAACTCAACATCCCTGAACAGTTCTTCATCGGCGTGAAGCCCTTCCTCGGCGGCGATGGCTTCTGCATCCCGGCACGCTTCCGCTATCGCATCGCCGAGGGTCGCCTTGTGATGTGGTTCGAACTGATCCGCCCTGAAAAGGTGCTTGAAGAGGCATACAACGCCGTCCGCGCCAAGATCAAGGCCGCGATCAACGAAGTACCGCTGTACGAAGCCACCCGCTAACTCAGCTTGCAACACCCCGCCGCCGTCCTCTCACCACTTATCCGTCCGGCGGCGGGCTCTAACGAGGATCACAGCACATGCAAACTCAACACCTGATCATCATCGCCACGGGCCAACTGACTGGGCTGGCGTTAATGGCTTACTTCATCCGCCGGGCGTTTCTGCGCGCCTTGGCACGCGCCACAGCAGACGACCGCGACCGGATCTATGCACTGAACAACGATCTGGCCCGAGCTGTCGAGAGCTGCGAGGGACTGAAGAAGCAGCTCGCCGACCACAACACCCGCCAGCGCCAGCTCAAGGCGCAACCCTTCACCCTGGAAGACCACCAGACCCTGATCAGCATCGCCCAGGCCCTCGGCCTTGCCGCCTCGACGTACAAGGCAATCCCAGGGACTGCCCCCGTCCAGGCCAAAGCAGATGCCCTGGCCGCCCAAGCCCGCGCCCTGGCCTATAGAGTCTTCCAGACCGTCACCGCGGCTACCGCGCACAACGGCGAATCGCTGGACACCCAGCTCATCGAATGGCTCAACACTCACGGCAACCTCTGGGGTGAGCCTGAGAACAGCACAATCACCTTCCCGCATGAGGCAGACACCGAGGGCTATCCGCATGTACGCGAAGCACTTCGGGAAGCCTACGAGCGGCACCAGCAGCGCGAGGCCCGCGAGACGGGCCAGGAGGACGCGGCATGACGTCCCTGAAAACGCCCCCCTTCGACTTCAAGACCCAGTATTCCCTGAACCTCAACGCCCAGGATGATGAAATCGTTGTCGACTTCTTCTGCGGTGGCGGCGGCGCAGGCACCGGGCTCGAAATGGGCCTGGGCCGCAAGGTCGACGTGGCCAAGAACCATAGCCGCGCAGCGATCAGCATGCACACCGCCAACCACCCGCACGCCCGGCACTACACCACCGACGTGTTCGACGGCGACCCCGACGAAGAATGCCAGGGCCGCCGCGTTGGCTGGTTCCACATGAGCCCCGACTGCACACACCACAGCCAGGCCGCTGGCGGACAACCGCGCAAGCGCGAGATCCGCAATCTGTCGTGGGTCGGCCTCAAGTGGGCCGGTAAGAAGAAGCCCAGGGTGATCAGCCTGGAAAACGTGAAGCAGATCCTGCAGTGGGGCCCCCTCGTTGCAAAGCGCGACAAGGCTACAGGCCGGGTAGTGAAACTCGGTGGCAGTGTGGCTGCCCCTGGTGAGGTTGTGCCGGTCCACCAGCAGTTCCTGGTGCCAGATCCAGCCCGGCGCGGGCGAACCTGGGCCGTGTTCGTCGCCGAGCTGCAGCGCCTGGGCTATGCCGTTGAGTGGCGTGTGATCAAGGCGTGCGACTTCGGCGCGCCGACCAGCCGAGAACGCCTGTTCATGATCGCCCGCTGCGACGGCCAGCCCATCGTTTGGCCAGAGCCAACCCACGCGAAGAGCCCCACAAAGGGGCAAAAGAAGTGGCGGACCGCAGCCGAGTGCATCGACTGGACCATCCCGAGCAAAAGTATCTTCGACCGGCCCAAGCCGCTGGCCCCTGCAACCCTGCGCCGGATCGCCAAGGGCATGAAGAAATTCGTCATTGATGCTGCCGACCCGTTCATCGTGCCTATCGCGAACTGGTCCGGCGACAGCGTGCAGTCAGCCCGTGAGCCGCTGCGTACTGTGACGTCCTGGCCTCGCGGCGGATCGTTCGCCATCGCCAGCCCGATCATCGCACCAGCAACGCACCAGGGTAGCGACCGCATCAACGATCCAACAGCCCCGCTTCCGACTGTGACCTGCGCGAATCGCGGTGAGCTGACACTGATCAGCCCAACCCTAATCCAAACCGGATACGGCGAGCGTGCCGGCCAGAAACCCAGAGTGCCTGGCCTTGACCAGCCGCTGGGCACCGTTGTTGCCGGTGGCATCAAACACGCCATAGCCGGCGCTGTGCTGGTAGGTACTGGCGGCCCTGAGTACTCCGGCAAACCGGCGCCAGTTGACCAGCCTGCCGGCACCCTGATGACTCAGAACCACCGATCAGTGGTGACTGCGCTCATGGCACAGATGAATGGTGGCTTCAACACCACGGCCGCCAAGAGCATTGAGGACCCGATGACCACAGTGACCAACACCGGCAGCCAGCAGCAACTGGTGACGGCGAACCTGGTACACCTGCGCGGTAACTGCGATGCGCGGGATGCTGGTGATCCTCTGCACACAATCAGCGCCGGGGGCACTCACCACGGGCTGGTCACCGCCTTCATGGAGCGCCAGTTCGGCGCCAGCGTAGGACAGGGCATGAGCGAACCGGCACCAACCATCACTGCCGGCGGTGGCGGCAAGAGCTCGCTGGTCGAGCTGCAGCTCTCGCCTGAAGTTGAAGCCGGGGCCCTGCGGGTCGCGGCATTCCTGATCAGCTACTACGGCGCCGAGAACGTGAGAGGCGCCAATGAGCCAGCCCCCACAATTACTACCAAGGATCGTCTGGGCCTAGTCACTGTCACCATCAAGGGCACCCCCTATGTGATCGTCGATATCTGCCTGCGAATGCTACAGCCCTTAGAGCTGTACAAGGCTCA
The DNA here is from genome assembly GCF_017491625.1 of Pseudomonas sp. 50_B. Lineage (NCBI taxonomy): Bacteria > Pseudomonadati > Pseudomonadota > Gammaproteobacteria > Pseudomonadales > Pseudomonadaceae > Pseudomonas > Pseudomonas sp. 50_B. The sequence goes on from NZ_JAFGYX010000005.1 coordinate 169,198, forward strand.
GGGCTTCCCCGACGACTACATCATCAGCCACGGCGCCGACGGCAAGCCGTTCACCAAGACCCAACAAGTTCACATGTGCGGCAACAGCGTCAGCCCGCCGCCAATGGCAGCCCTTGCCCGTGCAAATGATCCTTGGCGCCAAACCGAACAACTCAAGGAGGCCGCATGAGCAAGCGCGATGATGCATTGCCGCCTTCGGCTGCCGTGCTATGCCTTATGGCTATCGCAGCGAAGAATGTGTGTGGTGAAGATGCTGCAGGTATCCCGCTGTTCGTCTTCGTAGCTGCAATCAAGGCAGCCCAGGCAGAACGACATAGCGATCATGCTCGCGCTCTTGATGCGGCAACATCTTCAGACGTTGGGGGCCCATATGTTTCTGACACCTGAAGAAGTGGCCGAACTGACGGGCTACAAGCGCTACGGCGCCCAGATCAGATGGCTGACCGCCCACAAATACGGTTTTGCAGTTGGTGGAGATGGTCACCCGAAAGTCCTGCGGCAGGTTGTGATCGGCAGGATGGGTGGGGTTCAATCAAGGAAGGAGCCGGAGCTTCGGCTGGGGTGAGGTGAGAACAAATGCGTCCTCGCAAGAAAGATCGGCACCTGCCCGCATGCATGTACGAAAAGCATGGGGCTTACTACCTGGTGCGCAAAGGCAAATGGAAACGCCTGGGAAGTGACTTCCAGGCGTCCATGGCCGAATATGCGAAGATCATCGATAGCGGCAGCCAAGGCGGTATGGGCAAGCTGATCGATGACGCTTTAGAACAGATGTCGAAGAAGCTCAAGCCAAACACCATTGTTCAATACCAGGCCGCAGCCGTACGGCTGAAAGAAGCCTTTGTGGAGTTCGAACCTCGCGACGTACTGCCTAGACACGTCGCGAAGCTCAAGATGCACATGGCGGACACTCCGAATATGTCCAACCGCGTGATATCTGTTCTGAGAGGCGTATTCAGCTACGCCCTGGAACAGCAGATTGTTGACTTCAATCCTTGCACCGGCATCCGCCGACACCCCGAAAAGCAGCGCGATAGGTACATCACCCATGCGGAGTTTGCCGCGATCTGCGGTAAGTCGAGCGATAACATGAGGGTGATTTATGAGATGTGTTACTTGACCGGGCAGCGCATTGGCGATGTTCTGTCGATACGACTCGCGGACATTACGGCCGAGGGGATTGCCTTCACTCAAGAGAAGACCGGCGCCCGCCTTGTCGTCCGCATGACTCCAGATCTGGAAGACCTGATCAGTAGGATCAAGGCCCTGCCACGGAAGATCCGTGGCCTAACTTTGTTTTGTTCCCCGCGGGGTGGTAAACCTGTGCACTATAGCTCGGTGAAAGACGCTTTCGCCCTCGCCTGCAAGCGTGCCGAAGTAATCGATGCGACCATTCACGACCTACGCGCCAAATCCCTTACTGACACCGATGATCAAGGTAATAACGCACAGAGACTAGGCGGTCATACTGATGCCAAAATGACTGCGCGCTATTTACGGCTGCGTAAGATTGAAATAGCAGACCCACCTATGATGCCAAATATTAAATACCCAACTGCTTCCCAATAATAGCCCTAACAAATGAGACCCCTTTGTCAGTAAGGTGAACCCCAGCCATTAGCCCTTTTGACTCCATATAACTTCTAGTAGCTTCAGTAAATGCCGGATCCAGCATCAAACCGGTAAACGCATCTAAAACAACCTGATCGGGAGTCATGTATGGCATCCCATTGTAATGTCTAGCGACAATAGGAATCATAAAATCCACAAAACCCGGAGCGATACCAAAGCGTGCAGAAATACTAGTCTGCTCCTGAGCGGCCAGTTCCAATCTTGACTGCTCTAACTCTTTGGTCAACTGACCATACTTCTGCAATAGCTCTTGCTTCTCATCCCCAATTATTTTTGCTCGATTTACAAGATCTAAAATTATGTCATAACGCTCCGCCTCTTGCTCCTGGATTTCAAATTGCTTCGCCTTTGCGGCAGCTACAACTGAAGAAGAAAGAGCAGGATCGACAGTAAAACGATCAAACTTCTCACTAAGCCCTATATAGCCCTGATCAATATTTCTAAGTTTCTCACCAAAGCCCGAATCAATCCGACCGAGCATTTCCGAGACGTCCTTCGTAAACTTATATGTATGAGTATAGAAACTACGAGCGGACTCATCCGCCTTAAAGTAGAAAGCGGCCGACAGTGCCACTGAGGAAACTGCTAAAAAAAGGCTAAGGAGATCAGTAAAACTGAAATCCTTTAGTTCAATATTGAAATCTGCTGTTGAGAACCGAATTGCGACAACCAACACAAAAGCAATGATCGATACATCGCGCGCAACCGCGAATGTTAGAAAACCAGTTCCAATTCCTTTTTTACTTACCGACTGTTCTTCTTCCAGCATACAGACCTCACACATAATGGCATTTTGACTTCAAGCCGAGAGCTTATCAAAAACGCTATAGGAAATCCCTGAGCCACCTAATGACAACGCGAGAACCCCAAGCACTGGGATGGAGGCGCCTCCCAGCAAAATTATCTGTAGTATTAGACGTTTGACCTCTGTCAAATAGACATATAGAGCCGAACCCCGCGTATGACCGATCTTTCAAGCCACACCCCAATGATGCAGCAGTACTGGCGCCTCAAGAACCAGCACCCTGATCAACTGATGTTCTACCGCATGGGCGACTTCTACGAGATCTTCTATGAAGACGCGAAGAAGGCCGCCAAGCTGCTGGACATCACCCTGACGGCACGCGGACAGTCGGCGGGACAGGCGATTCCCATGTGTGGCATTCCCTACCACGCCGCCGAAGGTTACCTGGCCAAGCTGGTGAAGCTCGGCGAGTCGGTGGTCATCTGCGAGCAAGTGGGTGATCCGGCCACCAGCAAAGGCCCCGTGGAACGTCAGGTGGTGCGCATCATTACCCCGGGCACCGTCAGCGACGAAGCCCTGCTGGATGAGCGCCGCGACAACCTGATCGCGGCCGTACTGGGTGATGAGCGCTTGTTCGGCCTGGCGGTGCTGGACATCACCAGCGGCAATTTCAGTGTCCTGGAAATCAAGGGTTGGGAGAACTTGCTGGCGGAGCTGGAACGCATCAATCCAGTGGAGCTGCTGATCCCTGATGACTGGCCACAAGGCCTGCCGGCGGAAAAGCGCCGGGGTGTTCGACGTCGCGCCCCCTGGGACTTCGAGCGCGACTCGGCCCACAAGAGCCTCTGCCAGCAATTCTCCACCCAAGACCTCAAGGGCTTTGGTTGCGAGACCCTGACCCTGGCCATCGGCGCCGCCGGATGCCTGCTGAGCTACGCCAAGGAAACCCAGCGCACCGCCCTGCCCCACTTGCGCAGCCTGCGGCACGAACGCCTGGACGACACGGTGGTGCTGGACGGTGCCAGTCGCCGCAACCTGGAGCTGGACACCAACCTGGCCGGTGGACGCGACAACACCCTGCAATCGGTAGTCGATCGCTGCCAGACCGCCATGGGCAGCCGCCTGCTGACCCGCTGGCTGAACCGCCCGCTGCGGGATCTCAAGGTCTTGCAGGCGCGTCAGTCCTCGATCACCTGCCTGCTGGACGGCTACCGTTTCGAACGGCTGCAGCCGCAGTTGAAGGAAATCGGCGATATCGAGCGGATTCTCGCGCGAATCGGCTTGCGTAACGCCCGCCCGCGGGACCTGGCCCGCCTGCGTGATGCCCTGGCAGCCTTGCCAGAGCTGCAAGAGGCGATGACCGAACTGGAGGCAGAGCACCTCAAGCAATTGGCAGTCACCACCAGCACCTACCCGGAACTGGCCGCGTTGCTGGCCAAAGCGATCATAGACAACCCGCCGGCGGTGATCCGCGACGGCGGCGTGCTCAAGACCGGCTACGACGCCGAGCTCGACGAACTGCAATCGTTGAGCGAGAACGCCGGGCAATTCCTGATCGATCTGGAAGCCCGGGAAAAAGCCCGTACCGGCCTGGCCAACCTCAAAGTCGGCTATAACCGCATTCATGGCTACTTCATCGAGCTGCCGAGCAAACAGGCCGAGCAGGCACCGGCGGATTACATTCGTCGCCAGACCCTGAAGGGCGCCGAGCGCTTCATCACTCCGGAACTCAAGGAGTTTGAAGACAAGGCGCTGTCGGCCAAGAGCCGCGCCCTGGCCCGGGAAAAGATGCTCTACGATGCGCTGCTGGAAACCCTGATCAGCCATCTGCCGCCGCTGCAGGATACCGCCGGTGCCCTGGCGGAACTGGACGTGCTGAGCAATCTGGCCGAACGCGCGCTGAACCTGGACCTCAATTGCCCGCGTTTTGTCAGCGAGCCTTGCATGCGCATCACCCAGGGCCGTCACCCGGTGGTGGAGCAAGTATTGACCACACCTTTTGTGGCCAACGACCTGAATCTGGACGACAACACCCGGATGCTGGTGATCACCGGTCCTAACATGGGCGGTAAATCCACCTACATGCGCCAGACTGCGCTGATCGTACTGCTGGCCCATATCGGCAGTTTTGTCCCGGCGGCGAGCTGCGAGCTGTCCCTGGTGGATCGGATCTTTACTCGGATCGGCTCTAGCGACGACCTGGCCGGCGGTCGCTCGACCTTCATGGTGGAAATGAGTGAAACCGCGAACATCCTGCACAACGCCACTGAACGCAGCCTGGTGCTGATGGACGAAGTGGGCCGCGGCACCAGTACTTTCGACGGACTTTCCCTGGCCTGGGCTGCGGCAGAACGTCTCGCCCATCTGCGGGCCTACACCCTGTTCGCCACCCACTATTTTGAACTGACCGTACTGCCGGAAAGCGAGCCGCTGGTGGCCAACGTGCACCTCAATGCCACTGAGCACAACGAGCGCATCGTCTTCCTGCACCATGTATTGCCCGGCCCTGCCAGCCAGAGCTATGGCCTGGCGGTAGCCCAGCTGGCGGGGGTTCCCAGCGCCGTCATCGGGCGAGCCCGTGAACATTTGAGCCGCCTGGAGACCACCAGCCTGCCCCATGAAACGCCACGCCCCGCGCCAGGCAAAGCCTCGGTTCCGCAGCAAAGCGACCTGTTTGCCAGCCTGCCGCACCCAGTCCTCGAGGAACTGGCCAAACTGGATCTGGATGACCTGACGCCACGCCGGGCACTGGAAATGCTCTATACATTGAAGACACGCATCTAACGCGAACGCCTTCAAGCTGTTAGAATCTCGCGCGGTTTGGGATGCTGCGGACTATTAGCCTGGTTCGCAGACTATCGCTCCCAAACCTGGCGACCCCGTCATGTAGGGGCTCCGCTGCCGCCGCCTGAGGAGAGAATTAGAAATGACCTTCGTCGTCACCGACAACTGCATCAAGTGCAAGTACACCGACTGCGTAGAAGTCTGTCCGGTGGACTGCTTTTACGAAGGGCCGAACTTCCTGGTGATTCACCCGGATGAGTGCATTGACTGCGCGCTGTGCGAGCCTGAATGCCCGGCTGTAGCCATTTTCTCCGAGGATGAAGTCCCGGAGGAGATGCAGGAGTTCATTCAGCTGAACGTCGAGCTGGCAGAGATCTGGCCGAATATCACTGAAAAGAAAGAATCGTTGCCGGATGCCGCAGAGTGGGATGGCGTCAAAGGCAAGATCAAAGACCTCGAACGCTGATTGCCCCCGCGTTCCTGAAAAGGCCCCTTGCGGGCCTTTTTGCATTTCTGGGAATAGGGCTCTTGTCCTCCGGACTTTTCGACAGGCAAAAAAAAGGGGCGGTATGACCCGCCCACATTTTTCCCTAGTCCCTGTGTTCCTTTTCATCGTCCTGATGAATCGCTTCCTGCGATGTCCTGACCATCATCCTTGATGGCTGTGTCTATCCGTCGACACAGGGCTGATATTAGAGAATTCCCTGGTAAGAGCAATCGCACTATTCCCCGGAAAACTTGTCGAACACAAACAGAAAGACTTAAAAAATACTTATAAATCAACAACATAAAAAATCACTTAAAACATTTCAGGCAAGTCTGAAGCAATCGAGAACCGAACACTTACGAAAACGTAATCTATTGCTTACACGCCAGTGAAGAGTAATCCCAACCCTGACCAGAATCCCAAAGCTCAGAATCAAAATAATCAAGCAATAAAAAGCCCCGAATAGATCGGGGCTCTTGCGAGTCAGTTCCAGAAGCTACTGAAATAGAGACTCACTGGACAACCCATTCTTTTCAAGGATCTCTCGCAGGCGTTTGAGGCCTTCAACCTGGATTTGTCGAACCCGCTCACGGGTCAGGCCAATCTCCAGGCCAACATCTTCAAGAGTGCTGCTCTCATGACCTCGCAGGCCAAAGCGGCGAACCACCACTTCACGCTGCTTTTCAGTCAATTCGGACAGCCATTGATCGATGCTTTGCGACAGATCATCGTCCTGCAACAGTTCACAAGGATCCGTTGGACGATCGTCAGTCAAGGTATCCAGCAGGGTTTTATCCGAATCCGGTCCCAGCGAGACATCAACCGAAGAAACCCGCTCATTCAGACCGAGCATGCGTTTGACTTCAGCCACCGGCTTCTCCAGCAGGTTGGCGATTTCTTCGGGAGAGGGTTCATGATCGAGTTTTTGCGTCAACTCACGGGCGGCGCGCAAGTAGACGTTAAGCTCTTTGACCACATGAATCGGCAACCGAATGGTCCGGGTTTGATTCATGATCGCCCGTTCGATGGTCTGGCGAATCCACCAGGTGGCGTAGGTCGAAAAGCGGAAGCCGCGTTCCGGGTCGAACTTCTCCACTGCCCGGATCAGGCCGAGGTTACCCTCTTCGATCAGGTCCAGCAGCGACAATCCACGATTGACATAGCGCCGGGCAATTTTCACCACCAGTCGCAAGTTACTTTCAATCATGCGCTTGCGCCCGGCGGGGTCGCCACTCTGCGACAAACGCGCAAAGTGCACTTCCTCTTCAGGAGAGAGCAATGGAGAAAAGCCGATTTCATTGAGGTACAACTGCGTTGCATCGAGGGCACGCGTGTAATCAATGTACTTGTGTTGCTTAACTGAAGCGGAGCTTTTGGATTTGGCGCGAACGGAAGGTGGAGTTGCCCCCTCATTATTCGACATCGAATCCATATCGATGCTGCTCTCCATAAGGAGAACTTCATCGTCGATGTCAAACTCCGGCACTTCTTTACTGAGAGCCATTGTTATAGTCCTTTGGTGAGTTCGACCTCAGGCTCAAGCGTCGCCTTAATCCTTGGCAACGCTGGAGCCTGTTCCCTCTACGTGAGCGGAACAGGCTGGTAACGGATCAACGACGTGGCAGGAATTGCAGCGGATCTACAGGTTTACCTTGTCGGCGAATCTCAAAGTGCAGTTTCACCCGGTCTGTACCAGTTGATCCCATCTCGGCAATTGTCTGTCCGACTTTGACCTGCTGTCCCTCCCGAACCAATAGCTTGCGGTTGTGGCCGTAAGCACTGACGTAGGTTTCGTTGTGTTTGATGATGACTAATTCGCCGTAGCCCCTTAAGCCACTCCCGGCGTAAACCACCGTCCCATCAGACGCAGCTAAAACAGGCTGTCCCAAATCCCCGGCGATATCAATGCCTTTATTCAAACTACCGTTTGAAGAGAATTTTCCAATCAGAACACCGTTGGAAGGCCAGCCCCAGCCCGTCGGAGCGGGGCCTGCAGGCGTAGCCGGAGCGGGCGCCGGCTTGCTTGCAGTAGCTGTAGAAGTGCCCGTTGCGGTGGCTGTCGTTGCCCCCGCCGGACGACGAATAACCGTGGTCTTGCTGGAGGACGATGCACCAGACTGGGTGCTGGTAACCACAGTTGTCGGCGCAACACCCGTGCGACCATCAAAACGAATGGTTTGCCCAGGATGGATGGTATAGGGCTCGGCAATATTGTTACGAGCAGCCAACGCCTTGTAATCCCAGCCGTAGCGAAACGCGATGGAGAACAGCGTATCCCCGCGACGTACTACATACTGTCCCGTGGTCACAGTTGGACGCTGAGGCGCCGCATTATTACTGCGTTCAACCACACCCACACTGCTGGACTTGGTGCTGGAGCAACCGACCAACAAGGAACTCAAGACAAGGCCAATCATCAGTCGCTGAAAGCTTGTTATACCCATACGCTGCGCAATGACTGTGAGACTCACCCGCCGCTCCCTTTATGGTGGTTGACGATATTAATTGCCTGGCTCAGGCATGAAATGACGCAAGTATAACTGGAGGCAGGCGCTTTACGGCTGGCAAAGCGCAACACACAGTCACAAGAGGTTGCCATTGATCGCCGTCCCACTCATTGCCGATCAATACGGCAATAAGACACAACCCGGCAAACAGAATTCACCCACGCGGCGATAAATGCTCAGGCCAGTGGCCCATTGAGCAACGGCACAAACCGCACCGCCCCCAGGACATGTCGGGCAAAGCCATGTTCTTCACGAATGATCAGCATCAACTGCTGTACTTCTCCGGCTCCCACTGGAATGACCAGGCGCCCACCAGGCGCCAGTTGATCAAGCAGTGCCTGAGGAATATCGGTAGCCACGGCGGTGACGATGATGCCGTTGTAAGGCGCCAACGCTGGCCAGCCCTCCCAACCATCGCCCCAGCGGAACACCACATTACGCAGGTTCAATTCCTGCAGACGCTCCTTGGCCCGATCCTGCAGGACCTTGATCCGCTCCACCGAAAACACCCGCTCAACCAACTGCGACAGTACTGCCGTCTGGTAGCCGGAACCGGTACCGATCTCCAGCACTTTGTCCAGCGGACCTGCCGCCAACAGCAACTCGCTCATGCGAGCCACCATATAAGGCTGGGAGATCGTCTGGTTATGGCCGATGGGCAGCGCAGTGTCTTCATAGGCACGGTGCGCCAGAGCCTCATCAACGAACAGATGCCGTGGTGTACGACGAATGACTTCCAATACCTGGGGATTGGACAGGCCCTCATCGTAAAGCCGTTGGATCAGGCGCTCGCGGGTTCGCTGGGAAGTCATGCCTATTCCCCGTCGTAGCAAATCGTCCTGCTCACGAGCCATCAGCGCAGCCCCTCCAACCAACCATCCAGACTCCTGAACGCCTCATTGAAGGTGCGATCGAGCTGTAACGGCGTGATCGACACATAACCTTGCATGACAGCATGGAAGTCAGTACCTGGACCGCCATCTTCGGCGTCCCCTGCGGCGGCAATCCAGTAACCCGACTTGCCACGGGGATCGACGACCTTCATGGGCGCCGCTGCGCGCGCGCGATGGCCCAGGCGGGTCAGCTGTATGCCACGGATATGATCAAGCGGCAGATTGGGAATATTCACGTTCAACACCGTCCGTGGTGGCAAATCCAGCAAGCCCTGAGCCTGTACCAGCTTGCGCGCGAAATGGGCAGCAGTGGCGAGGTTTTCTACCTGCCTCGACACCAGCGAAAAGGCAATCGCCGGGCGCTGCAGGAAACGTCCTTCAAGCGCAGCGGCGACCGTTCCGGAATACAGCACGTCATCACCGAGGTTGGCCCCCAGGTTGATTCCCGACACCACCATGTCCGGCTCATGCTCCAACAGGCCGTTAAGCCCCAGGTGAACACAGTCGGTCGGTGTGCCATTGATACTGATGAAGCCATTGCCGAGGGTATGCGGATGCAACGGACGGTCGAGCGTCAGCGAACTGCTGGCGCCGCTTTTGTCTTGATCCGGTGCGATAACCACACACTCGGCGTAATCCGCCAACGCAGCATGCAGCGCGGCGATACCGGGTGCAGTTACCCCATCATCGTTAGAAATCAGAATACGCATGAGCTGTCCGTCTGCCCCACCGGCACCAGATCGACGAGTTCACGCACCAATGCGGTGGCGAAACACCCGGCCGGCAGGACGAATTCCAGTTGCAGAATGTCAGGCTCGGGATAATGCCACGTCAAACCGCCAATGGGCAGCCGCAGGATGCGTCGTTCGTGGCTCATGCCGGCTTTAATCAGCCAATCGCACAGTGCCGCCTCACGATCGGCAATCTGTTGCTCAAGCTCATGGGATACACCGCCCGCCGGAGAAACACCCTCCCCCCACAGCGGCCCGGTGGGGTGCAGGTCGAGAATCGCCAGGCGTGGGTCCGAGCATTCATCAGGCCCGGCCATGAAAAAGCTGCGACTGTCGGTAAACGCCAGCAGGTCACCTATCTGCGCCTGCTGCCAGCTGCCGTCCGCCACCCGTGCTGCCAGCACCTGGTTGAACAAGTAGCTGCGGGCCGTAGACAACAACCGCGAACGCACATTGCGCTGCTCTGGCAGTGCCTGGCGCGCGGCCCAGCCGCGGGCATCCACTAGATTGCCGCCGTCGTGGCCAAAACGCTGGGCGCCGAAATAGTTGGGAATCCCAAACTGGGCAATCTGCTGCAAACGCTCATCAATGGCCGAATGGTCCGCCGTAAGCTCTGTGAGACGCAGGGTAAAACCGTTGGCCGCATGGGCTCCACGCTGTAGCTTGCGCTTGTGGCGGGTGGCCTTGAGGATTTTCAGGGTGTGGTTTTCCGCCGCGCCAAGATCCGGATCAGCCTTGCCCGGCAGTTGCACACTGAACCATTGGCGAGTCAGCGCCTGGCGATCCTTGAGCCCGGCGTAGCTCACGGTGCGCAACGACACTCCGGCGGCCTTGGCAATCCGCCGCGCGGCCTCTTCGGTGTTCAAGCCACGCTTTTCCACCCACAGCCACAGGTGCTCGCCTTCACCGCTCAGCGGGATATCGAGCACTTCATCGACCTGGAAATCTTCGGCAGTAGCCTTGAGCACCGCGCTGCCCAGGGCATCACCATAGGCCCGCGGGCCCAACAGTTGCAGTTCATTCATGGGCGCAGCAACAAGGCCACGGAGTGCACCGCGATACCTTCCTCGCGACCGACGAAACCGAGTTTTTCGGTGGTGGTGGCCTTCACGTTCACTTGATCCAGTTCGACTTGCAGGTCCTCGGCAATCAAGGCCCGCATGGTTTCAATATGAGGCGCCATTTTTGGGGCCTGGGCGACGATGGTGTTGTCGACGTTGCCGACCTTCCAGCCTTTGGCATGGATCAGCGCGACAACATGACGCAGCAGGACGCGGCTGTCGGCACCTTTGAACTGCGGATCGGTGTCCGGAAAATGCTTGCCGATATCCCCCAGCGCCGCGGCGCCCAGCAGGGCATCACTGAGTGCGTGCAACAACACATCACCGTCGGAGTGGGCGAGCAAGCCGCAATGATGGGCGATACGCACACCACCCAAAGTAATGAAGTCGCCCTCAGCGAAACGGTGCACATCGTAGCCGTGGCCAATACGCATAAAAAAACGCCCCGAAAAAGTCAGGGCGTGATTCTACCTGCTTTGGCGGGTATTAGGCGTTAAGAGCACGTGCATGGTGCTGCAAGTGATCGTCTATAAAGCTGGCGATAAAGAAGTAGCTGTGGTCATAACCGGGCTGCATGCGCAGCGTCAGCTCATGCCCGGCATTCTTTGCCGCTTGCTGCAGAACTTCAGGCTTGAGCTGGCCGGCAAGGAAATCGTCGCGATCCCCCTGATCCACTAGCAACGGCAGCTTCTCCGTGGCCTCGGCGATCAATACGCTGGCATCCCACTCGCGCCAGCGTGAGCGCTCTTCCCCCAGATACCGGGAAAACGCTTTCTGCCCCCAAGGACAATCCATTGGATTACTGATAGGAGCGAACGCCGAAACCGACTGATAGCGACCGGGATTACGCAACGCACAGACCAACGCCCCGTGACCACCCATGGAGTGGCCGCTGATCCCACGTTTCTGCGACGCGGGAAAGTGCGCCTCCACCAACTCCGGCAGCTCGTTCACCACATAGTCATGCATCCGATAATGCTGGGCCCAGGGCTCCTGTGTCGCGTTCAGATAGAACCCGGCCCCCAGGCCAAAGTCCCAGGCGCCCTCCGGGTCACCGGGCACCCCAGCGCCGCGAGGGCTGGTATCCGGAGCGACGATGATCAGGCCCAGTTCCGCCGCCAGGCGCTGGGCGCCGGCCTTTTGCATGAAGTTCTCGTCGGTGCAGGTCAGGCCGGACAACCAGTAAAGCACCGGCAACTTGCCCCCCAGCTCCGCCTGGGGCGGCAAGTACACGGCGAACACCATGTCACAGCCCAACACCTGAGAATGATGCTTGTAGCGTTTGTGCCAGCCGCCGAAGCTCTTCTGGCAGGAAAGGTTTTCCAGACTCATGGCAGACCTCCAGCCACAAGCCGCAAGCTACGAGCAGCAAGTGGGAAGCCCCTCTTGGTGCTTGTGGCTTGCCGCTTGCCGCTGCTCTTAGAAATGAATGACCGAACGAATGCTCTTGCCTTCGTGCATCAGGTCGAAAGCCTTGTTGATATCTTCCAGGCCCATGGTGTGAGTAATGAAGGTATCCAGCGGGATTTCGCCGGTCTGGGACATTTCCACGTAGCTTGGCAGCTCGCTGCGACCACGCACGCCACCGAATGCCGAACCGCGCCAAACGCGGCCAGTCACCAGTTGGAAGGGACGGGTCGATATTTCCTGACCGGCACCAGCCACACCGATGATCACCGATTCGCCCCAGCCCTTGTGGCAGCATTCCAGTGCGGCGCGCATCAACTGTACGTTGCCGATGCATTCGAAGGAGAAATCCACACCGCCGTCGGTCATGTCGACAATGACCTCCTGGATCGGACGATCGAAGTCCTTGGGGTTGACGCAGTCGGTGGCGCCCAGTTGCTTGGCGATCTCGAACTTGGCCGGGTTGATATCGATGGCGATGATGCGCCCGGCCTTGGCCTTGACCGCGCCGATTACCGCCGACAGGCCAATGCCGCCCAGGCCGAAGATGGCCACGGTGTCACCGGCCTTGACCTTGGCGGTGTTGATCACCGCGCCAATGCCTGTGGTCACGCCGCAACCCAGCAGGCAGACCTTCTCCAGAGGCGCGTCCTTGGGAATCTTGGCCACGGAGATTTCCGGCAGCACCGTGTACTCGGAGAATGTCGAGGTACCCATGTAGTGGAAAATGGGCTGACCCTTGTAGGAAAAGCGCGTGGTGCCGTCAGGCATCAAGCCTTTGCCCTGGGTAGCGCGAATGGCCTGACAGAGGTTGGTCTTGCCCGACAGACAGAATTTGCACTTGCCACATTCCGGGGTGTAGAGCGGGATCACATGATCGCCCACGGCCACCGAGGTCACGCCCTCGCCCACCGCTTCCACCACTGCACCACCCTCATGGCCGAGGATCGCCGGAAAGATACCTTCCGGGTCGGCGCCGGACAGGGTATAGGCGTCGGTGTGGCAGACGCCGGAAGCGACAACCCGCAACAGCACTTCGCCGGCCTTGGGCATGGCAACATCCACTTCGACGATTTCCAGGGGCTTCTTGGCCTCGAAGGCTACGGCAGCACGTGACTTGATCATCCTGACTCTCCAGCGAATAAAAACGAGGCAGTGAGTGTAAAACAGCGCAAGGCGATGAATAATCCAGGCAAAAGCAAAACATTATTGCCATGCAGGGATAATCAATGAGCGAAAACCGTTGGGAAGGCATCGACGAATTTGTCGCAGTCGCCGAATGCAGCCAGTTCACTGCCGCTGCCGAACGCCTGGGGGTGTCCTCATCTCATATCAGCCGCCAGGTGGTGCGCCTGGAAGAGCGCTTGCAGACCCGCCTGCTGTATCGCAGTACCCGCCGCGTCACCCTGACCGAGGCCGGGCAGACCTTTCTCCAGCATTGCCAACGCTTGCAGGACGGGCGCGAGGAAGCGTTGCGCGCCGTGGGGGACCTGACCAGCGAGCCCAAGGGCATGCTGCGCATGACTTGCGCAGTGGCCTATGGCGAGCGTTTTATCGTGCCGCTGGTCACGCGTTTCATGAGCCTTTATCCGCAGTTGCGGGTGGACATAGAACTGAGCAACCGTCCCCTGGACCTGGTGCACGAGGGGCTCGACCTGGCCATTCGCCTGGGACGCCTGCAGGACTCACGCCTGGTCGCCACTCGCCTGGCACCACGCCGCATGTACCTATGTGCATCGCCGTCCTATCTGGAACGCTATGGCCGCCCTCACAGCCTGTCGGAATTGAGCCGGCACAACTGCCTGATCGGCAGCTCGGATATCTGGCAGTTGGAGGTCGACGGGCGCGAATTTTCGCAAAGGGTGCAGGGCAACTGGCGCTGCAACAGCGGACAGGCAGTGCTGGACGCGGCGTTACAAGGCGTCGGACTCTGCCAACTGCCGGACTACTACGTTCTGGAGCACCTGCAGGACGGTACGCTGGTTTCCTTGCTGGAAGCTCACCAGCCGCCCAACACCGCAGTCTGGGCGCTCTATCCACAGCAACGGCATCTGTCGCCGAAAGTGCGCAAGCTGGTGGACTATCTCAAGCAGGGCTTGGCCGAACGCCCGGAATACCGTGATGTGTAGCCTTGCCGCAGGCTGCGGCAAGGCCCGCAGAGCCTTCGGGGTTTCAGGAGCGGCGCCTCCTTCGGAGTCGTTCGCTGCCTGCGGCAGCGGCTACAAGGTTCAGCGCCCGCCCGCGATCAGCGCCGATTGGACCAACGCTGGCGCAGCCACTCAAGATCCTCGGGGCGAGTGACCTTGAGATTGTCGGAACGGCCTTCGATCAGGCGTGGCGCCTGCCCGGCCCATTCCATTGCCGAAGCCTCATCGGTGATCGCCACATCGGCCACCAGGCTGTCGGCCAAGGCTCGGTGCAGCGCGCCAAGACGGAACATCTGCGGTGTGTAGGCTTGCCAGATCAGGCTGCGATCCACGGTTTCCAAAACCCTTCCGTGCTTGTCGATCCGCTTCAGGGTGTCCCGGGCCGGCACCGCCAACAGCCCGCCCACCGGGTCGTGCGCCAATTCACTCAGCAGCTTGTCCAGGTCATCTCGGGAAAGATTGGGGCGTGCGGCATCGTGAACCAGAACCCAATCCTCATCGGCCGCGCCCTGAGCATGCAGATGAAGCAAGGCATTGAGTACCGACCCGGAACGCTCGGCGCCGCCTTCGACCCGCTGAATCCGCGAGTCGTGGGCACAGGCCAGGGTTGGCCAGTAGGGATCGTCCAGCGCCAGGCTGACCACCAGCCCCTTGAGGCCAGGATGGTCGAGGAAACAGCCGAGGCTGTGTTCGAGAATTGTGCGTCCGCCCAGTTGCAGGTACTGCTTGGGACGATCCGCGGCCATGCGGGCACCGACGCCCGCGGCAGGAATCACGGCCCAGAAGGCCGGCAATCTATCGCTCATTGGGCCAACTGGTAGAGGGTTTCACCCTCCTTGACCATGCCCAATTCGTGGCGAGCCCGTTCTTCAACGGTCTCCATGCCCTTCTTCAGTTCCATGACTTCCGCATCGAGTACGCGATTTCGCTCCAGCAAACGCTCGTTTTCAGCGTGCTGGTCGGCAATCTGCTGAGTCAGGTCAGCTACCTGGGCCAAGCTGCCGCTCCCCACCCACAGGCGGTACTGCAAGCCAGCCAGCAGCAAGAGCAAGACCAGGAACAACCAATTGGGACTGCGCATCGAATATCGGGTATCCAGTGAAAAAAGACAGCCATGCCAACAACTTCGGACCTACTGATAGCACGAAGCCTGGAAGAACCAGGCTTGTGCTCTTAAGGCATCAGATTAGTGGCAAAAAACTCGCTGTAGCGATTTTCCCGACACAATCCGGTGTCTTTTTACCATCTACGGCTTAGCCGCGAAACTCGCTGCGACCGTTGTACTTGGCCTTGCCGTTCAATTGCTCTTCGATACGCAGCAATTGGTTGTACTTGGATACGCGGTCGGAACGGCACAGGGAGCCGGTCTTGATCTGGCCAGCCGAGGTGCCCACGGCCAGGTCGGCGATGGTCGAGTCTTCGGTTTCGCCGGAACGGTGCGAAATCACGGCGGTGTAACCGGCAGCCTTGGCCATCTGGATGGCTTCCAGGGTTTCGGTCAGGGTGCCGATCTGGTTGAACTTGATCAGGATCGAGTTGGCGATCTTCTTGTCGATGCCTTCTTTCAGGATCTTGGTGTTGGTCACGAACAGGTCGTCACCGACCAGTTGCACCTTGTCGCCGATCTTGTCGGTGAGGATCTTCCAGCCAGCCCAGTCGGACTCATCCAGGCCGTCTTCGATGGAGATGATCGGGTAGCGCTGAGTCAGGCCTTTGAGGTACTCGGCAAAACCTTCGGCGGTGAACACCTGGCCTTCGCCGGACAGGTTGTACTTGCCGTCTTCGTAGAACTCGCTGGCGGCGCAGTCCAGAGCCAGGGTCACGTCGGTGCCCAGGGTGTAACCGGCATTGGCCACGGCCTCGGAGATGACTTTCAGCGCATCTTCGTTGGAAGCCAGGTTCGGGGCGAAGCCACCTTCATCGCCCACAGCGGTGTTCAGGCCACGGGCCTTCAGCACGGCTTTGAGGTGATGGAAAATCTCGGTGCCCATGCGCAGACCTTCCGAGAAGGACTTGGCGCCGACCGGCTGCACCATGAACTCCTGGATGTCGACGTTGTTATCGGCGTGCTCGCCACCGTTGATGATGTTCATCATCGGTACCGGCATCGAGTAGACGCCTGGGGTGCCGTTGAGGTTGGCGATGTGAGCGTACAGCGGCAGGTCCTGGTCCTGGGCGGCAGCCTTGGCCGCGGCCAGGGACACGGCGAGGATGGCGTTGGCGCCCAGGGAGGCCTTGTTCTCGGTACCGTCGAGCTTGATCATCGCCTGATCCAGCGCTTTCTGGTCGATCGGGTCTTTACCCAGCAACAGGTCGCGGATCGGACCGTTGATGTTGGCTACCGCCTTGAGCACGCCCTTGCCCAGGTAACGGCTCTTGTCGCCATCACGCAGCTCCAGCGCTTCGCGCGAGCCGGTGGAGGCACCGGACGGCGCGCAAGCACTGCCGATGATGCCGTTGTCGAGAAGCACGTCCGCTTCGACAGTGGGGTTGCCACGGGAGTCGAGAACTTCACGACCTTTGATGTCGACGATTTTTGCCATTGTTGTAAACACTCCAAAGTTGACGAAAACGCTGAGTACCGCTCGATTTATAACTTGTGGGTCAAATTGCATTCTTGTAGGAGCCGGCTGGCTGGCGAACGGGCCCGCGAGGACACCTTCGCCGGCCAGCCGGCTCCTACAGAGGAAGTCGCCGGTTTTACGCGGTTTCTACCGTGGGGAAACTCTTGACCAGCTCGTCCAGAGCCTTGAGCTGAGCCAGGAACGGCTCAAGCTTGTCCAGGCGCAAAGCACAAGGGCCGTCGCACTTGGCGTTGTCCGGATCCGGGTGGGCTTCCAGAAACAGGCCGGCCAAGGACTGGCTCATGCCGGCCTTGGCCAAGTCGGTGACCTGAGCCCGACGACCACCAGCGGAGTCGGCGCGACCGCCCGGCATCTGCAGGGCATGGGTCACGTCAAAGAACACCGGGTACTCGAACTGCTTCATGATGCCGAAGCCGAGCATGTCCACCACCAGGTTGTTGTAACCGAAGCTGGAACCGCGCTCGCAGAGGATCAACTGATCATTACCCGCCTCTTCACACTTGCTCAGGATGTGTTTCATTTCCTGAGGCGCGAGAAACTGGGCCTTCTTGATGTTGATCACCGCGCCGGTCTTGGCCATGGCCACCACCAGGTCGGTCTGCCGCGAGAGAAACGCCGGCAACTGGATGATGTCGCAGACTTCGGCAACCACGGCGGCCTGGGCCGGCTCGTGGACATCGGTGATGATCGGCACGCCGAAGGCCTGCTTCACGTCTTCGAAAATCCGCATGCCCTCTTCCAGGCCAGGACCACGATAAGAAGTCACCGACGAACGGTTGGCCTTGTCGAAGCTGGCCTTGAACACGTAGGGAATACCGAGCTTCTCGGTAACCCGTACGTACTCTTCACAGACCTGCATCGCCATGTCGCGGCTTTCCAGCACGTTCATGCCGCCGAACAGCACCATCGGCTTGTCGTTGGCGATCTCGATGTTGCCTACGCGGATGATCTTCTGCGCCATCAGGTTCAAGCCTTCTTCTGGTGTTGAGCCAATGCTGCTTTGACGAAACCGCTGAACAGTGGGTGACCGTCACGTGGCGTCGAGGTGAACTCAGGGTGGAACTGGCAAGCGACGAACCATGGATGATCCGAAGCTTCGACCACTTCAACCAGCGCGCCGTCGCCCGAGCGACCAGAGATCTTCAGGCCAGCCTCGATCAGCTGTGGCAGCAGCTTGTTGTTCACTTCGTAACGGTGACGGTGACGCTCGATGATCACGTCCTTGGCGTAGCAGTCGTGGACCTTGGAGCCCGCTTCCAGCAAGCATTCCTGGGCGCCCAGACGCATGGTGCCACCCAGATCGGACGCTTCGTTACGCACTTCGACAGCGCCGGTGGCGTCTTCCCACTCGGTGATCAGACCGACGACCGGGTGACCGCTGGTGCGATCGAATTCGGTGGAGTTGGCATCTTTCCAGCCCATGACGTTACGGGCGAACTCGATGACCGCTACTTGCATGCCCAGGCAGATACCCAGGTACGGCACCTTGTTCTCGCGGGCGTATTGCACTGCAGTGATCTTGCCTTCCACGCCACGCAGGCCGAAACCGCCCGGGACCAGGATCGCATCAACGCCTTCCAGCAGCGCGGTGCCTTGGTTCTCGATGTCTTCGGAATCGATATAGCGCAGGTTGACCTTGGTGCGGTTGGTGATGCCGGCGTGACTCATCGCTTCGATCAGCGACTTGTAGGCGTCCAGCAGTTCCATGTACTTGCCGACCATGGCGATGGTGACTTCATGCTCAGGGTTGAGCTTGGCGTCTACCACCTTTTCCCACTCGGACAGATCGGCGCCGTTGCATTGCAGGCCGAAACGCTCGACGACGAAATCGTCCAGACCCTGGGCGTGCAGTACGGCCGGGATCTTGTAGATGGTGTCGACGTCTTCCAGGGAGATCACCGCACGCTCTTCAACGTTGGTGAACAGGGCGATCTTGCGACGCGAGGACACATCCACCGGATGGTCGGAGCGGCAGATCAGCACGTCAGGCTGCAGACCAATGGAGCGCAGTTCCTTCACCGAGTGTTGGGTCGGCTTGGTTTTGGTCTCGCCAGCGGTGGCGATGTACGGAACCAGGGTCAGGTGCATCAGCATCGCGCGCTTGGAGCCGACTTCGACCCGCAGTTGGCGGATGGCTTCAAGGAACGGTTGCGACTCGATGTCGCCCACGGTACCGCCGATTTCCACCAGGGCCACGTCGGCATCGCCGGCGCCCTTGATGATGCGACGCTTGATCTCGTCGGTGATGTGCGGAATCACCTGGATGGTGGCGCCCAGGTAATCACCACGGCGCTCCTTGCGCAGCACGTGCTCGTAGACACGGCCAGTGGTGAAGTTGTTGTTCTGGGTCATGGTCGTGCGGATGAACCGCTCGTAGTGGCCCAGGTCCAGGTCGGTCTCGGCGCCGTCGTGGGTGACGAACACTTCACCGTGCTGGAACGGGCTCATGGTGCCCGGATCGACGTTGATGTACGGGTCCAGCTTGAGCATGGTGACCTTAAGCCCCCGCGCCTCCAGGATGGCCGCCAATGAAGCCGAGGCAATGCCTTTCCCCAATGAAGAAACAACACCGCCCGTGACGAATATGTAGCGCGTCATGAAAAACCCTAGAAGTCTGCGTTAAAGCGGTCAGTGCCGCCGGGGAAAGCGAAGGAAGGCCGAAGCCCCCGATCACCTGCATTAATCACAGTGCACCTTTCAAAAAAACCGCCGCGTGGTGACAGACCGGATGCAAAAACACCGGTAGGTTGCTCGCTACACATTTTTTGGAATCGCCCAGCAAAGACTGCTTGGTAATCGGCAACTCCTGCAATTCAGGCGAATCCACAGAAGTTGTATCAAGAAGGGAGCGTAGT
Organism: Pseudomonas sp. 50_B; assembly: GCF_017491625.1. Taxonomy (NCBI): domain Bacteria; kingdom Pseudomonadati; phylum Pseudomonadota; class Gammaproteobacteria; order Pseudomonadales; family Pseudomonadaceae; genus Pseudomonas; species Pseudomonas sp. 50_B. The sequence continues at coordinate 189,032 of NZ_JAFGYX010000005.1, forward strand.
CTACCGGAAAGCCCCTTTCAGCTCAAACCTTGATCGCTGGTCAGTGGTCGCCAATGCAATTGCCAGTCGGCCTGGGGATTTGCCGCAAGCGCCGGCAGGTTTGCCACTGCCAGCAACCGCTCATCCTGGTACAGCAGCGGCAATCTGCCACGGACGAAGCTTGGTAGTCCGGCCTCGTTGAGCAGACGCTTCAGGTCACGATGACCACGTCCGGCCACCTGCAAGACTTCCCCACCCTGCCGATAACGGATGTGCAACGGGCCCTGGGGCGCCGAGCCGACGAAAAACACCTGGCCATTGTTAGGCAACTGCAACGGACTGCCCGGATCCTGCCATTCGATCCCGCTTTTCACCTGCTGCAACCAGGCACCAGACAGCCACCAGATTCGCCCTCCCGCGCGATGCACTTCGCCGTCGGCCAGGCACCATCGAGGATGCCCCTGCGCGCTGGCATCCCGCAGACTCTCCCAGCCGGCCCAATGATCGGTGTCCGGCAAACGGCCACGCTTGCTCAGCCAGTGACTCAAGACGTTGCGCTGCCGGGCCGGGGATAACGACTGCAAAGGAGCAAGGGCCAGTGACGGCAAGTCCAGCCAGGGAAAGTCGCTCTCCCCCTCGGCTGGCGCCAGATCCATCATCGCCAACTCATCGAGCAGGCCCTGTGCTTCTCTCAGGTGGGCGGCGCTGCGACTCATGCTGGTCGCGGCCTGAGGCCAGCGAGCAATCAACGACGGCATCACCTGATGCCGCAGATAATTGCGCGAATATTGATGATCGGCATTTGAAGGGTCCTGGACCCAGCTCAGGCAATGCTCGGCGGCGTAACGTTCAAGTTCGGCACGGGACACACCAAGCAAAGGTCGCAACAGGTGCCCTGCGCCCAAAGGTCGGCTTTCCGGCATTGCCGATAGCCCCCGGACGCCAGCACCGCGCAACAGTCGAAACAACAGGGTTTCGGCCTGATCATCACGATGCTGGGCTGTCAGCAGCAACTCATTGGCAGCGGTCAAGCGCTCGAATGCCCCATAACGCGCCTCCCGGGCAGCCCCTTCGAGACTGGAACCGGCCCGCACCTGGACATGAATCACCTGCAACGGCACACCCAGGGCAGCACAGATCGCCTGACAGTGGGCCGGCCAAGCATCCGCCGCCGCTTGCAGCCCGTGATGAACATGCACAGCCGTGAGCCGTGGAAGGCCATGTTGATGCGCCAGATCGACAAGGAGATGCAGCAGGACGGTGGAATCAAGTCCACCGGAGAAAGCGATGCGCCAATGAGCGGCTTCACGCCAGGGCGCCAGGCTTTTTAGGAGTTTGGCGGAGAGAGAGTTCATGAAGCTTCAAGCCCCGCAGGAGCATGTGCTCGAGAAAGGACGACGCCGCAATCTGATCGATTGCGGCGCCTGGGTCGCGAGCAAGCGTACCCCTACAAGGGGGAACAGTGCTCGATCAGAGACCGTAGCTCATCAGGCGGTCATAACGACGGGCCAGCAGGGTGTCGTTATCCATTTCCTTGAGCATTGCCAGCTGCGAGCTGAGTTCGGCACGGATCGAGGCAGCCGCGGCGGCTGGATCACGATGGGCGCCACCCAGCGGCTCGCTGATGACCTTGTCGACAATGCCCAGGCCTTTCAGACGCTCGGCGGTGATGCCCATGGCCTCGGCTGCATCGGCGGCCTTTTCCGAGGTTTTCCACAGGATCGAGGCGCAGCCTTCCGGCGAGATCACCGCATAAGTGGAATATTGCAGCATGTTCAACTGGTCGCAGACGCCGATGGCCAATGCGCCGCCGGAACCACCCTCACCGATCACGGTGGCGATGATCGGGGTCTTCAGGCGCGCCATGACCCGCAGGTTCCAGGCAATCGCCTCGCTCTGGTTGCGCTCTTCAGCGTCGATGCCCGGGTAGGCGCCCGGGGTGTCGATGAAGGTCAGGATCGGCATCTTGAAGCGTTCGGCCATTTCCATCAGGCGGCAGGCCTTGCGGTAGCCTTCCGGACGCGGCATGCCGAAGTTGCGGCGTACCTTCTCGCGCACTTCGCGGCCTTTCTGATGACCGATGATCATCACCGGCTGCTCGTCCAGGCGAGCAACGCCGCCGACGATCGCGGCGTCGTCAGAGAAGTGGCGATCGCCATGCAGCTCGTCGAACTCGGTGAAGATGTGCTGGATGTAATCCAGGGTGTACGGACGACGCGGGTGCCGCGCCAGACGTGCGATCTGCCAGCTGGTGAGCTTGCCGAAGATGTCTTCGGTCAGGGTATTGCTCTTGTCCTGCAGGCGGGAAATCTCATCGCCGATATTCAGCGAATTGTCATTACCGACCAAGCGCAACTCTTCGATCTTGGCTTGCAGGTCGGCGATCGGCTGTTCGAAATCAAGAAAATTCGGGTTCATAGGCGTCCGTCTGGGCTCGACGTCCAAGGGGGCTTGGGCCGGCCGGTTGTCTATTCGCGCCCTACCTTAAGGGACGGACGCGTTGAGGTCGAGATTAAAAATTCATGTGGCGATGAGGCGCAATGATGGCACCTCACCGTCAACGGTATTGGAGGAAGACGTTGTCTCGCCCGAACTGGTCACGCAGGGCTTGAATCAAGCTGTCTGCCGGGTCGATCCGCCAGTTCTCGCCAAACTGCAGCAAGGCCTTGGCGTCGTTACGGGTGTACTCCATGGTGATCGGGCACGCACCGCGGTGACGCTTGAACAACTCACCCAGCCAGCGTAGCTGATCGCCCTTGAGGGCATCGGTATGGACTTTCAGGCGCAGGCTTTCCGCCAGGTTGGTCCGCGCGTCTTCCATGCTCATCACCCGCTTGACCCGCAAACGCAGGCCGCCGGAGAAGTCGTCGTTGCTCACCTCGCCTTCCACCACCACCATGGCGTCGGTCTGCAACAGCGACTGGGCCGAGTGGAAGGCATCGGCAAACAAGGAGGCCTCGATCCGCCCCGAACGGTCGTCGAGGGTGATGAAGCCCATCTTGTCGCCCTTTTTGTTCTTCATCACCCGCAGGGCAATGATCATGCCCGCTACCGTCTGGGTATCCCGGGCCGGTTTCAGGTCAATGATGCGCTGACGAGCGAAGCGGCGGATCTCGCCTTCATACTCATCAATCGGGTGCCCGGTCAGGTACAGACCGAGGGTATCTTTCTCGCCTTTAAGGCGCTCCTTGAGGGTCAGCTCCTTGGCCTTGCGATGGTTGGCGTAGACATCCGCGTCCTCATCGACGAACACCCCGCCAAACAGGTCGGCGTGGCCGCTGTCGTGGGTACGGGCAGTTTGCTCCGCCGCCTTGATCGCCTCTTCCATGGCGGCCAGCAGTACCGCGCGGTTCTGGTCGATGTTGGCCTGGTAGGCCTTGGGCTCGTCGAAGAAGTGCGGGCCGAGACGGTCCAGGGCACCACTGCGAATCAGACCATCCAGGGTCCGCTTGTTAATGCGCTTGAGGTCGACCCGGGCACAGAAATCGAACAGGTCCTTGAACGGCCCCTCAGCACGTGCTTCGGTGATGGCTTCCACCGGTCCCTCGCCCACCCCTTTGATCGCGCCAAGGCCATAAACGATGCGACCTTCATCGTTCACCGTGAACTTGAATTCGGAAGTGTTCACGTCTGGCGCATCGAGGCGCAGTTTCATGGTCCGCACTTCCTCGATCAAGGTCACGACCTTGTCGGTGTTGTGCATATCCGCGGACAGTACCGCCGCCATGAAGGGCGCCGGGTAGTGAGCCTTGAGCCAGGCAGTCTGGTACGACACCAGGCCGTAGGCGGCGGAGTGGGATTTGTTGAAACCGTAACCGGCGAATTTTTCCACCAGGTCGAAGATGTTGCCCGCCAGGTCCGCATCGATATTGTTGCTGGCGCAACCCTCAATGAAACCGCCACGCTGCTTGGCCATTTCCTCGGGCTTTTTCTTACCCATGGCCCGACGCAGCATGTCCGCACCACCGAGGGTGTAACCGGCCATGACCTGGGCAATCTGCATCACCTGTTCCTGATACAGGATGATGCCGTAGGTCGGCGCCAGAACCGGGCGCAGGCCATCGTACTGATAGTCGGGGTGCGGGTAGGCGAGTTCGGCGCGACCGTGCTTACGGTTGATGAAGTCATCCACCATGCCCGATTGCAGCGGCCCCGGACGGAACAGGGCCACCAGTGCAATCAGGTCTTCCAGGCAGTCGGGCTTGAGCTTCTTGATCAGCTCCTTCATGCCCCGGGATTCAAGCTGGAATACCGCAGTGGTTTCAGCTTTCTGCAACAGGCTGTAGGTCGGCTTGTCGTCCAGCGGGATAAAGGCGATATCCAGCGGTTCCTCGCCGACCTTGGCGCGGTCGCGGTTAATGGTTTTCAGCGCCCAATCGATAATGGTCAGGGTCCGCAGACCGAGGAAGTCGAACTTCACCAGACCGGCCGCCTCGACGTCATCCTTGTCGAACTGGGTCACCAGGCCGCCGCCTTCTTCGTCGCAGTAGATCGGCGAGAAGTCGGTGAGCTTGGTCGGCGCGATCACCACACCACCGGCGTGTTTACCGACGTTACGCACCACGCCTTCAAGCTTGCGCGCCATTTCCCAGATTTCCGCCGCTTCTTCATCGACCTTGATGAAGTCCCGCAGGATCTCTTCCTGCTCGTAGGCTTTTTCCAGGGTCATGCCAACTTCGAAGGGGATCATCTTCGACAGACGGTCGGCCAGGCCATAGGACTTGCCCTGAACCCGCGCCACGTCGCGCACCACCGCCTTGGCCGCCATGGAACCAAAAGTGATGATCTGGCTTACCGCGTTGCGGCCGTACTTCTCGGCCACGTAATCGATCACCCGGTCGCGACCGTCCATGCAGAAGTCGACGTCGAAGTCGGGCATGGAGACCCGTTCCGGGTTAAGGAAACGTTCGAACAGCAGGTCGTATTCCAAGGGGTCGAGGTCGGTGATCTTCTGCACGTAGGCCACCAGGGAGCCGGCACCCGAGCCTCGGCCCGGACCTACCGGCACGCCGTTGCTCTTGGCCCACTGGATAAAGTCCATAACGATCAGGAAGTAACCGGGGAATCCCATCTGGATGATGATATCCAGCTCGAAATTCAGCCGATCGACGTAGACCTGGCGCTTGGCTTCATAGTCCTCGGTGGTGTCCTTGGGCAGCAGCACGCTGAGGCGCTCTTCCAGGCCATCGAAGGAAACCTTGCGGAAATACTCATCGATGGTCATGCCATCAGGAATGGGGTAATCGGGCAGGAAGTGCTTGCCCAGCTTGACTTCGATATTGCAGCGCTTGGCGATCTCGACCGTGTTTTCCAGCGCCTCGGGCAGGTCGCTGAACAGCTCGGCCATTTCCTCGGCGCTTTTCAGGTACTGCTGATCGCTGTAGTTCTTCGAACGGCGCGGATCATCCAGGGCCCGGCCTTCGCCGATGCACACCCGGGTTTCATGAGCCTCGAAATCTTCCTGCTTGATGAAACGCACATCGTTGGTGGCCACCAGCGGCGCACCGATCTTGTCGGCCAGGGCCACGGCGGCGTGTAGCTGCTCTTCATCATTGGGTCGGTTGGTACGCTGCACTTCCAGGTAGAAACGGTCCGGGAAGACCGCCATCCACTCCCGGGCCAGGGTTTCGGCGACCTCCAGGTCACCGGCGATCAGCGCCATGCCAATCTCGCCCTCCTTGGCCGCCGAGAGCATGATCAGGCCTTCTGCGGCCTCTGCTACCCACTCGCGCTCGATGATGATCTGGCCATTGCGCTGGCCATCGATAAAGCCGCGGGAAATCAGCTCGGTCAGGTTGCGGTAACCCACGGCGTTCATCACCAGCAGGCTGATGCGGCTCAGGGGGTTATCCGGGTCCTTGTTCGACAGCCACAGGTCGGCGCCGCAGATCGGCTTGATCCCCGCACCCATGCTGTTTTTGTAGAACTTGACCAGGGAACACATGTTGTTCTGGTCGGTGACCGCCACCGCAGGCATGCCCATGCCGGTGAGAGCCTTGACCAGCGGCTTGATCCGCACCAGACCGTCGACCAGGGAGTATTCAGTGTGCAGGCGCAGGTGAACGAATGAAGCCGGCATAGTGATCCTGTAATAAGCGCGAAAACAACAAGGCCCGGATTGTACCGGGCCTCGACTAAAACATCAGCCTCAGGACTGAATCTCGCCCTGCGCCTCACGGGCTTCATAGGCCTGCCGCACCGGGGCGAAGGAACGCCGGTGAATCGGCGTCGGCCCCAGGCGGGCCAGGGCCTCCAGGTGCACCGGCGTCGGATAGCCTTTGTGGCCACCGATACCGTAACCCGGGTAGATCAGCTCGAAAGCGGCCATTTCCCGGTCGCGGCTGACCTTGGCCAGAATCGACGCTGCAGCGATCGCCGGAACCTTGCTATCGCCCTTGACCACCGCCTCGGCCGGCATCGCCAGCTTCGGGCAACGGTTGCCGTCGATCATCGCCAGCTTCGGCGTCACGCTCAGGCCTTCCACCGCTCGCTGCATCGCCAGCATGGTGGCGTGGAGGATGTTCAGCTCGTCGATCTCTTCGACTTCAGCCCGAGCAATGCACCAGCTCAGGGCCTTCTCACAGATTTCATCGAACAGCTTCTCGCGACGGGCCTCAGTGAGTTTCTTCGAGTCGTTGAGGCCCAGAATCGGCCGTTGCGGATCAAGAATCACCGCAGCAGTGACAACCGCCCCGCACAAAGGGCCACGGCCAACTTCGTCGACACCGGCCACCAGGTCCTCGGCATCGGCCACCAGGGTGAAATCCAGGCCCATCTGCATCTTTGAATTACTCACAGGGTTTTGCCGATCAACCCAAGTACCGCTTGCGCGGCCTGGTTGGACGCATCACGGCGCAAGGTTCGGTGGATCTCGTCAAAGCCGCGGGTCTGCTCTTCACCGCCATCGATCAGCGGCGACAGCGTCTGAGCCAGGGCCTCGGCAGTAGCGTCGTCCTGCAGCAACTCGGGCACCAGCAAACGCTGGGCCAGCAGGTTCGGCAAGGAAATATATGGACTCTTGACCATGCGCTTGAGAATCCAGAAGGTCAGCGGCGCCAGGCGATAGGCCACCACCATCGGACGCTTGTAGAGCAAGGCCTCCAGTGTGGCGGTACCGGAGGCGATCAACACCGCGTCACAAGCGGCCAAGGCCTTATGGGACTGACCATCGAGCAAGGTCAGCGGCAGGTCGCGACTGGCCAGCAGCTCTTCCAGCTGGACCCGACGCTCCGGGCTGGCGCACGGCATGATGAAGCGCACGCCTGGGCGCATGGCTCGTAAACGCTGGGCGGCATCGAGGAACAAGGCACCCAGGCGCCCTACTTCGCCGCCACGGCTGCCGGGCATCAAGGCCACCAGCGGACCGTCGGGCAAGCCCAGCTCCGCACGCGCTGCAGCGCGATCGGCTTGCAACGGAATGGCATCGGCCAGGGAGTGACCGACGAACTTCACCGGTACACCCTGCTCTTCATAGAAGCGAGCCTCGAAGGGAAACAGGGTCAGCATCAGATCGCAGCCTTCGCGGATCTTCAGAACCCGCTTCTGCCGCCATGCCCAGACCGACGGACTGACGTAGTGCACCGTCTTGATCCCGGCCTGACGCAACTTGAGTTCGATATTCAGGGTGAAATCCGGGGCATCGATCCCGATGAACACATCCGGCTTTTCAGCAATCAGGGTCTGGATCAGCTTCTTGCGTCGCGCCAGCAATTCACGCAACCGCCCAAGCACCTCCACCAACCCCATGACCGCCAGGCGCTCCATGGGAAAGTAGGAAGTGAGGCCTTCGGCTTCCATCAGCGGACCGCCGACGCCAATAAATTCAACGGCCGGGTGCTGAGCCTTGAAGGCTCGCATCAAACCGGCGCCGAGAATGTCGCCGGAGGCTTCGCCAGCCACCAGCGCAATACGCAGAGTGTTCATGTTTAACGGGTGATGCCGCGAGTCGAAGACTGGATCGAGTCACGAAACACCGCGACTTCGGGGAACTGTGCAGCCGGCTCGGCCAGTTCGGCCAGGGCCTGATCCACCGTCAGCCCTTGGCGATAGACCGTCTTGTAGGCGCGACGCAGTGCATGGATTGCATCTTCGCTAAAGCCGCGACGGCGCATGCCTTCGAAGTTCATGCTGCGGGCTTCGGCAGGGTTGCCGAACACCGTGACGAATGCCGGCACATCCTTGCCGATGGCGGTGCCCATGCCGGAGAAGCTGTGAGCGCCGATATGGCAGTACTGATGCACCAGGGTGAAGCCGGAGAGAATCGCCCAATCATCCACGTGCACATGCCCGGCCAACGCAGTGTTGTTGACCAGGATGCAGTGGTTGCCAATGACACTGTCGTGGCCGATATGGGCATAGGCCATGATCAGGTTGTGATCGCCCAGAGTGGTTTCGGAACGGTCCTGGACGGTGCCACGGTGAATGGTCACGCCTTCGCGGATCACGTTGTGGTCGCCAATAACCAGGCGGGTTTCCTCGCCTTTGTACTTCAGATCAGGCGTGTCCTCACCTACCGAGGAAAACTGGTAGATGCGGTTGTGCTTACCGATCCGGGTAGGGCCCTTGAGAATCACATGGGGCCCGATCACTGTACCCTCGCCGATTTCCACACCAGCGCCGATGATCGACCACGGGCCAACCTCAACGTCGTCGGCCAGGATGGCCGTCGGATCGATGATTGCGCGAGGGTCAATCAAACTCATAGTTTGCGTTCCGCACAGATGATTTCAGCGGAGCAGACAGGCTTGCCGTCTACCGACGCCTGGCACTCGAACTTCCAGATCTGACGCTTGCAGCTGATGAACTTGGCTTCAAGAATCAGTTGGTCGCCCGGCAGTACTGGCTGACGGAAGCGCAGCTTGTCGGAACCGACGAAGTAATAAAGGGTGCCGTCGGCTGGCTTCACGTCGAGCATCTTGAAACCGAGAATGCCCGCAGCCTGAGCCATGGCCTCGATGATCAACACGCCCGGCATGATCGGATGCGCCGGGAAGTGACCATTGAAGAACGGCTCGTTGATGCTGACATTCTTGTAGGCACGAATGCACTTGCCCTCGACATCCAGGTCCACTACCCGATCCACCAACAGGAAAGGGTAACGGTGAGGCAAGTATTCGCGAATCTCGTTGATGTCCATCATTTCGGGGGGAAGCCTGTAGTAAAGAGTGGGAGCGCGCGACTAACGCACGCCCCTCTAGCAAATCAAGGAGGCAGTCTAGCGGCTGTGCACACTTGATATGGAAATGGTATCAGCCATCTGATGAAGCATTGCCGTCAGGGGTCACGTCCCCAACGCGCTTTTCCAACTGGCGCAAACGCCGCGCAAGGTCATCGAGCTGACGGATGCGTGCCGCGCTTTTGCGCCACTCGGCAGCAGGTTGCATGGCCGTACCGGAAGAGTAAGCGCCCGGCTCGGTAATCGAGTGGGTCACCATGGTCATTCCAGTGAGGAATACGTTGTCACAAATCTCGATGTGCCCTACCAGACCCACACCGCCGGCGAGCATACAGTGCTTGCCGATCTTGGTGCTGCCGGAAATTCCCACACAAGCCGCCATCGCCGTGTGATCGCCGACCTGGACGTTGTGGGCAATCTGAATCTGGTTATCCAGCTTCACACCGTTGCCGATGACGGTATCGGCCAGAGCGCCGCGGTCAATCGCCGTATTGACGCCGATTTCCACATCGTCACCGATGGTCACACCGCCAATCTGCGCGATCTTCTGCCAGATGCCTTTTTCATTGGCAAAGCCGAAACCTTCACCCCCGAGCACCGCCCCCGACTGGATGACCACACGCTGACCAATGCGCACATCGTGGTACAAGGTCACCCGCGGGGCCAGCCAGCCGCCTTCGCCGATTTCGCAGCGAGCGCCGATAAAGCAGTGGGCGCCGATGGTCACTCCAGCCGCAATCCGCACACCAGACTCGATCACTGCAAACGGACCAATGCTGGCCGCCGGGTGCACCAGCGCATCGGCAGCAATCACCGCTGACGGATGGATACCCGCTGGCGCCTTGGGCTTGGGATCGAACAGATGGGAAATACGGGCGTAGGACAGATAAGGATCAGCCACCACCAATGCATCGCCGGCATAAGCCTCGGCATCAGCGGCCTTCAGCAATACCGCGCCCGCCTGGCAGTCCACCAGGTACTTGCGATACTGCGGATTTGCCAAAAAGCTCAACTGAGCTGGGCCAGCCTCCTGCAAGGTGGCTAGCCCAGTGATTTCCTTCTCCGCGTCGCCACGCAAGGTGGCGCCGAGGAACTCGGCCAATTGGCCGAGTTTTATGGTCGCGGTCATGGCTTACTTCAGCTGATTCATGCGCTCGATAACTTGGCGAGTGATGTCGTACTGAGGTTTGACATCGATCACTGCGCCACGCTCGAAAACCAGGTCGAAAGCACCTTTCTTGATGACTTCTTCAACGGCGCTGTCCAGCTTCGGCTTCAGTTGCTTGAGCATCTCGCGGTCAGCAACGGCCTTGGCTTCGTTCAGTTCCTTGGACTGGAACTGGAAGTCCCGAGCCTTTTGCTTGAATTCGAGCTCCAGACGCTCACGCTCGCCTTGCTGCATCTTGTCGCCACCGGCCACCAGGCGATCCTGGATGCCCTTGGCACTGCTTTCCAGAGTCTTCAGCTTGGTCAGTTGCGGGCCGAATTTCTTCTCGGCATCCACCGCGTACTTCTTGGCCGCGTCGGACTCCAGCAGAGCCATCTGATAGTTCAGAACAGCGATTTTCATTTCGGCAAACGCCGGGCTCGCGACCAGTACGGAGGCCAGGAGAACCAATTGAGTCAACTTACGCACGATGCACTCCTACAAAATCCATTGTCGTTATCTTGGGTAGACTATTAGAAAGTCTGACCGAGAGAGAATTGGAACACCTGAGTTTCAGCGTCATCCGGTTTCTTGATCGGCATCGCCAGGGCAAAGCTCAATGGCCCCAAAGCAGTGACCCAAGTCACACCAACACCCACCGAACTGGCCAGATTGCTCAAGCTGATATCGTTGCACTGCGTTTTCACATTCGACGCCGCAATGGTGTTGGACGTGCTTTCACAGCGAGAGTTGAAGACGTTACCCACATCCCAGAACAACGAAGTGCGCAGGGAACGCTGATCTTTGACAAACGGCAGCGGGAACAGCAACTCGGCACCACCCTGGATCAATACGTTACCGCCGAATGGCAGTGGATCCTGGTCTGGGTCGGCAGCTGTACCGGCGTTACCGGTTACACCAGCACCACGACTCGGAGTACTGCGCGGCCCCAGGGTACTGTCCTTGAAGCCACGTACCGAGTTGAAACCACCAGCATAGTAGTTCTCGTAGAACGGCAAGCCCTTGGTATCACCAAAGCCGTCGCCATAACCCAGTTCGGTATGGAAGCGCATGGTGTAGTTCTCACTCAGCGGAGTGAACAACTGACCACGGTAGTCGAGCTTGAAGAACGACAGGTCGCTACCTGGAGTAGTGGTTTCCAGAACCAGGCTTTGCGAATGGCCGCGAGTGGCCAGCACACCTTTGTTCAGGGTCGACTCGGACCAGCCGGCCGACGCCTTGAAGTTGAGGTAGCTGTCGCCCTGCTTGTTCACGAAGTCGAAGATTTCGTCGACGGTGTACAGGCCGGTCTTGATCTTGTCCTGCTGCGCGGTCAGGCCGAAGGTCAGACGCGAAGTCTCACTGATCGGGTAGCCCACGCTGACGCCGGCACCGAGGCTGTCCACCGCATAGCTGGCCACGTCGACGTCGAGGTCTTTGTAGTCAGTGGTGCGATAGAAAGCGTTGTAACCCAGGCTCACGCCATCGGCGGTCCAGTAGGGGTCAACGTAGCCGAAGTTGTAGCGGCTCTGGTATTCGCTGCGGGTCAGACCGATGCTGACCTTGTTACCGGTACCCAGGAAGTTGTTCTGGGTAATGGAACCACCGAGGATCAGACCAGCGCTCTGGGCGAAACCGACACTGGCGGTGATCGAACCGGATGCTTGCTCTTCAACCGCGTAGTTCACGTCAACCTGGTCATCAACACCCGGTACAGCCGGGGTCTCGACGTTGACTTCCTTGAAGAAGCCCAGGCGCTCAAGACGGGTCTTGGACTGGTCGATCAGGTAGGTCGAAGCCCAGCCGCCTTCCATCTGACGCATTTCACGACGCAGCACTTCGTCCTCGGACTTGGTGTTGCCACGGAAGTTGATACGGTTGACGTAGGCACGTTTACCCGGGTCTACCACGAAGGTGATGTCCACGGTGTGGTCTTCATCATGAGGCTGAGGCACGCCGTTGACGTTGGCGAAGGTGTAGCCCTCGTTACCCAGACGGCGGGTAATCAGTTCGGAAGTGGTGGTCATCAGCTTGCGCGAGAACACCTGGCCCTTCTCCACCAGCAACAGTGCCTTGACCTGGTCTTCAGGTACTTTCAGGTCGCCGCTGAGCTTCACGTCACGAACGCTGTACTTCTCGCCTTCGTTGACGTTGACGGTAATGTAGACGTGCTTTTTGTCCGGGGTGATGGACACCTGGGTCGAAGCAATATCCATATTGATATAGCCACGGTCCAGGTAGTAGGAACGCAGACGCTCCAGGTCACCGGAGAGCTTTTCACGGGCGTACTTGTCGTCGTTCTTGAAGAACGACAGCCAGTTGGTGGTCTTGAGTTCGAACAGGCCAATCAGGTCTTCGTCTGGGAAGACAGTGTTGCCCACCACGTTGATGTGCTGGATGGCTGCGACCGTGCCTTCGTTGATATTGACCTTCAGGCCGACACGGTTGCGTGGCTGCGGAACCACTTCAGTCTCAACGGTGGCCGAGTAACGGCCCTGGGCGACATATTGGCGCTGCAACTCGTTACGAACGCCTTCGAGTGTTGCACGCTGGAAGATCTCACCTTCGGCCAGACCGGACTGTTTCAGGCCCTTCATCAAGTCTTCGGTGGAGATCGCCTTGTTGCCTTCGATCTCGATACTGGCAACCGACGGCCGCTCGACTACCGTAATGACCAGGACGTTGCCATCGCGGCCCAGTTGGATGTCTTGAAAGAAACCGGTTTTGAACAGCGCACGAGTGGATTCCACCAGGCGACGGTCGTCCGCCTGCTCGCCGACGTTCAACGGCAAGGCACCAAAGACGCTACCCGCGGAAACGCGCTGAAGGCCGTTGACGCGGATATCGGAGATAGTGAAGGACTCGGCGTGAACTTCGGCGATCATCAATACGGTGAGAACCGCAGTTAGCAGCAGACGTTTCATGAAGTCCTTTCTTATTCCAACTGGCAATAAACAAACTGCCGCAAAATGCGGCAGATTCGCAATTCAGCGAAGCGTTACAGACGACCCAGATCGTTGACCAGAGCAAGCAGCATGACTCCGACCACCAAGCTGATACCGATCTGTATCCCCCAACCTTGCACCCGATCCGACAAGGGACGACCACGCGCCCACTCGATCAGATAGAACAACAAATGCCCCCCATCCAATACCGGGATGGGCAACAAATTCAGAACACCCAGGCTAATACTCAGATAAGCAAGGAAATTCAAGAAATCAGCAATGCCCGACTGGGCAGAAGCGCCCGCCACTTTAGCAATGGTTATCGGTCCACTCAAGTTTTTTACCGAGAGCTCGCCGAACAACATTTTCTTCAGTGATTCGAGGGTCAGGACACTCATGGTCCAGGTCCGTCGAGCCCCTTCGCCAATCGCCTCCAGCGGGCCATAACTGACCTCGCGAAGCATCTCCGCAGGCCAGTCGACAGCTTTCACCCCAGCCCCAAGGTAGCCATTGGGCGCTTTGTTTTCGCCACGGCTGGCCAAGGTCACAGGGACGTCGATTTGAGCACCATCGCGCTCGACTTGCAGCACAATTTTCGTATCAGGGTGCACACGAACCCAATCAACCACCTGCTGCCAGTCACTGAGCGACTGCCCATCCAGCGCCAGCAGACGGTCGCCGGTTTTCAGGCCGGCAGCTTGGGCCGGGCCTTTCGGATCGAGCTCAGCCAGCACGGGGGGCAATGCCGGGCGCCATGGGCGGATCCCCAGGGAGCGGATCGGGTCCGGCTCGTCGGCGCCCTTGAGCCATTTGTCCAGCACCAGCTGGCGAGAGGAGTCAACCGTCGCGCCCTGCTCGCGCACCTGCACCTGCAGCGTTCCGCTTTCACCCAGACGGCGCACCAGTTGCAGATTCACCGCCGCCCAACCGGAAGTTGGCTCACCATCGATGGCAACAATTTCCTCGCCGGCACCGAGGCCGGCCTTGGCGGCTATGCTCCCCGCCTCTACGCCACCGATGACCGGTCGGACCTGCTGACTGCCCAGCATCGCCAGGGCCCAGAAGAACACCAGGGCGAGTAGGAAGTTGGCGATCGGGCCGGCGGCAACAATAGCGATACGCTGGCGCACGGACTTGCGATTGAAGGACTGGTCGAGTTCATCGAGGGCCACTTCGCCTTCACGCTCGTCGAGCATCTTCACGTAGCCACCCAGGGGAATGGCGGCGATCACAAACTCGGTACCGCGACGATCGTGCCAGCGCAGCAACGGCATGCCAAAGCCCACGGAGAAGCGCAGCACCTTGACGCCACAGCGACGTGCGACCCAGAAGTGACCGAATTCATGGAAGGTGACCAGCACACCCAGGGCTACCAGGGTGCCGACAATCATATAGAGCGCGCTCATCTACTTTCTCCGCAATCCTATTCGCCGCCACTCGCCCGGTCGCAAATCCTATCGCCCGTTACGCTGCAACCATTGTTCTGCCAGGCTTCGGGCCTTGGCATCCGCCGCAAACACTGCATCGAGCTCATTGACTGCAACTACAGGTTCAAGGAGCAAGACTTCGTCGATGATACTCGCGATCTCCGGGTAACGGATGCGCCGATCAAGAAAGGCCGAAACAGCCACTTCATTGGCCGCATTGAGCATCGCCGGAGCGCTGCCCCCCGCCTCGGCAGCTTGACGCGCCAGACGCAGGCAAGGGAACCGCTGCTCGTCGGGTGCCTGGAAGTCCAGACGGGCAATCGCGAACAGATCCAACGGGGCGACACCGGAGTCGATACGTTCCGGCCAGGCCAGGGCGTTGGCGATAGGCGTGCGCATATCCGGGTTCCCCAACTGGGCAAGCACCGAGCCGTCGACATAATCCACCAGGGAATGGATCACGCTCTGCGGATGCACCACCACCTCGACCTGAGAAGGCTTGGCATCGAACAACCAGCAGGCCTCGATCAACTCCAACCCCTTGTTCATCATGCTCGCCGAATCCACGGAGATCTTGCGCCCCATGGACCAGTTCGGATGGGCACAGGCCTGTTCCGGCGAAACATGTTCGAGCTCGGCCAGAGGCGTCTGACGGAATGGGCCGCCCGAAGCGGTCAACAGAATCCGTCGCACCCCGACCTGACTCAAGCCCCGAGAAAAATCCCCAGGCATGCATTGGAAAATCGCGTTGTGCTCACTGTCGATAGGCAGCAGCACCGAGCCACTCTTGCCTACCGCCTGCATGAACAGTGCGCCGGACATCACCAGCGCTTCTTTATTGGCCAGGAGGATCTTTTTGCCGGCCTCCACCGCCGCGAGGGTCGGACGCAGGCCCGCCGCCCCGACAATGGCCGCCATCACCGCATCGACTTCAGGCGCCGAGGCAACTTCACACAACCCCTGCTCCCCCACCAACACCCGAGTCGACAGGCCAGCGGCTCGCAGATCGTCCTGCAAAGTCCTCGCCGCAGCGACCTCAGGCACCACGGCAAAACGCGGCACATGGCGCACGCACAACGCCAGCAACTCGGCCAGACGGCTGAACCCGCTAAGGGCAAACACCTGATAGCGATCCGGATGACGAGCAATCACACCCAGCGTACTCAGGCCAATGGAGCCCGTAGCCCCCAGAACCGTGATCTGTTGCACACGACTCACAGTGCAGCCATCCACAGCAACACCGCAAACACCGGAATCGCCGCCGTCAGACTGTCGATCCGATCGAGCACACCGCCATGCCCCGGCAACAGATTGCTGCTGTCCTTGATGCCGGACTGACGCTTGAACATGCTCTCGGTCAGGTCACCGACCACCGAAATGAAGACCACAATGGCCGCACCCAACAGCCCCAACAGGATCTGTCCGAAGGACCAATCACGCACCAGCCCGACCACTGCCGTGATCACCAGGCTCAATACCAGGCCGCCATAGACGCCCTCCCAGCTCTTGCCAGGACTCACCTGCGGCGCCAGCTTGCGCTTGCCGAAGGCCTTGCCGGAGAAGTAGGCACCGATATCTGCCCCCCAAACCAGCACCATTACCGCCATGATCAACCAATTGCCCAGTGGCAACTGCTTGATGAACACCAAGCCCTGCCAGGCCGGCAACAGGATCAATAGACCGATCAGCAGCTTGGGGGCCGCCCCGGACCATTGCTCACTGGTGCGCGGATAGGTCAGCACCAGGAAAGTCGCCAACCCCCACCACAACACCGCGGCACCCAGTACCCAAGGCGCAACACCCGGGACCAGATACATCAAGAACAGCAGCGCCGCCACTACCAGCGCGTAAGCCACCCGAGCCGGCTGCGCCTCGAAACCCGCCAGGCGCGCCCACTCCCAGGCCCCCAGGCTCACCACCAGACCGATGAACAGGGCAAACCCCGAACCTTCGAGCAGGAAAAACCCGCACAAGGCGATCGGCAGCAGGATCAGCGCAGTAATGATTCGTTGTTTAAGCATTAAACCCGGGCTCCAGCCTCGACCTGCTCGCTCGTTTTACCGAAGCGCCGCTGGCGAGATGCGTAATCGGCCAGCGCGTTGCGCATGGCTTCGTGTTTGAAGTCCGGCCAGAACAGGTCGGAGAAATACAGCTCGGCATAGGCCAGCTGCCACAGCAGGAAATTACTGATGCGATGCTCACCACCGGTGCGGATGCAGAGGTCCGGCAACGGCAAGTCGCCGGTTGCCAGACAGGTCTGCAACAGGCCCGGCGTGATGTCCTCGGGCCGCAGGTGACCGGCCTGAACCTCACGCGCCAGGCGCTGGGCGGCCTGGGCGATATCCCATTGACCGCCGTAGTTGGCAGCAATCTGCAGAATGAAACGATCACTGCCCGCGGTAATCGCTTCCGCCTCGCGCATCGCCGCCTGCAACTCGGGATGGAAACGCGAACGGTCGCCAATGATCCGCAGACTGATCTTGTTCTCGTTAAGACGCTTGGCCTCACGCCGCAGCGCCTTGAAGAACAGATCCATCAAGGCACTGACCTCATCGGCCGGGCGCTGCCAGTTTTCACTGGAAAAGGCAAACAGGGTCAGGACTTCAACCTTGGCCTCAGCGCACACTTCGATCACTGCACGTACCGCGTCAACGCCCGCTTTATGCCCGGCAACACCCGGCATAAAGCGTTTTTTTGCCCAGCGGTTATTACCGTCCATGATGATCGCGACATGGCGCGGCACCGAGGACAACACGGACTGCTTGGTCTTTTCCATGAAAACGCCTGACCCTTATACGGCCATCAAGTCCTTTTCTTTTTCCTCAGTCGCCTTGGCGATCTGAGCTTCAAAGTCCTTGATCAACTTGTCGATTTCGGCGCTGCCACGACGCTCTTCGTCTTCGCTGATTTCCTTGTCCTTGGTCAGTTTCTTCAACTCGCCAAGGGCGTCGCGACGGATGTTGCGCACGGCAACCCGCGCATCTTCGGCTGCGGCGCGCGCCTGCTTGGTGAAGCCCTTGCGGGTTTCCTCGGTCAGCGGCGCCATCTTGATCAGCAGCAGCTCGCCCAGGTTGGTCGGGTTGAGGTTGAGACCGGCACTGCCAATGGCCTTGTCGATGGCTCCGAGCATGTTGCGCTCGAACGGCACGACCTGCAGGGTCTGGGAGTCCTTCACGGTCACGTTGGCAACGCCGCTCAACGGCGTGTCGGTACCGTAGTAAGGCACCATCACGCTGCCCAGAATGCTGGGGTGCGCCTTGCCGGTGCGGATCTGGCCGAATGCATGCGCCAGAGACTCCAGGGTTTTCTTCATGCGCTCTTGAGCGTCTTTCTTGATTTCGTTGATCATTGCTCGCCTTCCTCGATCAGGGTTCCTTCAGCGCCACCATGCACGATATTCAGCAGGGCGCCGGGCTTGTTCATGTTGAATACCCGCAGCGGCATCTTGTGGTCGCGGCACAGGCAAATGGCCGTCAGGTCCATCACTCCCAGCTTGCGATCCAGCACTTCATCGTAAGTCAGATGATCGAACTTCTCGGCATGTGGGTCCTTGAACGGGTCTGCAGTGTAAACACCGTCGACCTTGGTTGCCTTGAGCACGACATCGGCATCGATCTCGATGGCGCGCAGGCAGGCTGCGGAGTCGGTAGTGAAGAACGGGTTGCCGGTACCGGCCGCGAAAATCACCACTTCTTTGGAGTTCAGGTGGCGCATGGCCTTGCGACGATCATAGTGATCGGTCACACCCACCATGGAAATAGCGGACATCACGATGGCCGAGATATTCGCACGTTCCAGCGCGTCGCGCATGGCCAGGGCGTTCATCACAGTGGCCAGCATGCCCATGTGGTCGCCTGTGACCCGATCCATCCCGGCAGCACTCAAGGCGGCGCCACGGAACAGGTTGCCACCACCGATCACCAGGCCTACCTGGACGCCGATGCCGACCAGTTGGCCAACTTCCAGCGCCATGCGGTCCAGCACCTTGGGGTCGATCCCGAACTCTTCCGAGCCCATCAGGGCCTCGCCGCTAAGCTTGAGTAGAATGCGTTTATAGCGAGCTTGATAACCACTGCCCTGCTGAGCCATTGCGAATCTCTCCTGCGGCGTATTTTAAAAATTCTTTGCGGGCTGTTTTCAGCCTGCGTTCACTCTAGCTTGACGCTGTCACAGCGCCATCAGAACACGACTTTGTAAACCGGTTCCGAGGTAAAGCAACAAAATTGCCCTGCCCATTTGAAAAGAGGCTGCGCGCGTGAGCGGGCAGCCTCTTCTGGGCGACAGTTGAAAAACCGTCTTACTGTTGCTTGGCAGCAGCCAGTTGTGCAGCAACTTCTTCAGCGAAGTTGTCTTCTTTCTTCTCGATGCCTTCACCTACTGCGAAACGGGTGAAGGAAACGATTTCAGCGCCGCCTTTCTTGGCCAGAGCACCTACGGTGACTTCTGGATCCTTGACGAACGCTTGCTCAACCAGGCTGGCTTCAGCCAGGAACTTGCTGATACGGCCAGCGATCATTTTCTCGACGATTTCGGCTGGCTTGCCTTTCATCTTGTCTTCGTTCAGCTGCAGGAACACAGCTTTTTCGCGCTCGATGGCTTCGGCAGAAACCTGCGAAGGCAGCAGGAACTCAGGGTTGCTTGCCGCTACGTGCATGGCGATGTCTTTGGCCAGCTCAACGGAGCCGCCCTTCAGGACAACCGCAACACCGATCTTGTTACCGTGCAGGTAAGTACCGACCACGTCACCTTCAACGCGAGCCAGACGACGGATGTTGACGTTCTCACCGGTCTTGCCCACCAGGATCAGACGGTCAGCTTCCTGAGCCTCGATCAGCGGAGCGGCGTCGGTCAGTTTGTCAGCGAACGCTTTTTCAACGCTGGCAGCAACGAACGCCTTGAAGTCGTCCTGCAGAGCCAGGAAGTCGGTCTGCGAGTTCACTTCCAGCAGGACAGCGGCTTTACCGTCGTCCTTGATGGCGATAGCACCTTCAGCAGCCACGTTGCCTGCTTTCTTGGCAGCCTTGATGGCGCCGGAAGCACGCATGTCATCAATGGCTTTTTCGATGTCGCCGCCGGCCTTGGTCAAGGCCTTTTTGCAATCCATCATGCCTTCGCCGGTACGCTCGCGCAGTTCTTTGACCAACGCTGCAGTAATCTCTGCCATTTTCAAAATCCTCTTGGATAGGTTTTCAACCATTCCACCCGATCGAACGGGCGTTCAATTCTTGGGCGCTGCCCCGAATTCACTTCATAACAGCCCCGCATTACAGAAACTGCCGGGGCGCAACGACGAAATGATTTTCGAGTTGGCAAAAAGGGGGCCAAGCCCCCTTTTTGCGTACTGAGTAAACGCTAAGCGTCAGTTACTCAGGCTTCAGCCGCCGGTGCTGCAGCTTCTTCGAACACTTCGGTGCCGCCAGCAACGTTGTTGCGACCACGGATCACAGCGTCAGCCATCGAACCCATGTACAGCTGGATGGCGCGAATGGCGTCATCGTTGCCTGGGATGATGTAGTCAACGCCTTCCGGGCTGCTGTTGGTATCGACAACGCCGATGACCGGGATGCCCAGCTTGTTGGCTTCGGTGATCGCGATGCGCTCGTGATCAACGTCGATCACGAACAGTGCGTCAGGCAGGCCGCCCATGTCCTTGATACCACCCAGGGAACGATCCAGCTTTTCCAGGTCGCGAGTGCGCATCAGCGCCTCTTTCTTGGTCAGCTTGGCGAAGGTGCCGTCTTCTGCTTGCACTTCAAGGTCACGCAGACGCTTGATGGAAGCACGGATGGTTTTGTAGTTGGTCAGCATGCCGCCCAACCAGCGGTGATCGACGTACGGCGAACCGCAACGTGCTGCTTCTTCAGCAACGATCTTGCCAGCGGAACGCTTGGTGCCGACGAACAGAATCTTGTTTTTGCCCTGGGCCAGACGCTCTACGAAAGTCAGAGCTTCGTTGAACATTGGCAGGGTTTTTTCAAGGTTGATGATGTGAATCTTGTTACGCGCACCAAAAATGTACTTACCCATTTTCGGGTTCCAGTAACGGGTTTGGTGACCGAAGTGCACACCGGCCTTCAGCATATCGCGCATGTTGACTTGGGACATGATAGTTCCTTAATAAGTCGGGTTAGGCCTCCACGTATCCCAATGACCAACCAACAGCATGTGCTGAGGGCACCCAGGTCATCGTGTCGACACGTGTGTGGGTTTGAGCTTTTCGGGGCATCCCCGGAAAGCGGCGCATTTTATACCACAGCAAGGGCCAAAACGGAACCCGGATTCACATCCGTCGATCCTTGCAGTTTTCGCCCTGACCTTGGAAACAGCCCTGAATGCACCATTGTATGGAGACAAGCGCCAGCAGAACCTCAGATTTACGCTGAGCCTCTGTTAGAATCGCATCTTTGCGGCTTCCGAAAACCTCACCGATTCCAGCCTTGCAGGGGCAGGTTTTCAAGCCATTCCGTGTATATCGCGCCATTGAGCGTCAAGAGAGCCTGTATGACCGTCACCCTCAAAACTCCCGAGGACATCGCCAAAATGCGTGTCGCCGGCAAACTGGCCGCCGAAGTCCTGGAAATGATTGCCGAGCATGTCAAACCCGGTGTCACCACCGAAGAACTGGACCGAATCTGCCACGACTACATCGTCAACGTGCAGGGCGCTATCCCAGCCCCGCTGAACTACAAGGGTTTCCCCAAGTCCATCTGCACCTCGATCAATCACGTGGTGTGCCACGGCATTCCCAACGAGAAGCCCCTGAAGGACGGCGACACCCTGAACATCGACGTCACCGTGATCAAGGACGGCTACCACGGCGACACCAGCCGCATGTTCCACGTCGGCACCGTGCCAGTCTGGGCCGAGCGCCTGTCGCAGATCACCCAGGAATGCATGTACAAGGCCATCGAACTGGTGAAGCCGGGCTGCCGCCTGGGCGACATCGGCGAAGTGATCCAGAAGCACGCGGAAAAGAACGGCTTCTCGGTCGTGCGCGAATTCTGCGGCCACGGCATCGGCAAGGTATTCCACGAAGAGCCGCAGATCCTGCACTACGGCCGCGCCGGCACCGGCATGGAACTCAAGGCCGGCATGACCTTCACCATCGAGCCGATGATCAACCAGGGCAAGGCCGACACCAAGGTACTGGGCGACGGTTGGACCGCCATCACCAAGGACCGCAAGCTCTCGGCACAGTGGGAACACACCCTGCTGGTGACCGAAACCGGCTACGAGATCTTTACCCTGCGCAGCGATGACACCATCCCCCGGGTATCTGCCTGATCCACAACGCCGCGTCCCGACCTTATAGATAGAAAGGAAAGCCAATCGATGCCGCAGGTGGATCCCGAACTCTTCGACCGTGGCCAGTTCCAGGCGGAACTGGCACTGAAGGCCAGCCCCATCGCCGCCTTCAAGAAAGCCATCCGTCAGGCACGGGAAGTGCTCGACAACCGCTTTCGCAGCGGACGGGAAATCCGCCGGCTGATCGAGGACCGCGCCTGGTTCATCGATAACATCCTGCAAAAGGCCTGGGACCAGTTCACCTGGAGCAACGAGGCCGACATCGCCCTGGTGGCGGTCGGCGGCTACGGCCGCGGCGAGCTTCACCCCTATTCCGATATCGACCTGCTGATCCTCCTGGACAGCGCCGATCACGAGATCTTTCGCGACTCCATCGAACGCTTTCTCACCCTGCTCTGGGACATCGGCCTGGAAGTCGGGCAAAGCGTGCGTTCGGTGGATGAATGCGCCGAGGAGGCCCGGGCCGACCTGACGGTGATCACCAACCTGATGGAAAGCCGCACCATCGCCGGCCCCGAGCGCCTGCGCCAGCGCATGCTGGACGTCACCAGCACCGCACATATGTGGCCGAGCAAGGACTTCTTCCTGGCCAAGCACGCCGAGCAGAAGGCCCGCCACCACAAGTACAACGACACCGAATACAACCTGGAGCCCAACGTCAAAGGCTCCCCAGGCGGCCTGCGGGATATCCAGACCATTCTCTGGGTCGCCCGCCGCCAGTACGGCACCCTGAATCTGCGAGCCCTGGCCGGCGAAGGCTTCCTGGTGGAAAGCGAAAACGCCCTGCTGGCCTCCTCTCAGGAGTTCCTGTGGAAGGTCCGCTACGCCCTGCACATGCTCGCCGGCCGCGCCGAAGACCGCCTGCTGCTGGACCACCAGCGCTCCATCGCCGAGCTACTGGGTTTCAGCGGTGAAGACGTCAAACAGTCGATTGAAAGCTTCATGCAGCAGTACTACCGGGTGGTGATGAGCATCGCTCAGTTGAGCGACCTGATCATCCAGCACTTCGAGGAAGTGATCCTCGCCCCCGAGGACGAAGCCCCGCCGCAGCCGATCAACGCTCGCTTCCAACTGCACGACGGCTACATTGAGGCGATCAACGACAACGTGTTCAAGCGCACGCCGTTCGCCATGCTGGAAATCTTCGTGCTGATGGCCCAGCACCCGGAGATCAAGGGCGTGCGCGCCGACACCATCCGCCTGCTGCGCGAACACCGGCACCTGATCGACGACGACTTCCGCCACGACATCCGCAACACCAGCCTGTTCATCGAGCTGTTCAAGTGCGAGATCGGCATCCACCGCAACCTGCGGCGGATGAACCGCTACGGCATCCTCGGACGCTACCTGCCGGAGTTCGGCTTCATCGTCGGACAGATGCAGCACGACCTGTTCCACATCTATACCGTGGACGCCCACACGCTGAATCTGATCAAGCACCTGCGCAAGATGCAGTACACGCCGATCTCCGAGAAATTCCCCCTGGCCAGCAAGCTCATGGGCAAGCTGCCCAAGCCCGAGCTGATCTACCTGGCCGGCCTGTATCACGACATCGGCAAGGGCCGCCACGGCGACCACTCGGAGATTGGCGCGGTGGATGCCGAAGCCTTCTGTGTGCGTCACCAACTGCCTTTATGGGACACCCGGCTGATCGTCTGGCTGGTGCAGAACCATCTGGTGATGTCCACCACCGCCCAGCGCAAGGACCTGTCCGACCCGCAGGTGATCCACGATTTCGCCCAGACCGTGGTCGACCAGACCCGTCTCGACTATCTCTACGTGCTGACGGTCGCCGACATCTACGCCACCAACCCGACCCTGTGGAACTCCTGGCGCGCCAGCCTGTTGCGCCAGCTCTACACCGAAACCAAGCGCGCCCTGCGCCGCGGCCTGGAAAACCCGGTGGACCGCGAAGAGCAGATCCGCCAGACCCAGAGCGCCGCCCTGGACATCCTGGTGCGCAACGGCACCGACCCGGACGAAGTGGAACAACTCTGGTCGCAACTGGGGGACGACTACTTCCTGCGCCACACCGCCGGCGATGTGGCCTGGCACAGCGACGCGATCCTCCAGCAGCCGGCGGACGGCGGCCCGTTGGTGCTGATCAAGGAAATCACCCAGCGCGAGTTCGAGGGCGGCACCCAGATTTTCATCTACGCCCCGGACCAGCACGACTTCTTCGCGGTGACCGTGGCCGCCATGGACCAGCTCAACCTGAACATCCATGACGCACGCATCATCACCTCCAGCAGCCAGTTCACCCTCGACACCTACATCGTCCTGGACAACGACGGCGAGTCCATCGGCAACAACCCGCAGCGGGTCGAACAGATCCGCAAGGGCCTGACCGATGCCCTGCGCAACCCCGACGACTACCCGACCATCATCCAGCGCCGGGTGCCGCGCCAGCTCAAGCATTTTGCCTTCGCCCCCGAAGTGACCATCCACAACGACGCCCAGCGCCCGGTCACCGTGCTGGAGCTCAGTGCCCCGGATCGCCCAGGCCTTCTGGCGCGGATCGGCAAGATCTTCCTGGAGTTCGACCTGTCGCTGCAGAATGCCAAGATCGCCACCCTGGGCGAGCGCGTGGAAGACGTGTTCTTCATCACCGATGCGCACAACCAGCCCCTTTCCGACCCCCAGCTGTGCAGCCGCTTGCAGGATGCGATCGTCGAACAGTTGAGTGTCAGCCATGAACCGACTATCGAAATGACCCGCCTGAGCATCTGAAGGGTCCGAACCGCCGCTTTGAGTGAGAAAACGCACCGATGAACAACGCTCTGAACCAGTTGCAGCCCTACCCGTTCGAAAAGCTGCGAGCCCTGCTCGGCACCGTGACCCCCAACCCGGACAAGCGCCCGATCGCCCTGTCCATCGGCGAACCCAAGCACCGCTCGCCGAGCTTTGTCGCCGAAGCCCTGGCCAGCAACCTCGATCAGATGGCGGTGTACCCCACCACCCTGGGCATCCCGGCGCTGCGTGAAGCCATCGCTGGCTGGTGCGAGCGCCGCTTCGGCGTGCCGACCGGCTGGATCGACCCGGCGCGCAACGTCCTGCCGGTCAACGGCACCCGTGAAGCCCTGTTCGCCTTCACCCAGACCGTAGTCAACCGCGGTGACGACGCCCTGGTGGTCAGCCCCAACCCCTTCTATCAGATCTACGAAGGCGCCGCCTTCCTTGCCGGGGCCAAGCCGCACTACCTGCCGTGCCTGGATGAAAACGGCTTCAACCCGGATTTCGACGCCGTACCGGCCGAGATCTGGCAGCGCTGCCAGATCCTCTTCCTGTGCTCCCCGGGCAACCCCACCGGCGCGCTGATCCCGCTGGACACCCTGAAAAAACTGATCGCCCTGGCCGACGAACACGACTTCGTGATCGCCGCCGACGAGTGCTACAGCGAGCTTTACTTCGACGAGCAGACCCCACCGCCGGGCCTGCTCAGCGCCTGTGTCGAACTGGGCCGCAAGGACTTCAAGCGCTGCGTGGTGTTCCACAGCCTGTCCAAGCGCTCCAACCTGCCGGGCCTGCGCTCCGGCTTCGTGGCCGGCGACGCCGACATCCTCAAGGGCTTCCTGCTGTACCGCACCTACCACGGCTGCGCCATGCCGGTGCAGACCCAGTTGGCCAGCGTCGCCGCCTGGAACGACGAAGTGCACGTGCGCGCCAACCGCGCGCTGTACCGCGAGAAGTTCGACGCGGTGCTGGCAATCCTCGCACCGGTAATGGACGTGCAGCGCCCGGACGGCAGCTTCTACCTGTGGCCCAACGTGGCCGGGGATGACGCCGCCTTCTGCCGCGACCTGTTCGAGCAGGAGCACGTGACCGTGGTCCCGGGTTCCTACCTGTCGCGGGATGTGGACGGCACCAACCCGGGCGCCGGACGGGTGCGCATGGCGCTGGTTGCGCCGCTGGCGGAATGCGTGGAAGCCGCCGAGCGGATTCGCGATTTCGTGTTGCGTCGCAAGTAATATGAGAGACACCCCACTGTAGAAAGCCTTGCCCGAGAAGCGTCTGGCGCGCCCCTGACTGCCCACCAGAACGCCTTCTCCGGCAAGCCCTCTTTCCACAAGGTTGTTGGCGTTCTCGCGGGCCTGTTGTGAGCCCCTTCCCCTAAGGGCTTGCGCCCATTGCCCCCGAGTCTGCCTCCCCCACATTCAATCACCGGATACCGACCTGCAACCTCGGTCATCAACCGCAGCTTCTAGCCAGCACGCATTGAAGACAGGCATCGCGACCTGATTGATATCGGTACTTTTGCGGAGCTTCCATTACCGATGCCGGGTGCCAGCCCCCATTTTTTTTATTATCTCTCTGTGTAAAATACGCTGGGTATTTAACGAAAAATCATCGCATAAAAACCGCTAATTTTGCCCATCAAGGAGAGAGGGAGTGATAACAACTATTCCCCTATGGAAAATGTTCACAGAAACAAAGGGGAGGGCCTATGGCTTGGCCATTATTGCAACGTTTCCTGTTTTGTGTACTGGTGGCGCTCTGGCATTTCTTGAAGGCTTGCAGACCGGCAAAACCAGAACTGCGATACTTGGACTTATCACCGTAATTCTATTTGGCCTAGGCGCAGTTATTACGCTTACTCCAGGGCGCAAATATATTCCTGGAAAATCCTTCACAGGCTATCGTTCAAAGCAAGCCAAGGTGCAGAAACTCATAAAACATGGCTTCTGGATAATTATCTTACTGGCTGCCGGACTTACACTTATCATCCCTTCCAGATACATAATCATTAGCCTGAGCACCATCGGCGCCTTAACTAGTCTTTATCATTACTCAAAGTCCATAAAATTTCATGAAGACATAGACTTCTCGACCAACCAATACCTCGCCTCCTCTTTGCAAATCGTCCCTGGAGAAAAAGTACTGGCGAGTTACCAGAATTTTCATGACGATGACATCCAAAGAGGTAGCAACGCCTTTATCGTCACAGCGACCAAGCTGATCATCGCCTCCTTCAACGGCGAACATTGGGAAAAATTTTCCCGCGAGCTTAATCAGATTACTCACATAGGCATCGTCGGCAACGAATCCGAGACCTATTTTGTCAAGTTAATCTTCGATGACGGCACTGATGCATTGTTGCGCATCGGTCTTTATGAAAAGCTTACTTCAACCCCAGCCCTGGTTATAAAACGCCTACTTGAAGTGATAGATTCCAGCTTGCTTGGCGATCACAGCGCAGCAAAAGCCTCTCAGCGACGCCGGGTGATTGCGCCTCAAAGCGCGACACAGGCCCCAACGCCCCCGGTCAAATCCGAAACGGCGGCGACACCCCGAAATATAGAAATTGCGCCAACCACGCTGAATGACATAAAGAATTCAGAAGAAGTAAAGTCTGGTAGAAAGCTGGAGCTCTGACATGTCACATTGTACAAAATTTGATTTCACCTACACCGACGAAGAAGCCATAACCAAAGCTTTTGTAAAACTAGGACTAACACCTACAACTGACATTGTGTCCGAGTTCAACAGTGATTTCAGCAAGGAGGTCCTTGGCCCCTTGGGCTACATGGGTCGTCGCCAATTTCGCGCCATCTGCGCATCCGCTGAAGACGACCTCAACTACTTTGCATGCAAGATAGAAAATAACTTTTACAAATTACTTATCGAACGAAGCACCCCCATACCAGGCGATGAAAAAAGAATGGCAGACCTGGCAGCGCGCTTCCAAAGAGCCTATGTCAGCGTTGCCATCGACAACACCATTAGTCGCATAAATGCCTCCGGCATCCCAACCCGACTAAAAGAAGGAGATAACCACTTCGAAATAGAATTCGGCTCAAACTACGAATACAGCATCCGCGTCACTTTTTCTGGCAATTCAGTCGCAGAAGAGGTGTTTGGCGTAAAGGGCGATATATGTACGAAGCTTACCGAAGAACTTGAATCGCTGCTGACCAGCCCTACGGCCGAACTGCTGACCGAATGGAAACCGGAATACACGGTGGTACATGAAGAACAGACGCTACAAATACTGAGCGCCAGGCTTTAAATGAACCTGTATTTACATCATACCGAGTTGAGTCGCGCAAACGGCCCTGGACTGCGGATGGTTGTATGGGTGCAAGGATGCGACCTGAACTGCAAGGGCTGTTTCAATCAGAACACCCATGACTCCGAGACCGGCACCTCTATTTCCGTGAGCGACCTGGCCGAACAGATAAATGCCCTGGACGGGATCGACGGAGTAACCGTCTCGGGTGGAGAACCGCTCGACCAGGCTCTAGCCATAGAAGAACTCATTAACGCCGTGCATGGCGAGAAGAACTGGGTGCTTTACACCGGGTACGCACCGAAGGAAATCTTTCGTGACGCCGCCATGACACGCGTGGTCAAGGCCGTGGATCTAACCCTTGCTGGCCGCTATAACAGCAATGCCATTCACCCTTATCAACACAAGCAGCTAATCAAGACCAGTGACCGAGTAGATATCAATTTTTTCAGGACAACAAGAAGCGTTGAGTTCGTTGTTTCCGGCCTTGGCATGACCAGAACCGGCCTCCCAATACAATCCAAAGAGTCCAATGCGTTGAAGAGATGCCCGACATGAACCGCACCCAGAAAATTACCGACTATCTAAAAGCACGTTATGCGATTTTGGTTATCGAATCGTTTGAAGAAGAGCGTGTAATTGCCGAGCTAAGTGAGATCGCAAAGTCGCTCAATCATCGAATTTTCCTCTGGAACTCGACGCTCGGTATCCAGACAAACGGCGCCGTTGTCGGAGATAAGACCTTTGACCTGAAGCTGGCACTAGATTTCTGCGAAGAAAAGGCGCGAGAGGAAAACAGCAAGAATATTTTCGTATTCTGTGATGCACACAACTACCTTACAACCAGCTGCAACGCCATCTATCGCCGCCGCCTGAAAGATCTGGCTATCAACATCCGCTCACACGGATATAGAAGTAACTGCATAATAGTTTCGCCCAATTTCGAAATCGCCAATGACTTGCAGAAAGAAGTAACCTTAATCGACTTTCCGCTTCCATCCAGGGATGAAGTGAAGACTCAGATCGAGAACTTCTCGAATGTCTGGAAAGACAACGACAATGTAAAAATCAATCTGCCTCTGGACAGCAAAGAAAAGCTCATTGACGCTGCGCTGGGGCTTACCAGCCTGGAAATTGACAACTCTCTTTCACGATCGCTTGTCTCAAACTTGAAGCTGGATGAACACACCTTCAAGGATCTGCTTGCCGAGAAAAAACAGATTATCCGTAAAACCGGGATCCTCGAGTACATAGACTCCCAGTTGAACCTGGATGATGTCGGCGGCTTAGCTACGCTAAAAAAATGGCTGCACCTGCGCAGTCAGTGCTTCGGTCAAGCAGCCAAGGAGTTCGGAGTCGGAACACCTAAGGGCCTGCTGCTGACCGGTGTTCCCGGCTGCGGCAAGTCATTGACTGCCAAGTGCGTAGCCTCGTCATGGAACATGCCATTGCTGCGCCTTGATATGGGCAAGATATTTCAAGGTATCGTGGGCTCCTCTGAATCGAACATTCGCTCGGCACTTCAAACTGCCGAGGCCATTTCACCCTGTATCCTTTGGATCGACGAAATTGAAAAAGGCCTCTCCGGCTCCTCCAGCGGCGCTTCGGATGGCGGAACCGCCACCCGAGTATTTGGCACGCTGCTGACCTGGATGCAGGAGAAAACCGCATCGGTCTTTGTATTTGCCACAGCCAACAACCTTGCCAGTCTTCCACCTGAATTACTGAGGAAAGGTCGATTTGACGAAATCTTCTTCGTTGATTTCCCTTCGGCAGTGGAGAGAAGAAAGATTCTTGAGATACACCTCAGAAAACTCAAACGTGACCCCGGCAAGTTTGATCTGGATCGTCTGGTGGACTTGGGGGGAGAGGCAAATTTCGGAAAAGATATTGTGCTCTCCGGTGCCGAGTTGGAGGCCTGGGTAGGCGACGCCCTGATTGAAGCCTTCTCAAGGCGTATGAGTGGTTCTAACGACCCGGACGACCTGGCGATGAGCGATTTTGAAGCAACGATTTCACGTATGGTGCCCATGAGTAAAGTACGCAAGGATGAATTTGCAATACTGCGCGAATGGGCAAATCAGAATGCAATCAGTGCATCCGCCATGACCGTCAATGAAGATGGAGCTGAAAGACAGATGGGGGGACGCCGCATAGACTTTTGATGGTCTTTGCTTTCCCCCTCTCTGGAGGGGGAACCTCAATCCAACCGTCCGCTCTTAGGAACGCTGCATTCACTTCACCTGCCCCAGATTCGCCTCGCTCAAATCCAGGTCCGCCAACACCTCTCGCAGCACATCGTCACCGATCTGGTGATGCCGGCTCAGGCGGTACAGCTCCAGCCGTTGCGCCCGCAGGGCCTTGAGCCGCAGGCGCCGTTCCAGCAAGTCCATCTGCAATGCCAGGGCCTGGGCCTCGGCGGAATCGTTGTAGACCTCCAACTGATGCCGGTACTCAGCCATCAAACGGCCCTTGAGCTCGGTGGCCAGTGCCGCCTGGGCCGCATCGGGGGCCTCACTGGTTTCAGCCACTTCCTCGGCTTCCAACGCATGGATCGCCGCCTCGGCGGTCTTGCGCCAGGCATCGCGGACTTCTCCACGGCGTTTGTCGTCGGGGCTTTTGACGATACCGCGCAACAGCAGCGGCAGGGCAATGCAGGCCGCCACCAGGGACAGCAGGATCACCCCGGCAGCGATAAAGATCAGCAGATCACGTTCGGGGAAGGCCTCCCCGGCGCCCAGGAACAAGGGCACCGACATCACGCCGGCCAGGGTCACCGCCCCACGCACCCCGCCCACCGTCAGCAGCCAGCAGGAGCGCGCCGTGGGCACCAGGGTCAGCTCGCCCTTGCCGCGCCAGCGCCGCAGCAACCCGGACAGGCGCCAGATGCTCTGCACCCAGATAAAGCGCAATACCAACAGCACCAGGAAGATCGCCAGCACATCCAGGCAGCGGTAGAACAGGGTCGGCCAGAGCGAAGTTTCATGACTGACCACGGCCTTGATGATGTCAGGCAATTGCAGCCCCAACAGTAGGAAGATCAGGCCATTGAAGGCGAACTCCAGCAGCGACCAGACACTGCGATTGAGCAGTCGGGTGCTGGTCTGGCGCGGCAGCAGGTCGAGCCAGCTCTGCATCATGCCCGCCGCCACCGCCGAGAGAATGCCCGAGGCCCCCAGGCGCTCGGCCAGGACGTAAGCCGCGAAGGGCAATAGCAACATGAACACCACATGGGTCGCCGGATCGTCCCAGCCGCGGGCGATCATCCAGGCCCGCAGGCGCCCGACCAGCCAGCTCAGGGCCACACCGACCGCCAAGCCACCCACCGCCACCAGGACAAAGGTCAGGCTGGCATTGGCCAGGGAGAACACCCCGGTAACGGCGGCCACCAGGGCGAACTTGAAAGTCACCAGGCCCGAGGCATCGTTCATCAGGGCCTCGCCCTGGAGCATGTGCATCAGCGGGGTTGGCAGGCGGTTCTGGGAAATGGCCGACACCGCGACGGCGTCGGTGGGCGACAGCACCGCGGCCAGGGCGAAAGCCACCGGCAACGGGATGGTCGGCAGCAGCCAGTGAATGAAATACCCGGCCCCGACCACGGTGAACAGCACCAGGCCCACCGCCAGGGTCAGGATCGGGCCACGCAAGCGCCAGAACTCGCGCTTGGGCATGCGCCAACCGTCGGAAAACAGCAACGGCGGCAGGAACAGGAAAAGGAACAATTCCGGGTCCAGGGCCACATGCAAACCCAGGGTCGGCCAGGCCAACAGGGCTCCGGCGGCGATCTGTACCAGAGGCAAGGGCAGCGGAATCACCCGTCCGACCAGTCGCGAAAGACTCACCAGCATCAGCAGGATGAGGACGGTATAGGCGGTTTGCATAAAGCGAAAATCCAAGGCTCAACAGGAAAAATCGTACGCATCTCAGCTGAGAATCGCCGACGAAGTGCCATATTAGCCGCTTAAACTCGGTACTGACCGCTGCACAAAAGTCGCAAGCCCCATGACCTGCCATGCAACAACCTGCGACAAAGCCGATTTCAGGCCGACGCTGAAGCGCTGCGGTCGTGGCATAATCCGTGACCTTTCATCTCCAGCATCTCCAAAGGGGGCAATTCCTTGACCGCTTCAAGCAAAACGTTGCACCTTTTCGGCATCAAAGCCTGTGACACCATGAAAAAGGCGCGCACCTGGCTCGATGAACACGCTGTCAGCTATGACTTCCATGATTACAAAACCTCCGGCATTGACCGTGAGCACCTGAACCAGTGGTGCAACGAGCACGGCTGGCAGGTGGTGTTGAACCGCGCGGGCACGACCTTTCGCAAACTCGATGACGAAAGCAAAGCCGATCTCGACCAGGCGAAAGCCGTTGAACTGATGCTCGCGCAACCTTCGATGATCAAGCGCCCGGTGCTCGACCTCGGAGACAAGACCCTGATTGGCTTCAAGCCAGACCTTTACGCAGCGGCGCTCAAGTAAGCCTGCTCACTCTATTTCGCAAGAGGTAACTGCATGTCCACTACTCTGTTCAGCCTGGCATTCGGTGTCGGCACCCAAAATCGTCAAGGCGCCTGGCTGGAAGTGTTCTACGCATCGCCACTGCTCAATCCTGCCGCCGAAATCGTTGCCGCTGTCGCACCGATCCTCGGCTACAGCGAAGGCAACCAGGCCATCACCTTCACCACCGCCCAGGCCGCGCAAATGGCCGACGCGCTGAAAGGCATCGACGCCACCCAGGCTGCGCTGCTGACCCGCCTAGCCGAAAGCCACAAGCCGCTGGTAGCCACCCTGCTGGCCGAAGACGCTCAATTGACCTCCACCCCAGAGGCTTACCTGAAGCTGCACCTGCTGTCCCACCGTTTGGTCAAGCCACATGGCCTGAGCCTGGCCGGGGTGTTCCCCCTGCTGCCGAACGTAGCCTGGACCAGCCAGGGCGCCATCGATCTGGGCGAGTTGGCCGAGCGGCAACTGGAAGCCCGCCTGCGCGGCGAGCTGCTGGAAGTGTTCTCGGTGGACAAGTTCCCGAAAATGACCGACTACGTGGTGCCGAGCGGCGTGCGTATCGCTGACAGCGCGCGGATTCGCCTGGGCGCCTACATCGGCGAAGGCACCACCGTGATGCACGAAGGCTTCGTCAACTTCAACGCCGGCACCGAAGGCCCGGGCATGATCGAAGGCCGTGTATCGGCGGGCGTGTTCGTCGGCAAGGGTTCGGACCTGGGCGGTGGCTGCTCCACCATGGGCACCCTGTCGGGTGGCGGCAACATCGTGATCAAGGTCGGCGAAGGCTGCCTGATCGGCGCCAACGCCGGTATCGGCATTCCCCTGGGCGACCGCAACACCGTGGAGTCGGGCCTGTACGTGACTGCCGGCACCAAGGTGGCGCTGCTGGACGAAAACAACCAGCTGGTCAAGGTGCTCAAGGCCCGGGAACTGGCCGGCCAGCCGGACCTGCTGTTCCGCCGCAACTCGGAAACCGGCGCCGTGGAGTGCAAGACCCACAAGTCGGCCATCGAGCTGAACGAAGCGCTGCACGCTCACAACTAGGCCTGTAGGAAAACTCGCCGAGCAACGATCAGGCAGGCAAAAGCAGGCGAGGAAGCGCAGTGTAGGGACCTACATGAGCCTTCCGAGCCTGCTTCTGCGTAACGCCGAAGGCGCCCAGCGCGCCGCATGCTCGAAGCGCAGGCAGTTTTCCTGCAGCGCCGAAGCAGAGATTCGGTTTCATCGGAACCTGCCGGGCGCTTATCATCGGCGCCCGGCCTGTTCAAACGAGTTCTGCCACCATGCTTGTAACCTCCCCCTGGCGCGCCGACTTCCCGGCCATCGCCGCCCTACATCGCCAGGACCAGACCTACCTGGACAACGCCGCCACCACGCAAAAACCCCAAGCCCTGCTGGACGCCCTGGCCCACTACTACGCCAATGGCGCGGCCAATGTGCATCGCGCGCAGCACCTGCCCGGCGCCCATGCCACCCAGGCCTTCGAGGACAGTCGCAGCAAGGTCGGCCAATGGCTCAATGCCGGTGACAGCGGACAGATCATCTTCACCCACGGCGCCACCAGTGCGCTGAATCTCCTGGCTTATGGCCTGGAGCAGCAATTTGAAAGCGGCGATGAGATCGTCATCAGCGCCCTTGAACACCATGCCAACCTGCTGCCCTGGCAACAGTTGGCCCAACGTCGCGACCTCAAGCTGCTGATCCTGCCCCTGGATGCCGACGGACTGATCGATATTGATGCGGCAAGCCGTCTGATTGGCCCTCGCACTCGCCTGCTGGCAGTGAGCCAGTTGTCCAATGTGCTCGGCGCCTGGCAACCCTTGACGCCACTGCTGGCCATGGCCAAGGCCCAGGGCGCACTGACGGTGATCGACGGCGCCCAGGGCGTGGTCCATGGCCGTCACGATGTGCAGGCCCTGGGCTGCGACTTCTATGTGTTCTCCAGCCATAAACTCTATGGTCCGGACGGCGTCGGCGTGCTGTTCGGCCGTCATGCCGCGCTCAAGCACCTGCGTCATTGGCAGTTCGGCGGAGAAATGGTCCAGGACGCCGACTACCAGCACGCCAGCTTTCGCCCGGCGCCCCTGGGATTCGAGGCCGGCACCCCGCCGATCGCCGGAGTCATTGGCCTGGGGGCGACCCTGGATTACCTCGCAGGCCTGGATCAGCAGGCAGTGGCTACGCACGAAGCCGCGCTGCATGCCTATCTGCTGCAAGGCTTGCAGGCACGCAATGGCATCCGCCTGCTGGGCACGCCGCAACTGGCCCTGGTCAGCTTCGTCGTCGATGGCGTGCACAACGCCGACCTGGCCCACCTGCTGACCGAACAGGGCATTGCCGTGCGGGCCGGTCATCATTGCGCCATGCCGCTGATGAAAAGCTTCGGCCTCGTCGGGGCGATTCGCGTATCCCTGGCGCTGTACAACGACTCCGAGGACTTGGAGCGTTTCTTCGAAGCCCTGGATCAGGCCCTGGAGTTGCTGCGATGAGCCTGCCGGCGGACGCCGTAGCCGCCCTTGAAGTTTTCCAGGGGGCTGCCGGCTGGGAACAGCGGGCCCGCCTGCTGATGCAATGGGGCGAGCGCCTGCCGCCCCTGAGCGAGGACGACAAGGTAGACGCCAATCGAGTCCATGGCTGTGAAAGCCAGGTCTGGCTGGTGGCGGCCCTGGACAATGGTCATTGGCAGTTTGCCGCCGCCAGCGACGCACGGCTGATTCGCGGTTTGGTGGCCTTGCTGCTGGCCCGGGTCAACGGCCTGACGGTGCAGCAATTGCAGGAAGTGGACCTGGCGGACTGGTTCAACCAACTGGGCCTGTCGCGCCAGCTCTCGCCGTCGCGCAGCAATGGCCTGAACGCCGTCTTGCAACGCATGAACGAACTGGCCGGCGCCCTGTAGCCGCTGCCGAGCCTGCGAGGCTGCGAAAAGGTCCGCAGGACCTTGCCTGGCGATCTCCCGCCAGACCTCTAGCGGCCTCAAGCCCCCACGGCCCGCCGGGCCGCTCGCAGCCTGCGGCCGCGGCTACAAGGGTTTACTGCGTTCCGAGGGGCGGCGCACGCCGGCAACGATCTTGTCCACCGCCTTGGTCGCGGCCACCATGCCAAAGGTCGCGGTCACCATCATCACCGCGCCAAAACCGCCGGCGCAGTCGAGCTTGACCCCGTCGCCGACAAAGCTCTTCTGCAGGCAGATGCTGCCATCGGGTTTCGGATAACGCAGTTGCTCGGTGGAAAACACGCAGGGCACGCTGTAGTGCCGGGTCACGGTACGCGAGAAACCATAGTCGCGGCGCAACGTGGAGCGCACTTTGGAGGCCAGTGGATCGTTGAAGGTGCGGTTCAGGTCGCAGACCTGGATCAGCGTCGGGTCGATCTGCCCGCCGGCACCGCCAGTGGTGATGATCTGGATCTTGCGCCGCTTGCACCAGGCGATCAGCGCCGCCTTGGCATTCACGCTATCGATGCAGTCGATCACGCAGTCGATGTTCGGGGTGATGTATTCGGCCATGGTCTCGCGGGTGACGAAATCCGCCACCGCATGCACGCGGCAGTCCGGATTGATGCCGCGCAGGCGCTCGGCCATGACCTCGACCTTGGGCTTGCCCACGGTGCTGTCCAGGGCATGCAGTTGCCGGTTGCTGTTGCTGACGCAGACATCGTCGAGGTCGAACAGCGAGATCTCGCCCACCCCGCAGCGGGCAATGGCTTCCGCCGCCCAGGAACCGACTCCGCCGACGCCAACGATCGCCACATGGGCCGCCCGCAGCCGCTCCAGGCCTTCAATGCCATACAAACGGGCGACGCCGGCAAACCGTGGATCTTCTGTACTCATGACCATCACCTAAAAAACCGGCGAGCATTATAGGGCCTCAAGGCGACAAGTTTTAACCTTGAAGCTACAAGTAAAGAACTTAAACCCGAATACAGTGCCCAAGGTCTGGCTTTCCTCTGTGCGCTGTACGCTCAGTTGAGGGCCGGTGTAGGATGCCCGCCGTTTGGCGCCTGCCAACCCTTCCCTCGTTCCACACCTTTTGGAACCCGAAATAGCTATGTCATCGCGTAAATTTGGACTCAATCTGGTGATAGTGCTGGCCATTGCCGCGCTGTTCACCGGTTTCTGGGCGCTGATCAATCGCCCGGTCTCGGCCCCCGACTGGCCGGAACAGATCTCCGGTTTTTCCTACTCGCCTTTCCAGCAGGGCCAGTTCCCGCAGAAGGAGCAGTACCCGTCCGACGATGAAATGCGTCGTGACCTGGAGATCATGAGCAAGCTGACCGACAACATCCGTACCTATTCGGTGGACGGCAGCCTGCAGGATATTCCCAAGCTGGCGGAAGAGTTCGGCCTGCGCGTGACCCTGGGGATCTGGATCAGCCCGGACCTGGAGCGCAACGAGCGGGAAATCATGCGCGCCATCGAACTGGCCAACAGCTCGCGTAGCGTGGTGCGGGTAGTGGTGGGCAACGAAGCGATCTTCCGCAAGGAAATCGCCGCCGACCAGTTGTCGGTGATTCTCGACCGGGTCCGCGCTGCGGTGAAAGTCCCGGTCACCACCTCGGAACAGTGGCACGTCTGGGAGGAACACCCGGAGCTGGCCAAGCACGTCGACCTGATCGCCGCGCACATCCTGCCGTACTGGGAGTTCATCCCGGTGGACAAGGCCGAGCAGTTCGTCCTCGATCGCGCCCGCGACCTGAAGAAGATGTTCCCGAAAAAGCCGCTGCTGCTGTCCGAAGTGGGCTGGCCGAGCAACGGCCGCATGCGCGGTGGCGCCGACGCCAGTCCGGCGGACCAGGCGATCTACCTGCGCACCCTGGTCAACAAGCTCAACCGCCAGGGCTACAACTACTTCGTCATCGAAGCCTTCGACCAGCCGTGGAAGGCCAGCGACGAAGGTTCGGTGGGCGCCTACTGGGGCGTGTTCAACGCCGCCCGCCAGCAGAAATTCAACTTCGAAGGCCCGGTAGTGGCGATCCCGCAATGGCGGGTGCTGGCCATCGGCTCGGTGGTGCTGGCGCTGCTGTCGCTGACCCTGCTGATGATCGACGGCTCGGCCCTGCGCCAGCGTGGCCGCACCTTCCTGACCTTCATCGCCTTCCTCTGCGGTTCGGTGCTGGTGTGGATCGGCTACGACTACAGCCAGCAATACAGCACCTGGTTCAGCCTGACCGTGGGCTTTCTCCTCGCGCTCGGTGCGCTGGGGGTGTTCATCGTGCTGCTCACCGAGGCCCATGAGCTGGCCGAGGCGGTGTGGATCCACAAGCGGCGGCGCGAGTTCCTGCCGGTGGAAGGCGACTCCAGCTACCGGCCGAAAGTCTCGATCCACGTGCCGTGCTACAACGAGCCGCCGGAGATGGTCAAACAGACCCTCAATGCCCTGGCCAACCTCGATTACCCGGACTTCGAAGTCCTGATCATCGACAACAACACCAAGGACCCGGCGGTCTGGGAGCCGGTGCAGGCCTATTGCGAGACCCTAGGCCCGCGCTTCAAGTTCTTCCACGTCGCGCCATTGGCCGGTTTCAAGGGCGGTGCGCTGAACTACCTGCTGCCGCACACCGCCAAGGATGCCGAAGTGATCGCAGTGATCGACTCCGACTACTGCGTCGACCGCAACTGGCTCAAGCACATGGTGCCGCACTTCGCCGATCCGAAGATCGCCATCGTGCAATCGCCCCAGGACTACCGCGACCAGAACGAAAGTACCTTCAAGAAGCTCTGCTATGCGGAATACAAGGGCTTCTTCCATATCGGCATGGTCACCCGCAACGACCGTGACGCGATCATCCAGCACGGCACCATGACCATGACCCGGCGTTCGGTGCTGGAAGAACTCGGCTGGGCCGACTGGTGCATCTGCGAAGACGCCGAGCTGGGCCTGCGCGTGTTCGAGAAAGGCCTGTCGGCGGCCTACCATCACGAAAGCTACGGCAAGGGCCTGATGCCCGACACCTTCATCGACTTCAAGAAGCAGCGCTTCCGCTGGGCCTATGGCGCGATCCAGATCATCAAGCGCCACACCGCCAGCCTGCTGCGTGGCAAGGACACCGAGCTGACCCGTGGCCAGCGCTACCACTTCCTGGCGGGTTGGCTGCCGTGGGTGGCGGACGGCATGAACATTTTCTTCACCGTCGGCGCCCTGCTGTGGTCGGCGGCGATGATCATCGTGCCGCAACGGGTCGACCCGCCGCTGCTGATCTTCGCGATCCCGCCGCTGGCGCTGTTCGTGTTCAAGGTCGGCAAGATCATCTTCCTCTACCGCCGGGCCGTGGGGGTCAACCTCAAGGATGCGTTCTGCGCGGCCCTGGCAGGCCTGGCCTTGTCCCACACCATCGCCAAGGCGGTGCTGTACGGCTTCTTCACCAGCAGCATCCCGTTCTTCCGCACCCCGAAGAACGCCGACAACCACGGCTTCTGGGTAGCCATCTCGGAAGCCCGGGAAGAGTTGTTCATCATGCTGCTGTTGTGGGGCGCGGCGCTGGGGATCTTCCTGGTGCAGGGCCTGCCCAGCAACGACATGCGCTTCTGGGTGACCATGCTTCTGGTGCAGTCGCTGCCCTATGTGGCGGCACTGATCATGGCGTTCCTGTCGTCACTGCCAAAACCTGCGGAACACCCCGAGCCGGCTCCAGCCGCCTAAATCGATGCAAAGCACTAAACGGCGGCCTCAGGCCGCCGTTTTGCTTTAAGATATCCGCCATTTTGCGCGCCCCGCCCAACCCTGTAGGCGCTGGCTGACCAGCGAACCACGCGACGCGGTGTAACCAGTAAACCGCCATCGCCGGCCAGCCGGCTCCTACACAATGCCTTGCACCGGAGTTCCCCATGACGGCCCCTGCCGAGCTTTCGCCGACCCTGCAACTTGCCTGTGATCTGATCCGTCGCCCCTCGGTGACGCCGATCGACGCCGACTGCCAGAAGCTGATGATGCAGCGCCTGGGGGATGCCGGCTTCAAGCTGGAACCGATGCGCATCGAGGACGTGGACAACTTCTGGGCCACCCATGGCCAGCATGAAGGCCCGGTGCTGTGCTTCGCCGGCCACACTGACGTGGTGCCCACCGGCCCGGTCCAGGCCTGGCAGAACGATCCGTTCGAAGCCCTGATCGATGAACACGGCATGCTGTGTGGCCGTGGCGCGGCGGACATGAAAGGCAGCCTGGCCGCCATGCTGGTGGCCGCCGAGCGCTTTGTCGCCGACTACCCGGACCACAAGGGCTCGGTAGCCTTCCTGATCACCAGCGACGAAGAAGGCCCGGCGCACCACGGCACCAAGGCGGTGGTGGAACGCCTGGCGGCACGCAAGGAGCGCCTGGACTGGTGCATCGTCGGCGAACCTTCGAGCACCAGCCTGGTGGGCGATGTGGTCAAGAACGGCCGCCGCGGCTCCCTCGGCGCCAAGCTCACGGTGCGTGGAGTGCAAGGCCACGTGGCCTACCCGCACCTGGCCAAGAACCCGATCCACCTGGCGGCTCCGGCCTTGGCGGAACTGGCGGCCGAACACTGGGACGACGGCAATGCCTTCTTCCCGCCCACCAGCTTCCAGATTTCCAACCTCAATTCCGGGACCGGCGCCACCAATGTGATCCCGGGGGATCTGGTGGCGGTGTTCAACTTCCGCTTCTCCACCGAATCCACCGTTGAAGGCCTGCAACAACGGGTTGCAGCGATCCTCGACAAGCACGGCCTGGACTGGCACGTGGACTGGGCCCTGTCCGGCCTGCCGTTCCTCACCGAACCCGGCGCCCTGCTGGACGCGGTCTCGGCCAGCATCAAGCAAGTCACAGGTCGCGAGACCCAGGCGTCCACCAGCGGCGGCACGTCCGACGGGCGCTTCATCGCCACCCTGGGCACCCAGGTGGTGGAATTGGGCCCGGTCAACGCCACCATCCACCAGGTCAACGAGCGGATCCTGGCCAGCGACCTGGATGTGCTGACCGAGATCTACTATCAGACTCTCGTCAAGTTGCTTGCCTGATGCTTGCCTGTCCTCTTTGCAACGCACCGCTGAACGCCGTGGACAACGGCGTGGTCTGCCCGGCCGGGCATCGCTTCGACCGTGCCCGCCAGGGCTACCTGAACCTGCTGCCGGTGCAGCACAA
This sequence comes from Pseudomonas sp. 50_B, assembly GCF_017491625.1. Classification (NCBI taxonomy): domain Bacteria; kingdom Pseudomonadati; phylum Pseudomonadota; class Gammaproteobacteria; order Pseudomonadales; family Pseudomonadaceae; genus Pseudomonas; species Pseudomonas sp. 50_B. The sequence goes on from NZ_JAFGYX010000005.1 coordinate 229,621, forward strand.
GAACAGCCGTGACCCGGGCGACAACCAGGCCATGGTCGAGGCCCGCCGCGACTTTCTCAACGCCGGGCACTACGCCCCGGTGGCCCGGCGCCTGGCAGAGCTGGCGGCAGAACGCACGCCCCAGCGCTGGGTCGACATCGGCTGCGGCGAGGGTTACTACACCGCGCAGTTGGCCGACGCCCTGCCCGACGCCGACGGCTACGCCCTGGATATTTCCCGGGAGGCCGTGAAACGCGCCTGTCGTCGCGCGCCGCAACTGACTTGGATGGTCGCCAGCATGGCGCGCATCCCGTTGGCCGATGCCAGTTGCCAGTTTCTCGCCAGCGTCTTCAGCCCCCTCGACTGGCAAGAGGCCAAGCGCCTGTTGAGCCCGGGTGGCGGCCTGATGAAAGTCGGCCCTACCAGCGGCCACCTGATGGAGCTGCGCGAACGCCTGTACGACGAAGTGCGTGAATACACCGACGACAAGCACCTGGCCCTGGTGCCGGAGGGCATGGCCCTGGCCCACAGCGAAACCCTGGAGTTCAGGCTGCGCCTGGAACGCCCGGAAGATCGCGCCAACCTGTTGGCCATGACGCCCCACGGCTGGCGCGCCAGCGCCGAACGCCGGGCCGCAGTGATCGAGCAGGCCGAGCCTTTCGAGGTCAGCGTGTCGATGCGCTACGATTACTTCGTGCTGCAATAACCCCCTACTTAACCCAACGACCGCGGGCATGGGCCCGGGGTCGAAGAAATCCGCGAATGGATTTTTCAGACCGGCAATGAGGACATCCATGCGCCAGCCCGATATCGAGATTTACCTGAAAGACGCCGACGTCGACTACAAGGCCATCGCCACCTGGCTCGGCGCCGTGCTCGGCCCGTGCAGCGACTGGGTGCAAAAGGGCCAGACCTACAAATGCACCGCAGGCTCAGTACCCGTGACCTGGCTGCCCAAGGCCGTGGGCAAGTGGAACAGCCTGTACCTGGAAAGCGACCAGACTCCGTGGGATGACGACATTGCCTGTGCCCGCGCCGCCTTTGCCGCGCTGAATGTGGAAGTGCGCTGCGCACCGGGCAGTTGGGTCGAGGAAGAAGGTGAAGAGACCGCCGATCGCTGGATTCGCATCAGCACCGACGGCGAAGAAGAGATTACCTGGCGCACTGCCTGAACAGCGCAATCCGGTAGGAGCCGGCTTGCCGGCGAAAAGGCTCCTGAGCCTTGCATCGTCAGCGCCTCCTTCGCTGGCAAGCCAGCTCCTGCAGGGTTGGTTACAGGCCGACGACGTCTTCGGCTTGCAGACCTTTCTGGCCTTCGACCACGGCGTATTCCACCTGCTGGCCTTCGGTCAGCGAACGGTGGCCTTCGCCACGGATCGCTCGGTAATGGACAAACACGTCCGCCCCACCTTCACGCTGGATAAAGCCGTAGCCCTTGGCGTCGTTGAACCACTTCACGTTGCCGGTCTCACGAGTAGTCATGAATCCACACCTCATTTTTTTATTATTGGCTGGGCGCACTGCCACCCTGCCTTGAGAACTTTCCCTCGAGCTGCCTCTCTATGACTGGAGGCAATACGACCGCGGGAGAGTCGGCCGAGTATATGACAGGCGTAAAAACTCTCAACTCAATCTTGTTTGGGTGCTTTTTTGCCGATTTTCGGCGAATCCGGCACACTACCGGCCCCGAGCAGGTGCTCGGTTTTGATTTCTTATTCACTCACGCAGAAGCCGTATGACCCGCTCCCCGATCCGTCGTCTTGTGTTTGGCACCTTGCGCCGCCTGCTGTACCTCTGGGTGCGCTCGGAAACCATCAACCAGTCGTCCTTCACCCTCGACCTCGACCGCAGCCGGCCGGTGTTCTACGTCCTGCAAAACCCATCCCTGACTGACCTCGCCGTGGTCGATACCGAATGCACCAAGGCCGGCTTGCCACGCCCGGTACTGCCGGTGTCGGTAGGCAACCTGCTGGAGCCCGCGGCGTTCTTCTACCTGACCCCGGAACCCGACTGGCTCGGTCGCCAGGACAAACGCGGCGCACCGCCAACCCTGACCCGACTGGTCAGCGCCCTGACCCAGAACGCTGCCGAAGATGCGCAGATCATTCCGGTCAGCGTGTTCTGGGGCCAGTCCCCGGACAGCGAGTCCAGCCCCTGGAAACTGCTGTTCGCCGACAGCTGGGCAGTCACCGGGCGCCTGCGCCGGCTGCTGAGCATCATGATCCTGGGGCGCAAGACCCGGGTGCAGTTCTCCGCGCCGATCAACCTGCGGGAACTGATCGAGCACAACAAGGGTCACGAGCGCACCGTGCGCATGGCCCAGCGCATCCTGCGGGTGCACTTTCGCAACCTCAAGGCCGCGGTCATCGGCCCGGACATTTCCCACCGGCGCAACCTGGTCAAGGGCCTGCTCAACCAGCCCCTGGTGAAACAGGCGATCCTCGACGAGGCCGAGCGCGAGAAGATCTCCCCGGAAAAGGCCAAGGCCCAGGCCCTGCGCTACGGCAATGAGATCGCCTCGGACTACACCTACACTGCAATTCGCTTCCTGGAAGTGGTGCTGAGCTGGTTCTGGAACAAGATCTACGACGGGATCAAGGTCAACCACCTCGAAGGCGTACAGAAAATCGCCCAGGGTCACGAAGTGATCTACGTGCCCTGCCACCGCAGCCATATCGACTACCTGCTGCTGTCCTACCTGCTGTTTCGCAACGGCCTGACGCCGCCGCACATCGCCGCCGGGATCAACCTCAACATGCCGGTGATCGGCAGCCTGCTGCGCCGCGGCGGGGCCTTCTTCATGCGCCGCACCTTCAAGGGCAACCCGCTGTATACCTCGGTGTTCAACGAGTACCTGCACACCCTGTTCACCAAGGGTTTCCCGGTGGAGTACTTCGTCGAAGGCGGCCGCTCGCGCACCGGGCGCATGCTGCAACCCAAGACCGGGATGCTGGCCATCACCCTGCGCAGCTTCCTGCGTTCCTCACGCATGCCCATCGTCTTCGTGCCGGTGTACATCGGCTACGAGCGGGTCCTGGAAGGCCGCACCTACCTGGGCGAACTGCGCGGCGCGAGCAAGAAGAAGGAGTCGATCTTCGACATCTTCAAGGTCATCGGTGCCCTCAAGCAGCGCTTCGGCCAGGTGGCGGTGAACTTCGGCGAACCGATCAAACTGGCGGAATTCCTCGACCAGGAACAACCGGACTGGCGCACCCAGGAGCTGGGCCCGCAATACCGCCCGGCCTGGCTCAACGAAACCACCAACCGCCTGGGCGAGCGGGTGGCCCAGCACCTCAATGAAGCCGCGGCGATCAACCCGGTGAACCTGGTGGCCCTGGCCCTGCTGTCCACCAGCCGCCTGGCCCTGGACGACCGAGCCATGGCCCGAGTCCTGGACCTGTACCTGGCGCTGTTGCGCCGCGTGCCCTACTCGCCCCACACCACCTTGCCGGAAGGCGACGGCCAGGCGCTGATCCAGCACGTCAAGGACATGAACCTGCTGGCCGAGCAGAACGACGCCCTGGGCAAGATCCTCTACCTGGACGAGCAGAACGCCGTCCTCATGACCTACTACCGCAACAACGTGCTGCACATCTTCGCCCTGCCGGCACTGCTGGCGAGCTTCTTCCAGAGTTCGTCGCGCATGAGCCGCGAACAGATCCTGCGCTACACCCGCGCGCTGTATCCCTACCTGCAGTCGGAGCTGTTCATTCGCTGGTCCCTGGAAGAACTGGACGGCGTGGTGGATCAATGGCTGGAGGCCTTCGTCGAACAGGGCCTGCTGCGCTTCGAGAAAGACCTGTACCTGCGCCCGGCGCCCAGCTCGCGGCATTTTGTCCTGCTGACCCTGCTGTCCAAGAGCATCGCCCAGACCCTGCAGCGCTTCTACATGGCCATTTCCCTGTTGCTCAACAGCGGCCAGAACAGTATCAGCGCCGAAGAACTGGAAGACCTGTGCACGGTCATGGCCCAGCGCCTGTCGATCCTGCATGGCCTCAATGCCCCGGAGTTCTTCGACAAGAGCCTGTTCCGCCACTTCATCCAGACCCTGCTGGATCAAGGCGTGCTGCGCCGCGACGAAGCCGGCAAGCTGAGCTACCACCCACTGCTGGGGGAACTGGCCGAGGGCGCAGCCAAACGGGTGCTGCCGGCGGAGATTCGCCTGTCGATCCGCCAGGTCGCCCTGCACCGCAGCGAAGATGCCGCCGACCAGCTCGCGACACCGGCGCAAAGCGACTAGATTCTTATCGGCGCCGCAGAACCTGCGGCGCCCTCGATACGGAGATCCGTCATGAAAAAACTCACCCTGCTGGCAGCCACTGCGCTGCTTGGAGCCTGCCAGGCCATGCAACCCGCAGCCAAGGCCAGCCTCGACGGCGAAGTCTTCTATCTGCAACGCATCGCCCTGCCGCCTGCCGCCACCTTGAGCGTGAGCCTGCAGGACGTCTCCCTGGCGGACGCTCCGGCGGTGGTCCTGGCCGAGCAGAGTGGCCCGGTCAAAGGCCAGGTGCCGCTGCCCTTCCACCTCAGCTACGACCCGGCCCAGGTCAAGCCCGGCCACCGCTACGCGGTCAGTGCGCGGATCGAACTGGACGGCAAGCTGATGTTCATCACCACCGAACACAACGGGGTCAACCTCGACGGCAAAGATCCCCAGCCGTTGAAACTCCGTGTCGACGCTGTACGTTAATTTTCATTGCCCAAGGAAGCCGCCATGCTCCGTACCTCGCTCCGTTTCACCAGCCTGTGCGCTGGCCTGCTGATCTCCGCCAGTGCCCTGGCCCTGTCCCTGAGCGACCTGTCCCAGGGCGACGCCAGCGGTGGTCTCAAGGACGCCCTGACCCAAGGCGCACAGATCGCCGTCAAACAGCTGGGAACACCCGGCGGGTTCAGCAACAACCCCGATGTGCGTATCGAACTGCCGGGCAACCTCGGCAAAGTCGCGAAGAAAATGAAACAGTTCGGCATGGGTGATCAGGTCGATCAGCTGGAAACCAGCATGAACAAGGCCGCTGAGGCCGCCGTGCCGCAAGCGCAGGCACTGCTGGTGGACGCGGTGAAGAAGATGACCGTGGCCGACGCCAAGGGCATTCTCGCCGGTGGCAAGGACTCCGCCACCCAGTATCTGGACAAGAGCAGCCGCGAACAGATCCGCGCCAAGTTCCTGCCTATCGTCAAGCAAGCCACCGATCAGGTCGGCCTGGCCAAGCAGTACAACTCCTTCGCCGGCCAGGCCGCGACCCTGGGTGTGCTGGATGCCAAGAGCGCCAACATCGAAAGCTACGTGACCGAGCAAGCCCTCAATGGCCTGTTCGAAATGATCGGCAAGCAGGAAGAAACCATTCGCCAGAACCCGGCCGCTGCGGCCACCAGCCTGGCCAAGAAGGTCTTCGGCACCCTCTGATCCGCCCTACGGCCTTGCCCACTGCTTAGCGGGCAAGGCCGCGAGTGCCGGCAAAAATACAGCAGGTTGCCCTGACGGTGCAGGTCCCATTGACTCTTGGGCAAGCCCCGCAGCTCCTACTGAAGGCAGACTCCCTGGCTAGGGGGCAGCCCCCGGATGAAATGCCAGAGCTGGCGGTCCGGCCATGGCGCCCCCTGCGGCCTGCTGTCCATTGACGACCTTGCGCTCCAGGCCTGCTCCCCCTAAGTCCCAGGCAACAGATGTTCGAAGAGCACGCTGCCCAATTGCTGGAAAACCTGCACTGCTGAAAAACCAGGCCGGGTAATCTCTACCCGGCCCAGGTTGATGCCTTGCGAGTTGCTCGGATCAGTCCTTCCTGACCCGGAACCAGGCCGCATACAGCGCTGGCAGAAACAGCAGGGTCAAGACCGTGGCGATAATCAGGCCGCCCATGATGGCCACCGCCATCGGCCCGAAGAACACACTGCGCGACAGCGGAATCATCGCCAGTACCGCCGCCAGGGCAGTCAGCACGATGGGACGGAAACGCCGCACAGTGGCTTCGATGATCGCATCCCAGGGACGCAGGCCAGCCTTGATGTCCTGTTCGATCTGGTCCACCAGGATCACCGAGTTGCGCATGATCATCCCGGACAGGGCAATGGTGCCGAGCATGGCCACAAAGCCGAAGGGCTGGCGGAACACCAGGAGGAACAGGGTGACCCCGATCAGCCCCAGGGGCGCGGTGAGGAACACCATGGCGGTGCGCGAAAAACTGCGCAGCTGAATCATCAGCAAGGTCAGCACTACCACGATGAACAGCGGCACGCCGGCCTTCACCGAGTTCTGGCCACGGGCCGAATCCTCGACAGTGCCGCCCACCTCCAGCAAGAAGCCGTCCGGCAGTTCGGCACGGATCGGCTCCAGGGTCGGCAGAATCTGCTGCACCAACGTCGCCGGTTGTTCCTTGCCGTAGATATCGGCACGCACAGTGACGTTGGGCAGGCGATTGCGGTGCCAGATCACCCCTTCCTCGAAGCCGTACTCCAGGGTCGCGACCTGGGACAGCGACACGCTCTGCCCGTTGTCGGTGGGCACTGCCAGGCTTGGCAGCAAGGCCAGCTCTGTGCGCTCCTGCTGGGTTCCGCGCAGGAGAATCTCGATCAGTTCGTTGTCCTCACGGTACTGGCTGACGGTGGAACCGATCAGCGAGCTCTGCAGGAACTTCGACAGGTTGGCGGTGCTGACACCCAGCGCCCGAGCCCGGTCCTGATCGATATTCAGGTAGACCACCTTGCTCGGCTCCTCCCAGTCCAGGTGAACGTTGACCACATGGGGGTTCTCCCGCACCTTGGCCGCCACCTTGCGCGCCAGGGCGCGAACCTCCTCGATGTGCTCGCCTGTGACCCGGAACTGCACCGGGTAACCCACTGGCGGACCGTTCTCCAGGCGCGTGACCCGAGAGCGCAAGGCCGGGAACTGTTCATTGAGGGTCGCGATCAGCCAACTGCGCAGGCTCTCCCGCTCCTCGATGGTCTTGGCCAGCACCACGAACTGGGCAAAGCTGGTGGCCGGCAGTTGCTGGTCCAGCGGCAGATAGAAACGCGGCGAACCGGTCCCCACGTAAGCCACGTAGTTGTCGATGCCTGGGTGGTCCTTGAGCATCGCCTCCAGGCGCTTGACCTCATCGGCGGTGTTGCTCAGGGAAGCACCTTCGGCCAGTTTCAGGTCGACCATCAATTCCAGGCGGCCCGAGGCCGGGAAGAACTGCTGCGGGACAAAACGGAACAGCATCACCGAACCGACGAACGCCAGGATGGTCAGGACGATCACGGTCTTGCGCCGCTCCACGCACCAGCCCACCACCCGGCGCACGCGCTGGTAGAAAGGCGTGCCGTGGGGATTGGACTCGGCGCCGTGCTTGGCGGCGTGGATCTTGGCCAGGTCCGGCAGGAGCTTTTCCCCCAGGTAGGGAACGAAGACCACGGCGGCAATCCACGACGCCACCAGGGCAATGGTCACCACCTGGAAGATCGAGCGGGTGTACTCGCCGGTGCCGGACTGGGCCGTGGCAATCGGCAAAAAGCCCGCTGCGGTAATCAGGGTGCCGGTGAGCATGGGAAAGGCGGTACTGGTCCAGGCAAAGCTGGCGGCCTTGATCCGGTCGAACCCCTGCTCCATCTTGATCGCCATCATCTCCACCGCAATGATCGCGTCATCCACCAACAGCCCCAACGCCAGCACCAGCGCGCCCAGGGAAATCTTGTGCAGGCCTATCCCCAGGTAGTACATGGTGGCGAACGTGATCGCCAGCACCAAGGGAATCGCCAGGGCCACCACCATGCCGGTGCGCACACCCAGGGAGAAGAAACTCACCAGCAGGACAATGATCAGGGCCTCGGCCAGCACCCGGACAAACTCGCCGACCCCGGTTTTCACCGCCGCCGGCTGATCGGACACCTTGCGCAACTCCATCCCCGCCGGCAGGCTTTTCTGCAGGCGGGAGAACTCGCCTTCCAGGGCCTTGCCCAACACCAGGATGTCGCCGCCGTCCTTCATCGCCACGGCCAGGCCGATGGCGTCTTCCCCCATGAAACGCATGCGCGGTGCCGGTGGATCATTGAAGCCGCGACGCACATCCGCCACATCACCGATGCGGAAGGTGCGATCGGCGACCCGGATCGGGAAATTGCGGATCTGCTCCACCGTCTGGAAGTTGCCGGATACCCGCAATTGCACCCGCTCGCTGGGGGTCTCGAAGAACCCCGCAGTGGACACCGCGTTCTGCTCCTCCAGCGCCTTTTGCACCGCTGCCAGGGGCAGGCCCAGGGTTGCCAGCTTGACGTTGGATAGCTCGATCCAGATCTTTTCGTCCTGCAGGCCCAGCAGATCGACCTTACCCACGTCCTTGACCCGCTGCAGTTGGATCTGGATACGGTCGGCATAGTCCTTGAGCACGGCGTAGTCGAAGCCCTGCCCTGTCAGCGCATAGATATTGCCGAAGGTCGTACCGAATTCATCGTTGAAGAAGGGTCCCTGGATGCCCGGCGGCAAGGACTGGCGAATGTCACTGATCTTCTTGCGAACCTGATACCAGAGTTCGGGAATCTCGTTGGAGTGCATCGAATCCCGGGCAATGAAGGTCACCTGGGATTCCCCGGGGCGGGAGAAGGAAACGATGCGATCGTACTCGCCGGTTTCCATGAGTTTCTTTTCAATGCGCTCGGTGACCTGGCGCGACACTTCCTGGGCCGTGGCCCCCGGCCAGTTGGTGCGGATCACCATGGCCTTGAAGGTGAAAGGCGGGTCTTCGCTCTGGCCCAACTTGGTGTAGGACAGCGCACCGACAATGGCCAGCAACAACATCAGGAACAGGACGATCTGGCGATTGCGCAACGCCCATGCAGAAAGGTTGAAACCCATCGGGGACTACTCCTTGACCGCCAGATTGACCACACGGTTGGAGCGATCCACCGGGCGCACCTGCAAGCCCTCATGGAGCACATGCACCCCGGCTGCCACCACCCAATCGCTGGCGCTCAAACCTTCGAGCACCGGCACTGTCTTCTCACCGAAGGCACCGACCCGTACCGGCGTCTTGTGCAAGGTGTTGTTGGCATCGACTCGCCAAACGTAGGTCGCGCCCCCTTCGGCAGTCAGCGCCGACAACGGCACCGACAGCGACAGCGCATCAGCGCTCTGGATGAACACCCTGGCGCTCTGGCCCAACTCCGCCGGAACCTCGCCGGCACTGAAGGCAATGCGTGCGGCAAAGGTCCGGGACTTGGGATCAGCAGCCGGGGACAGCTCGCGGATGCGCCCGTCGAAACGTTGGCCCGGCTGGGTCCAGAGTTCCACCGAGACTGGCTGGCCGACCTTGAAGCGACCGTAGTTCTGCTCGGGGAAGCTGATCAGCACCTCACGCTCACCGTCAGTGGCCAGGGTAAAGACCGTCTGCCCGGCCGCCACCACTTGCCCCACTTCCACTGCGCGCTTGGCTACCACGCCATCCTGCGGGGCACGCAGCACGGCATAACCGGCCTGGTTGTTGGCCACATCGAACTCGGCCTTGATCTGCTTCAGGCGTGCTTCACCAGCTCGGTAGAGGTTTTCGGCGTTGTCGTATTGGGAATGGCTGACCATCTGCCGCTCCAGCAGGGTCTTGTAGCGATCACGCTCGGCGCGCACCAGATTGAGGTTGGCAGTGGCCGCCGTGACCTGGGCCCGAGTGGCCTCCAGTTGCAGACGAACATCCTGGGGATCGAGTTCGGCCAGGGGCTGATTGGCCTTGACCCGCTCGCCCTCTTCCACCAGTCGTCGACTGACCTTGCCACCGATACGAAACGCCAGGTCGGGTTCGTAGCGGGCTCGCACCTCGCCCGGATAACTGTCCGAAACCCGCGCCGAAGGCTCTGGCTGGACCACCATGGCCGGTCGGACGCCAATTTGAACGGGCTCTTCGTGCCCACAAGCAGACAGAAAAAAAGCCAGGCTGACTGGCAAGGCATAGCGGAACATGGCGGCGACCTTTCGCTAATGGTGCTTGGAATAATTATACTGGCCGGTATGTTATTAATAGCAAACTCACCAGTCCAGTATTAACAGCGAAAAAATGTCCGACAATCACTCCGCAAACGTTGGGCCAGGCAGGCCCAAGGATCTGGCCAAGCGCCAGGCCATTCTCGAAGCAGCGAAAAACCTGTTTCTGAGCAATGGCTACGCCAGTACCAGCATGGATGCGGTCGCCGCCGAAGCCGGCGTTTCAAAACTCACGGTCTATAGCCATTTCAACGACAAAGAGACCCTGTTCACCGCCGCCGTGGTGGCCAAGTGCGAAGAGCAGCTGCCCACGCTGATCTACGAACTGACGCCCGACACACCGGTGCGAGGCGTCCTGTTGAACATCGCACGAGGCTTTCATCAGCTGATCAACAGCGACGAGTCGGTGAACCTGCATCGCTTGATCATGGCCCTGGGCAATCAGGATCCCAAGCTCTCGCAAATGTTCATTGAGGCCGGCCCCGAACGCGTACTGCAGGGTATGGAACGGCTGCTGGGGCGAATCAATCAGTTGGGCACCTTGCACATCGACAAGCCGCGCAATGCCGCCGAGCATTTCTTCTGCATGCTCAAGGGCGGGGCGAACTTCCGCCTGCTCTATGGTTGCGGCGAGCCCTTGAGAGGCCCCGCTGCGGAAGAGCACGTGCAAGAAGTGGTGGATCTGTTCATGCGCGCCTACCGGCCATAGAAACCGGCATGCGCGGGAGCAAGCTGGTGTAGGAGCTGGCTTGCCAGCGAAGAGGCCTGAGATCGCCTTCGCCGGCAAGCCGGCTCCTCCAACCAGGAGCCCGCCCCTGAAACCGCTTTTGCCAGCAAGCCGGCGCCTACATCGGGTTCAGGCCTTGAGGGCCTTCTTCGGGTAGATATCGTAGCGACTGGATTTGCCTTCCAGTCCATGGCTTGGCTTCGGCCCTTCAATGCACGGTGCCTTGCGCGGGCGCTTGACCACCACTCGATGACTGGCCAGGGCCAGGGCTGCGGCCAGCAGTGCCGGAGCGTCATTGTCGTCCCCCACCAACGGCCGGAACAGACGCATTTCCTTTTTCACCAAGGCGCTTTTCTCCCGATGGGGAAACATCGGATCGAGGTAGATCACCTGAGGCGGCTCGCCCTCCCAGTTGCGCATCAGCTCGATGGAGTTGCCCTTGAGCAAGTGCATGCGGGCAACGATAGGTGCCACCTCGGCGTCCAGCGCCCCCCGGGCCAACCCGTCCTCCAGCAGCGCACCAATCAATGGCTGGCGCTCGATCAGACTCATCTCACAGCCGAGGGTAGCCAGGACAAACCCGTCCTTGCCCAAGCCTGCCGTGGCATCCAGCACCCGTGGCCGCACGCCCTGAGCAACGCCCACCGCCTTGGCAATCATCTGCCCGCTGCCACCACCGTACAGCCGCCGGTGGGCCGCTCCACCTTCAACAAAGTCCACCCGCACCGGTCCTGGTGCATCGGCGCCCAGCTGCTGCAATTGCAGCCCCTGCTCACCCACCTGCAGGGCAAACTCGGCCTCGTCGATCTGCAACGGCAGTCCCAGGCGTTGTGCCCATTGCTGAGCCTGCGGCGCGAATCCAGCGTCCAGGGCCTCGACTTTGATGCGGCAGGCCGCGGGTTGCTCATTCATCTGAAAACACACTCAAAAAATTAATGATCGGCAAAAACTGCCGATAACAGAACTATCGGCCATTTTGCCAGAGCTCAGCGTCGACCGAGAGCAATGTCAGACATTCAACGCACATCGATAGGTTATATCTCTCGCCACGGCGACTATGGCCTACGCAACTCCCAGGCACTGAGCGGCGTCAGCCATCTGTGGCAGGACTTCTTTGCCCAGGCCCTGGCCGAGCAACAGGGAGAAGGCACGAGCGTTGAAGGGCTGCCCGCCGTGGCCATCGATGGTCCCGTGGAACCGGTTGGCGGCACCGATGTACTGACGCAGATCGTCAACCAGCGCCATTGCGATATTCAGGACACCGAGATTCGTCCCCCTGAACCGCTGTTCCTGCCGATCGCCGAATTCGAAATGGAACTGTTGGACAAGCCGGCTCCGCCCTTCCCGCCGGAAGAAATCGTTGCCCAGCAACGTCAGCAGGACTTTGAGAGTGGCTGGGTCCGCCCGATCGTGCTCAATGCCGGTCAGCCGCTGCCGGCCCCCGGCCCGGCGCCGGAACCACGTCCGCTGCACCTGCCCATCGCCGAATTCGAACTGGACCTGCTGGATAAACCGGCCGAACCGTTCCCGCCGCAGGAGCTTATCGAGCAACAGCGGCAGATGGACTTCGACATCGGCTGGGCACGTCCACTGATTCTGCAGAACCTGCGCATCGCCGCCTGAGCCGGCTCCTCAGCGACATATCCACCAAGGCCCTACATCCAGATGAAAATGGTTGCGATGAGCGCTGTTGTAATCCGGCCCCAGCACCACATTGAATGCATCGCAGGCACCGTCCCGGGCCAGCCGCAAAAAACGTCCCGCATCGCTGTCCTTCGGCCAATCCTTGAGCACACTGATGCTGCGCCCGTCCGCCAGTCGAAAACCGGCAATGTCCAGGGCGTTGGCACTGGCGTGCTGACTGCGAGCACCATTCTCACGACTGTACATGTTGCGGCAGGCAAAACTGCCCAGATGATCGACCCGCGCCACGCGCTGCCCATACACCGCCTGTGCCGCGGGCTGCAGCCCGTGGCGCTCATAAAGGGCAAAGGCCACCGCCAGTGGGCAACTGGCAAGGAAGCTGCTGCTCAAGGCGACATCACTACCTTGCACGCGCAAGGTATTGCTCAATGGGCAGGCCACATCACCACGACTGTCGGGCTGGCGACTGGTGCGCAGGCCAGAGCGGCCAAGCACCTCGTCGCACAGCTGCGGATCGTCCCGCAGCCGCGCCAGCTTGAAGCGGGTCAACAGATTCGGCTTGGCCCTTACATCCAGCGGCGCCCAAGGGTTCCAGGCATCCGCCAGCGGCACCCAGCCCAGGCGTATACCGATCAACAACAAGGCGCCCAGCAACAACAGGACGCCCAGAATTCTCACCACCCGCACAGAATGTCCCGCTTTATGGCTGTTTGAACAATTGATTGATCTGCCGAAACGGCATCGCACGATCAGCAAAATCAAAGCGACCATGCTCGCGGATATCCTCCGCAGCCCGGTAGAAAGCACCGTAGGCGGCCCGGGCCAGGGCCGAACCGACACTGATGCGCTTGACCCCCAGCTCCGCCAGTTGCGCCACGCTCAGGTTGAGGCTACCAGACATCAGCACGTTCACCGGCTTGGGCGCCACAGCCCGTACCACCTGCACAATCTCCTCGGCGCTGCGCAGGGCCGGAGCATAGAGTACATCGGCACCGGCTTCGGCAAAGGCCTGCAAGCGGCGAATGGTGTCCGGCAGATCATCACGACCGTGGAGCAGGTTCTCCGCCCGGGCAGTCAGGATGAAGGGGAATGGCAAGCTGCGCACGGCGGCAGCACAAGCCTCGATACGCTCCACCGCCAGGTTGAAGTCATAGATAGGGTCGTCGGCGCGACCGCTGGCGTCCTCGATCGAGCCTCCAACCACACCACTGGCTGCCGCCAACAACAGCGCTTGGGCGCAACCTTCAGGACTGTCGGAAAAACCGTTTTCCAAGTCCACCGCCACCGGCAGGCTGCTGGCACCGACTATGACCCGCACATTGTCCAGGGTGTCTTCCAGGCTGACGGCGCCCTCGGCATCCGGGCGCCCCAGGGAGAAGGCATAACCGGCGCTGGTGGTGGCCAGGGCCTCGAACCCGAGACCGGCCAGCATCTTCGCGGAACCGGCATCCCAGGGGTTGGGTATGACAAAGGCGCCGGCACGTTCATGCAGGGCCTTGAAGGCATTGGCTCGAAGGGTTTGCGCGTCCATTTGCTCGCTCCAGAAGAAGGCAATGAAGACGCCTCAGAGCAAGCCGAGCTGCTCCGCGGCGGGCTCTCTGTATAACTCAGGCAACGCGGGCAAGCCAGGCAAACGTTGCATCAGCTGGCCATGAAAACGGCGGGCCAGTTCAGCGGCCAGTCGGTTGTCCGAGGTATGCAGGAAGACATAAGGGGTACGCCCCTCTTCGATCCAGCCGGCGACCTTGTCGATCCAGGGCACGAGAAATGGATCGTTGGCCTCAAGCTCCGGATGACCGATGAAGCGCACTTGCGGAAACTGGGTGAACGCCGCAGGTCGCGGCGGCACCTTGGGCTTTTTCGACTGGGCGTGCAGCACCGCGGGAGCAGTGGACGTGCAACTGAACAAGGCCCGTGGATCAAGGCAGATACGCTCGACGCCACGCTCACGCAACAGTCGGTTGAGCATGCGCTCCGCATCGCCTTTGGCAAAGAACTCCGGATGCCGGACCTCCACCGCCAGCGGCCGCTCCAGGCCCTCGATAAAGCCCGCCAATTCCCCCAGACGCTGCGGGGCGAAGCTGGCCGGCAATTGCAGCCACAGGGGCGACACACGTTCCCCCAGGGGGCTGAGCAACTGGATAAAGGTCTGGGCAGCGCTCAGTTGTTCGCGCAGGTCACCGCCGTGGCTGATGTCACCGGGAAACTTGGCGGTGAAACGAAAGTGCTCGGGCATGATCTGGGCCCAGCGCTGCACAGTGCCGGGCGCGGGCCGTGCATAGAAGGTGGTGTTGCCTTCAACGGCATTGAAGACCTGGGAGTACAGGCCAAGGAAATCAGTGGGTCGCGCATCCTCCGGGTACAGGTACTCACGCCAGGCGTTTTCGCTCCAGGAAGGACAACCCAGGAAATAAGGCAGCATCAGATGTACAGGTCGAGCCCTACCACTTCCAGATCCCAATCGACAAAGCCGGCGGTGGTCAGGTAGCTGGCCAGGGCATTGGCCACGCTCTTTTTCATCGCGCGCTGAAAGATCATGTCCTGAGGACGGGCGGGGAGATTACCGGTGCGGGGGGCAGATGCCTGGGAACGGCTTTGAGTCGAAGGTTCGGACTGGACTTCAATGGCGTCGTCATCGTCCAGAGACTCGTCTACCAGCGCCGGGCCTTTACGAGGCTTGCGCTTGATGGGGTAGGACTGAGAGGAGATGCCGTCTATGCGCATACTGAAAAGCCCGGGGTCAATGATGGCAATTTAGCGGCACCGCTTCGACTTAGCAAATGCCCAAGTGATAACTAGAACACAGAAAAGCCAAAAGGTTTAAACCCGAGCAGAATCGACTCCGAAAACCAGACGATTGGCCGGTTTACACCGAAAAAATCTGAACCCCCGCAAACACTTGGACAACCCTCAACGGGCTTTGGGCGTGGCCACCTTGTCGCGCAGATAGACCGGTTGTGCGTCGTCGGCAACTATCGCTTCGCCCCGCTCCCAGGCAAATTTCGCCAGGGTCAGCAGGTCTTCGGCGTGGGGCAGCATGCCCGCGTCCTGACCACTGAGAGGGACCGCGATGCGCTCGCCATACCCCCAGCCGGTGCCCGCGCCGAACCAGTCGCCGCTGGCCCCTTCCGGCAAGGTCGCGACTTCCGGCGGCAGCACCGCTTCGGCGCCCACCAGACGCATCTCGCCAGCCGTTTCCCGGTAGCAGCCCCAATAGACTTCATCCATGCGCGCATCGATGGCCGAGGCCACCTGGGTCGCACCGTGCTCACGCAAGGCGCGCTGGGCCAGCACCGCCAGGTTGGACACCGGCAGCACCGGACGCTCCAGGGCGAAGGCCAACCCCTGCACCACGCCAATGGCGATCCGCACGCCGGTGAAAGCGCCGGGGCCACGGCCAAAGGCAATCGCATCCACCGCCTGCAAGGTAGTGCCGGCATTGGCCAGCAGCTCCTGAATCATCGGCAACAGCTTCTGCGCATGCAGGCGGGGAATCACCTCGTAATGGCTCGTAACCTTGCCGTCATGCAGCAAAGCAACGGAGCAAGCTTCAGTCGCGGTGTCCAGGGCCAGCAAGGTGCTCATCGGGGGTTCCATCGGCATTGAAAAAAGTGACGCATTATAAACAGCAACGGCCCGCAAGCGGGCCGTTGAACGATCAAACGATCAGGCAACTCAGCTCAGGGCTTCGAGCACCTTGGCGGTGATCACTTCCACCGAACCCACGCCAGGGATATGGCTGTACTTCGGTTTGCCTTGAGCCGCGGCCAGTTGCTGGTAGAACTCCACCAGCGGCTTGGTCTGGGAGTGATAGACCGACAGGCGATGACGCACGGTTTCTTCGGTGTCGTCCTTGCGCTGCACCAGGTCTTCACCGGTGATGTCGTCCTTGCCGGCAATCTTCGGCGGGTTGTAAACGGTGTGGTAGACCCGGCCCGAAGCTTCGTGCACCCGGCGGCCGGCAATACGCTGGACAATCTCTTCGTCGTCAACAGCGATTTCTACTACGTTGTCCAGCTCAACACCGGCTTTGACCAACGCTTCGGCCTGAGGAATGGTGCGCGGGAAGCCGTCGAACAGGAAGCCATTAACGCAGTCGGCCTGGCTGATGCGTTCCTTGACCAGGTTGATGATCAGGTCATCGGACACCAGGCCACCACTGTCCATCACGCTCTTGGCCTTCAGGCCCAGCTCGGTGCCGGCCTTGACCGCAGCACGCAGCATGTCGCCGGTGGAGATCTGTGGAATGCCGAACTTTTCGGTGATGAACTTTGCCTGAGTACCTTTACCGGCCCCGGGAGCTCCCAGCAGAATTACGCGCATCGATGTGCTCCTCAATTTTTTATTTAGAAACGCTCGGATTCGCCTCGTGGGGCCAATCTCAAAAATAGGATAGTGGCCGCCCAAACGGCCAAAGGCTGATCAAGATACACAGCCGACACAGCGCACACAAGCAGTCGAAAGTCGGAGGAACCCGGCCCTTTTGTGCCCCATCGGCACGGTAGAACAAGTCGCAACCCCATAACAAAGTGTCGCCAGATGAATCTGAGCGACACCTTGGGATTGTCCCGATCAGGGCCGTGCCAAAGCAGGCCGACAGCCCTCTGCAACCTCAGCCGGTATTGCGCAAACCGGCGGCGATACCCGCTACGGAGACCAGCAGCGCCTGTTCCAGGGGGCTTCCTTGCGGCGCCTCCTGTTTGCGCGAGCGCGCCAGCAACTCCGCCTGCAACAGATGCAGCGGGTCGAGGTAGGTATTGCGCAGGCGGATGAACTCCAGGGTGTCGGGGCTGTGGGCCAGCAGTTGCGACTGCCCGGTCAGGCCCAGGACCACCGCGCAGGCCTGCGACAATAGGTCGCGTAAATGCGCACCCAATGGCAGCAGTTCCGCTTCCACCAGGCGCTCGTCATAAGAACGGGCAATATCGGCATCGGCCTTGGCCAGGACCATCTCCAGCATGTCGATGCGAGTGCGGAAAAACGGCCATTGCTCACGCATCTGCCCCAGCAACTCACCCTCGCCTCGGGCCAGCGCCTTGCTCAAGGCCGCTTCCCAGCCGAGCCATGCCGGCAGCATCAGGCGGGTCTGAGTCCAGCCGAAGATCCATGGGATAGCCCGTAGGCTTTCAATGCCACCGGCACGGCGCTTGGCCGGCCGACTGCCCAGGGGCAGGCGTCCCAGCTCCTGCTCCGGGGTGGACTGGCGGAAGTACTCGACAAACTGCGGGTTGTCCCGCACCACCGCGCGATAGGCCTGGACCCCGTCGCTGGCCAGCTCGTCCATCAGGTGACGCCAGGCTGGCTCCGGAGGCGGCGGCGGCAGCAAGGTGGCTTCCAGTACCGCAGCCAGATAGAGGTTGAGGTTCTGCTCGGCAATGTCCGGCAGGCCGAATTTGAAACGGATCATTTCCCCCTGCTCGGTGGTGCGGAAGCGCCCCGCCACCGAACCCGGAGGCTGCGACAGAATCGCCGCGTGGGCCGGACCGCCGCCGCGACCCACAGTACCGCCGCGACCATGGAACAACAGCAGCTCCACCTGTTGCTCACGGCAGATATCCACCAGCCGTTCCTGCGCCCGATATTGCGCCCAGGCCGCAGCAGTGGTCCCGGCATCCTTGGCCGAGTCGGAATAACCGATCATCACTTCCTGAGGCCCTTGCAGGCGTGAGCGATAGCCCGGCATGTGCAGCAGTTTTTCCATCACCGGCCCGGCGTTGTCCAGGTCCGCCAGGGTTTCGAACAACGGCACCACACGCATCGGCCGCAGCACCCCAGACTCCTTGAGCAGCAACTGCACCGCCAGTACATCGGAGGCCGCGCCCGCCATGGAAATCACGTAGGAACCCAAGGAAGCCGCCGGGGCGACGGCGATCTCGCGACAGGTAGCAAGCACCTCCGCCGTGTCAGCCGAGGGTTTGAAATAACCCGGCAGCAAGGGACGGCGACTGCTCAGCTCGCGCATCAGGAAGCTGATGCGATCTTCCTCGCTCCAGTCCTCATAGCGGCCCAGGCCCAGATAGTCGGTGATCTCGGTCATGGCCGAGGTGTGCCGACTGGAGTCCTGACGCACATCGAGACGCACCAGGAACAGGCCGAACGTCACCGCCCGCCGCAAGCAATCGAGCAATGGGCCATCGGCGATCACCCCCATCCCGCATTCATGCAGCGACTGGTAGCACAGCTGCAGCGGCTCCAGCAGGTCGCGGTTGTTCTGCAATACCTCGGCCCCCGCCGGCACCGGAGCGCCAAGCGCCGCGTGCGCCCAGTTACGGGTGGCCCGCAGACGCTCGCGCAATTGCTTGAGCAACGCCCGATACGGCTCGGCACTGTCCCCGGCCCTGGCCAGCAAGGCCGCATTGGCCTGTTGCATGGACAGTTCGGCGGCCAGGTGATCGACGTCCCGCAAGTACAGGTCGGCAGCCATCCAGCGCGCCAGCAACAGTACCTCCCGGGTCACGCTGGCAGTGACATTGGGGTTGCCGTCCCGGTCGCCGCCCATCCACGAAGCGAAGCGGATCGGTGCCGATTCCAACGGCAGGTGCAGCCCGGTAGCCTCGAACAATGCCTTGTCGGCCTTGCGCAGGTAGTTGGGAATGGCCTGCCACAAGGAGTGCTCGATCACCGCGAAACCCCATTTGGCCTCATCCACCGGCGTCGGCCGAGTACGGCGGATTTCCTCGGTGTGCCAGGCTTCGGCAATCAAGCGCTGCAGGCGTTCCTGGATCTGCCCGCGCTCGGCGCTGGTGAGATCGCGATGGTCCTGGGCCGCCAGTTGCCCGGCGATGGCATCGTATTTCTGAATCAGGGTGCGGCGCGCCACTTCGGTGGGGTGAGCGGTGAGCACCAGCTCGATCTCCAGGCGCCCCAACTGCCGGGCCAGAGCATCGGCAGAATGCCCTGCAGCCCGCAGCCGGGCCAGCAGCTCCGGTAGTACCCGGGCCTCGAATGGCGCCGGCTGCGACTCGTCGCGGCGGTGGATCAACTGATACTGCTCGGCAATGTTCGCCAGGTTGAGGAACTGGTTGAAGGCCCTGGCCACCGGAAGCAGTTCGTCCTCGCTCAACTGGTCGAGGCTGGCACTCAATTCGACCCCGGGCGAGCCCCGTCGATCGGCCTTGGCGCCCTTGCGAATCTGCTCGATCTTGTCGAGGAAAGCCTCCCCGTACTGATCACGGATGGTATTGCCCAACAGTTCTCCCAAGAGGTGAACGTCTTCGCGCAAGCGCGCATCAATATCGGTCATCGAGGTGTTCTCCAGCAGACTCAAGGCGGCACGGAAGGCTCAAGAGTGCCGCTTGCACGCCTGCCTTAGCAAGCGTGCAACCTCACCCCGGGCCAACCCTGGCCGATGGGACTAGTCTCAAGGGTAGGCCGCACAAGGGCCACGCACCGGCTCCGGCCGGTTACTCAACCCAACCTGCCACAAGCAGGCGTTCATCGAGGTCAACATGAAAATCCGTGAACTGGCACAACATTGGGAAGAAAACGCCAAGGGGCGCCTGAGCAAAACCGCCTACCGGATTCACCTGGACGTGGAAGCCGCCGCCCGCCTGGCCGCCCTCTCCGAGATGTACCCCAAACGCCAGACCGAGGAACTGCTCGGCGAACTGATCGGCGCCGCCCTGGAAGAGCTGGAAGCCAGCTTCCCCTACATTCAGGGTCGGCAGGTGGTGGCCACCGACGAGGAAGGCGATCCGCTCTACGAGGATATCGGTCCGACCCCGCGTTTCCTGGCCCTGTCACGCCAGCATCTGCAGCTCATGGCCAGCCAGTCCGACAAGCCCAAACACTGAGTCGGCGCCCTCTCCAACTCCCGTTGAACTTCATCGTCCCCGGCCCTGAACAGGGCCGGGGATACCCCGCTGCACGGCAAAAGTTCCCGATTTAGAGCCTTGTCCGAGTCGTCAGTTTTTTTCCGGCCAATCGCCATCTTTCTCTGAACTATTCAAAAAAGCCTCGGGTCACACCCAGTAGCCATCACTGGAACGGCCGTTTCAAATTTTGCCATCAGCGCCCGTCACTCAGCGTCACGGCGCCAGGACCGGGATGGATATTGATGTTTTTCAGGAGTTACCCAATGGAGTTGAAGACCATGAAGATCAGCACTGCCAAATCCTCGTTCACCTCTCTGCGCGGGCTGAAACTGGCCGCGCTGGCCCTCGGTAGCAGCATGGTACTGGCCGGTTGTGCCGGTAACCCGCCTTCCGAGCAGTACGCGGTCACGCAATCTGCGGTCAACAGCGCAGTGAGCGCAGGCGGCACCGAATTCGCCGCCGTGGAAATGAAGTCGGCCCAGGACAAGCTCAAGCAAGCCGAGATTGCCATGCACGACAAGAAGTACGACGAAGCCCGTCGCCTGGCTGAACAAGCCGAGTGGGATGCCCGTGTCGCCGAACGCAAGGCCCAGGCCGCCAAGGCCGAACAGGCGCTGAAAGATTCGCAGAAAGGCGTTCAGGAACTGCGTCAGGAAGGTATGCGCAGCGTGCAGTAAGCCGCCGCCGATTCCCACGTACTCGTATTTGATTGAAAGGACGAACCATTATGCGCAAACAAGTGATGATCCCTGCCCTGTTGGCCATGAGCGTAGCCCTGGCGGCCTGCTCCACCCCGCCTAACGCCAACCTGGAAAACGCCCGGACCAACTTCTCCGGCCTGCAAGCCAACCCGCAGGCAAGCAAGGTCGCGGCCCTGGAAACCAAGGACGCCGCCGACTGGATGGACAAGGCCGACAAGGCCTACCTGAACAAGGAAGACGAGAAGAAGGTCGATCAACTGGCCTATCTGACCAACCAGCGGGTTGAAGTGGCCAAGGAAACCATTGCCCTGCGCACCGCCGAAGCCAAGCTCAAGGACGCCGGCGACCAGCGTGCCCGCGCCATCCTCGAAGCCCGTGACGCGCAGATCAAGCAACTGCAGGACAGCCTCAACGCCAAGCAGACCGATCGCGGCACCCTGGTGACCTTTGGTGACGTGCTGTTCGCCACCAACAAGTCCGACCTGAAGTCCAGCGGCCTGGTGAACATCAACAAGCTGGCGCAATTCCTCCAGCAGAACCCGGACCGCAAGGTGATCGTCGAAGGCTACACCGACAGCACCGGCAGCGACTCCTACAACCAGTCCCTGTCCGAGCGCCGTGCCGGCTCGGTGCAGATGGCCCTGATCCGCATGGGCGTCGATCCGGCGCGTATCGTCAGCCAGGGTTACGGCAAGGAGTATCCGGTGGCCGATAACGGCAGCGTTTCCGGTCGTGCCATGAACCGTCGTGTGGAAGTGACCATTTCCAACGACAACCAGCCGGTAGCGCCACGTTCGGCCATCAGCCGCAACTGATGGAGCGCCCTGCTTATATAGGCAGGTAAAACCAAACGCCGCCGACCTCTTCAGGTCGGCGGCGTTTTTTTATGCGGTTATCCAGATGGGAACCGGCTGGCCGGCAAACCGATCACTGCTGCAGTTGCGGCGTCTCTTGCCCCATGCAGCGCACGGCTTGCTTCTTCTTGTTCACCAGCACCCCGGTCAAGCCCTTCTGCTGAGTGTCGAACAACACCAGCACGCCATCGATGCACTGGGCCACTTCATCGGCCGGTTGCAGGGAGATCTTGTAGTCCTCGCCGGGCACGGTCTTGAGCATGGTGAAGTCGCTGAGCAGCAGCGCGTCCTCCGGTTTGGCGAAGTGCAGGTAGCCGTAGTACCACAGGCTGCCCACGGTAACGATGATGCTGCAGATACCGGTGATGATCATGGGAATGGCGTTGCGTTCTTCACTCATTGCGGACTCTCTGGAGGTTCAACTGCTGAATTCGGCGTCGCCGGGTAGTTGGGGATTTCCCCCAGGCGGCGCAACCCGTCGAAATGCTGCGGATCGTCGAGGTAGCGCAGCATCACGCGGCGCCAGGTCGGATCGGCAAAGGTTTGCACATGGCCGCCGCGGGTCAGTTGCAGGACCCGCGGCGGCGGCGCAGCTTGATACACCCGGATGCCGTTGGAAAGAGGCACGATCGGATCATCGATGCTGTGGTAGATGAGTTTCGGCACCCCGGTCAGGCGCGGCAGCAGGTGAACCGCGCTGTCGGCGTCTGGCACCAGCCACGACAAAGGCACCTGCAACGGCCAGGTCAGCCAGGACGTGCTCAAGGCATAACGCCCGACATCACGGTAGCTGGCCGGCACGCCGTCGAGGACGATGGCCTTGAGTTGGGCCTGACGCTCGGGGTGCTCCACCAGATAATGAATGGCCAGGGCACCGCCAAGGCTTTGTCCGAGGACGATCAAGGGTTTGCCTTGAACCTCCGGGGCCTGGTCCAGCCACTTGAACGCGGCATCGACGTCCTG
The DNA here is from genome assembly GCF_017491625.1 of Pseudomonas sp. 50_B. Classification (NCBI taxonomy): domain Bacteria; kingdom Pseudomonadati; phylum Pseudomonadota; class Gammaproteobacteria; order Pseudomonadales; family Pseudomonadaceae; genus Pseudomonas; species Pseudomonas sp. 50_B. Next base: position 252,246 of record NZ_JAFGYX010000005.1, read on the forward strand.
GTAGATCGCCGGCAGGCTCGGCGCACCTTCGGACAAGCCATAGCCGCGATAGTCCACCAGCAGCACCTGATAGCCCTGCTCCGGCAACCACCAACTGCCCCCCAGGTGCCAGGCCAGGTTGCCGCCGTTGCCGTGCAGGTGCAGCACCGTGCCCTTGACGGTCACCCCCGGTTTGGCCGGCAGCCACCAGCCGTGCAGCTTGAGGCCGTCGGCGGTGCTCAGGGTAATGTCACGGTATTCGAGCTTGGCCCGTTCGGGCGTAAAGGGCAGCCCGGGCTCGGGATAGAACAGCAACGAGCTGCAGCCGGTGAGGCACAGCAGCAACGTCAGGGCGGCCAACAAACGCATCATCGGCCCATCCGTGTATCTATGAATACGTCCATGTGCGCCCCCGGAAAAATTCAAAGGATATTGGAGTAGTCCGCCTCGATCCGATCCAGGCTCAGGTGGTTGAGGAAGTTGGAGAAACACATCCACGCCGACAGCGCATTCATGTCGCGGAACTGGTCGGGCAGGTACTTGGGTGGCACCACCAGGCCTTCATCCACCAGTTGGCGCAAGGTTCGCATGTCTTCCAGGGTGGTCTTGCCGCAGAACAGCAAGGGGATCTGTTCCAGCTTGCCCTTGCGCACAGCCAGCTGAATGTAGTTGTAAACCATGATGAAGCCCTTGAGATAGGACAAGTCTTTGGTAAACGGCAGCCCGTTGGGCACCGAACCGCGGAACACCCGGCTGGCGTTGCCGTAGCTCTCGGCCATCTCGAAACCCTGCTCACGGAAGAACTCGAACACCTGCAGAAAGTCCGCGCCCTCCTCCACCATGTGGATGGCTCGGGTGCGGTTGGTCAGCTTGCGCAGGCGGCTGGGGTAGGAGGCAAAGGTGATGATCTCCATCAGGATCGCCAGGCCTTCCTGGGTCACCGTGGACGACGGCGGGCCCTTGGCCAGGAAGGTGCAGATCGGCTGGTTCAACCCGTTGAGGGTGGTGCCCACATGCACCAACCCCTCATGGACTTCCAGCGCCCGCACGTCCCGATTGTTGAACATCGCATCGCTGCGGATCTTGATGTAGTCGGCGCCCGCTGCCGCGTCGGCGACAATGCCATCGGACTCGAATACGCGGATGGTTTCCTCGGCCTCGCCGAACACTTTGTTCAACCGGCTTTGCAGCAGGCTCACCGCTTCCTTGGCACTGAGAGTCTTGGGTTCGTCCTTGAGATCGCCACGCCCGTCGATGTTGTTCAGGTAGTCGGACATCATCAGCCCGAGGTCCGCCAGAGTCGGATCACCGGCGTGGAAGGCGTCGGACGCGGCGCCGTAAAGCTCCTGGGAAATCAGCCCGAAATCAGCGGTCCCCCGGGCTTCGAGCATGCGCACCACCATGCGGTATTCCTTGCACATGCGGCGCATGATCTGCCCCACCGGGTTGAACTGGCCCAACTGGCGGGTGATGTCACGCTCAATGTTCTGGAACTCCAGTTTCACCGCGCCAGAGTCAAAGGACAGCGGTCGCCCTTCGTAATAGGCGCGGTCCACCGCCGGCATTTCCTTGCCCTTGGCCTTGAGAAAGCCCTTGCGGATGTTCTCGTCCCACTTCACCGCATCCAGCACCCGGATCGGTGTCTGGGCCAGCACTATGCGATCGGACAAAGTGCGTATCGTCTGCTGGTAATCGTCCACCCGAAACTCCTATTGAATGGGTCTGTAGCGCGGGGTCACTTGCCCAGCAATTGGGCAGGCGCCGTCTGTTCAGCCGGCAGCGGGTCCTTGAAGAGCATCTGGCAACCGCTGAGCAGCAGGAACGACGGGGCAATCAGAATGCGCCAGGCTTGCATGCAACTCTCCTTTGAACACCAGAATGACTGTAGCCCCTGGCGTGGGCCCCGGCCGACAGGCCGCAGCCAGTCAGCCGTGTGGGGCGCGTCAGACCGAAGCCAGAACCAGATGCATGTAGCGGGTGAGAATGCCGAGCATCTCTTCCTCCGCCAGCGGCTCAGCGCCGTTGAGCAGGCCCTGATACTCCATCCGGCCGATTATAGACGTCAACACCTTGGCATCCTGCTGCGGCTCCCGCGAGCCCAAGACCTCAAAGAACTGACAGGTGCCGTGGAGCAGGATCTGCTGGTGCGAACGCACCAGCTGCGCCAGGCGCGGGTTGAGCAAGGCTTCCTGGCGGAAGGCCTGCTCGGCCATCAGGTGCTCACGGCGGGTGCTCAACTGGCGCTGCACATAGTCGGCGGTCAGCCGTGCGATGTCGTCGGCCAGCTGCGAGCGAGACGCCGGACTGCCATCACCGTAGGCGACCATTTCCCGCAGCAACCCTTCGTTGTTGGCCCACAGCTTGCCCATGAACGCCGCGCTGCGTTCCACATACTGAGCGAAGGTATCGGTGAGCAGGTCATCGATATCCTTGAAGTAATAGGTGGTGGCCGACAAGGGCACACCGGCTTCGGCGGCCACCGCGCGATGGCGCACGGCCCGCACGCCGTCACGCACCACAATGCGCATGGCGGCATCAAGAATGTCCTGTCTACGCTGCTCACTGCCCTGCCGGCTGGCCTTGCGCCCCTGGTACTGAACACTTTCAGCCACCGCAGTGGCTATGCCGGCTGCACCTTCTTGAGCAATTGCGCGGTTCACGACAGATATTCCCTCTTGAAAATCACACAGAATTAGAAGCGGTACGTCAGTTCCAACCAGACAATAAAAAGCCGCCTGTTAAAGGCGGCTTCTTATTCACAACACTTAAGCTTGCGGCCGCATGTGCGGGAACAGGATCACGTCGCGAATCGACGGCGAGTTGGTCAGCAGCATCACCAGACGGTCGATACCGATGCCTTCACCGGCGGTGGGCGGCATGCCGTATTCCAGGGCACGGACGAAGTCGGCGTCGTAGTGCATGGCTTCGTCGTCACCGGCGTCCTTGTCGGCCACCTGGGCCATGAAGCGCTCGGCCTGATCTTCCGCGTCATTGAGCTCGGAGTAGGCATTGGCGATCTCGCGGCCGCCGATGAACAGCTCGAAACGGTCGGTGACGTTGGGGTTCTCGTCGTTGCGACGGGCCAGCGGCGACACCTCGAACGGGTACTGGGTGATGAAGTGCGGCTGTTCCAGCTTGTGCTCCACCAGCTCTTCGAAAATCATCACCTGCAACTTGCCCAGACCTTCGAAGCCCAACACCTTGGCGCCGGCCTTCTTGGCGATGGCGCGAGCCTTGTCGATGTCATTCAGGTCATCGGCCGTCAGCTCAGGGTTGTACTTGAGGATCGAATCGAACACCGAGAGACGGGCGAACGGCTCGCCGAAGTGGAACACCTTGTCGCCGTAAGGCACGTCGGTGCTGCCCAGCACCAGCTGCGCCAGTTCACGGAACAGCTCTTCGGTCAGGTCCATGTTGTCTTCGTAGTCGGCGTAGGCCTGGTAGAACTCCAACATGGTGAATTCAGGGTTGTGACGAGTCGAAACGCCTTCGTTACGGAAGTTGCGGTTGATCTCGAACACTTTTTCAAACCCGCCAACCACCAGCCGCTTCAGGTACAGCTCAGGCGCGATGCGCAGGAACATTTCCATGTCCAGGGCGTTGTGGTGAGTCTCGAACGGCTTGGCCGCGGCGCCGCCAGGAATGGTTTGCAGCATCGGCGTTTCGACTTCGAGGAAGTCGCGCTTCATCAGGAAGCTGCGGATGTGGGCAATGACTTGCGAACGCACGCGGAAAGTCTGGCGCACGTCTTCGTTGACGATCAGGTCAACGTAGCGCTGGCGGTAGCGCTGCTCGGTGTCGGTCAGACCGTGGTGCTTGTCCGGCAGCGGACGCAGCGATTTGGTCAGCAGGCGCACGTGGGTCATTTCAACGTACAGGTCACCCTTGCCGGAACGGGCCAGGGTGCCTTCGGCGGCAATGATGTCGCCCATGTCCCAGGTTTTCACCGCGGCCAGGGTTTCTTCGGACAGGGTCTTGCGGTTGACGTAGACCTGGATGCGACCGGTCATGTCCTGGATCACCATGAACGAGCCACGGTTGAGCATGATGCGACCAGCAACCTTGACCGGGATCGCCGCCTCTGCCAGCTCTTCCTTGGTCTTGTCGGCGTACTTTTTCTGCAGATCTTCGCAGTAGTTTTCGCGGCGGAAGTCGTTCGGGAAGGCATTGCCCTTGGCGCGCTCGGCAGCAAGCTTTTCCTTGCGCAGGGCGATCAGGGAGTTTTCTTCCTGTTGCAGGGCTTGCGGGTCGAGTTGTTGGTCGCTCATGTCTTTAGATTTTCCATCAGGTTCGTTGCCCCCGGCCTGCGGCCGGGGGGCGCCGGGGAAGGACTCTTCGTCCCCCCGGCTCCTACAGGGTTTTACAGGCCGGACTTCAGGCTGGCTTCCAGGTACTCGTCGATGTCGCCGTCGAGCACCTTGTCGCAGTCGCTGCGTTCGATGTTGGTGCGCAGGTCCTTGATCCGCGACGCGTCGAGCACGTACGAGCGAATCTGATGACCCCAGCCGATGTCCGACTTGGTGTCTTCCAGGGCCTGGGAAGCCGCGTTGCGCTTCTGCATTTCCTGCTCGTACAACTTGGCCCGCAGCATTTTCATGGCGGTGTCCTTGTTGGCGTGCTGGGAGCGTTCGTTCTGGCAGCTGACCACGGTGTTGGTCGGTACGTGGGTAATACGCACAGCCGAGTCGGTGGTGTTTACGTGCTGACCACCGGCACCGGAGGAGCGATAGGTATCGATCCGCAGGTCGGCTGGGTTGATCTCGATTTCCACCTTGTCATCGATCTCTGGCGAGACGAACACTGCCGAGAACGAGGTATGGCGACGGTTGCCGGAGTCGAACGGGCTCTTGCGCACCAGGCGGTGCACGCCGATCTCGGTGCGTAGCCAGCCGAAGGCGTATTCGCCCTTGATGTGCACGGTCGCGCCCTTGATCCCGGCGACTTCACCGGCCGACAGCTCCATGATGGTCGCTTCGAAACCGCGCTTGTCGGCCCAGCGCAAGTACATGCGCAGCAGGATGTTGGCCCAGTCCTGGGCCTCGGTACCGCCGGAACCGGCCTGGATGTCCAGGTAGGCGTTGTTCGGGTCCATTTCGTGGCTGAACATGCGGCGGAATTCTAGTTTGGCGAGGTTTTCCTCGAGACGGGCCAGTTCGGCGACCACATCGCCCACCGCACCTTCGTCGTTTTCTTCGACCGCCATATCCAGCAGGTCGCGGCAATCGGCCAGACCGCCGTTCAGCTCGTCCAGGGTCTCGACGATCTGTGCCAGCGCAGCGCGCTCGCGGCCCAGTTCCTGGGCGTATTCGGGTTTGTTCCAGACACTCGGATCTTCAAGCTCGCGATTGACCTCGGTCAGACGCTCATGCTTTTGATCGTAGTCAAAGATACCCCCGAATAGTTTCGGAGCGCTCGGACAGGTCCTTGATGGTGTTCAGGATCGGGTTGATTTCCATGGGGGGCGGCACTCGTTGGCGAACTTTTGAAAGCCGGAGATTATAACGGAATCACCGAATCACGGCAGCCCGCTTAGCGGCTTTAGAGGCCAATCGACCATCTAATTTCAGTGAGCGAACCACTGAGATTCGCGCGCAGGCGCCATTTTACCGCCCTGATCCACCTGCGCCCGGGTCCGAAACGCAGCCGGGGCCAGCCCGCTACCCGCAGGCCATGAGCCGCCCCCCAGAGCCGCTACTCGATCCCTACCTGGTTGCGACCGTTGTTCTTCGCAAGGTACAGCCCCTTGTCCGCCGCCGAAATCAACTGTCGACAATGGCTGTTGGGCTGCGGCGTTACGGTGGAAAGACCGATGCTGATGGTCAGGCTGGCGCCCTCCACCGGCACGATATGAGGGATTTTCAACGCTTCCACGGTCTGGCGCAGCTTCTCCGCCACCAGTCGCGCCCCGCCCGGCGAGGTATTGGGCAGCACCAGCACGAACTCTTCGCCGCCGTAGCGCGCCGGCAGGTCCGAGGGCCGGCTGCTGGCTTCACGAATCGCCGTGGCCACCTTGCGCAGGGCTTCATCCCCCTCCAGGTGGCCGAAGGTATCGTTGTAGGTCTTGAAGTAATCGACGTCGATCATCAACAACGACAGCTGGCTCTGCTCACGCATTGCCCGACGCCATTCCAGTTCCAGGTATTCGTCGAAGTGCCGACGGTTGGACAGCCCGGTCAGGCCGTCGGAGTTCATCAGTCGCTGCAGCACCAGGTTGGTGTCCAGCAATTGCTGCTGGCTGACCCGCAACGCACGGTAGGCCGCATCGCGCTGCAACAGGGTCATGTAGGAGCGCGAGTGATAGCGAATGCGCGCCACCAGCTCGATGTTGTCCGGCAGCTTGACCAGGTAGTCGTTGGCCCCGGCGGCAAAGGCCGCACTCTTGATCAGCGGGTCTTCCTTGGTCGAGAGGACAATGATCGGGATGTTCTGGGTCGCCGGATGATTACGGTACTCGCGCACCAGGGTCAGACCATCCAGCCCTGGCATCACCAGGTCCTGGAGGATCACCGTGGGCTTGATGCGGATGGCCTGGGCGATGGCCTGGTGAGGATCGGCGCAGAAGTGGAAGTCGATGTTTTCCTCATTCGCCAACCCACGCCGAACGGCCTCGCCGATCATGGCCTGGTCATCCACCAGCAACACCATCGCGGCGTTTTCGTCGGTCTTGAATTCGTCGAGCTGTAAATCATTCATGGGTTGTCACCTGAGTTGCTACCTGGCCAGGACAGCTGCGTTTTTCAGTCATTTGGCAAATATCTCCAGCAAACGTGGAGCAATCTTGTCCAGTGGGCGAATCTCTGCGGCGGCACCGATGGCAGCGGCCGCCTTGGGCATGCCATACACCGCGCTACTGTTCTGGTCCTGAGCGATGGTCAAATAACCCTGATCGCGCATCAACTTCAAGCCCTGGGCACCATCGCGACCCATGCCGGTCAGCAGCACCCCCACCGCATCGCCATTCCAATAGCTGGCGACACTCTCGAAAAACACGTCGATGGAGGGCCGGTAGATTTCATTCACCGGTTCGGCGGTGTAGGCCAGGGTGCCGTTCTTCAACAAGCGGATATGGTGGTTGGTGCCTGCCAGCAATACGGTGCCGCTTTGCGGCGGCTCGCCCTCCCGGGCCAGCCGTACCTGCAGGCCGGAGGCGCTGCTGAGCCACTCGGCCATGCCGGCGGCAAACACCTGATCAACGTGCTGGACCAGCACGATGGCGGCGGGAAAGTCCTTTGGCAAGCCCTTGAGCAACACTTCCAGGGCCGCCGGGCCACCAGCGGAGGAGCCAATGGCCACCAGGCTCTGGCGTGGCGCACCACTGCGCAGCGGCACCGGCGCCGAGCGCACCCGACTGCCACGCTGGCCGATCAGCCAGCCGATATTGAGGATCTTGCGCAGCAGCGGCGCCGCCGCCTCCTGGGCATTGCCCGCACCCAGGGCCGGGGTATCCACCACGTCCAGGGCGCCATGGCCCATGGCCTCGAACACTCGGTGCACATTCTGCTGGCGGTCGACCGTGACGATCACGATGGCGCAAGGCGACTCGGCCATAATCCGCCGCGTGGCCTCGACACCATCCATGACCGGCATGATCAGGTCCATGAGAATCAGGTCCGGCGTCAGTTCGGCGCAGTATTTCACCGCCTCGGCGCCATTGGTGGCCACCCACACCACCTCGTGGCTGGGGTCGAAGGCCAGGGCCCGGCGCAACGCCTCCACGGCCATGGGCATGTCGTTGACTATCGCTATCTTCATGCCCGCGCTCCTCCAATCAGCTCAACCACTGCGTCGAGCAGGGCGTCGTCATGGAAACTGGCTTTGGCTAGATAGTAGTCGGCACCGGCATCCAGTCCACGGCGCCGGTCTTCCTCACGATCCTTGTAGGACACCACCATCACCGGCAGGGACTGCAGGCGATTGTCGCGACGCAAGAGTGTGACCAATTCAATTCCATCCATTCGCGGCATATCGATATCGGTGATCAGCAAGTCGAAGCTTTCCGAACGCAAGGCATTCCAGCCATCCATGCCGTCCACTGCAACGGCCACATCGTAGCCGCGATTGATCAATAGCTTGCGCTGCAACTCTCGCACCGTCAGTGAGTCGTCCACCACCAGAATACGCTTGCGCGCAGCCTGTGCATGCTGCTGGTGATGACGTGAGATGCGCTCCAGGCGGCCGGTATTGAGCAGTTTGTCCACCGAACGCAGCATGTCCTCGACATCCACGATCAGCGCCACCCGACCATCATCGAGCAGGGCCCCGGCGGAAATATCCTGGATCTTGCCCAGGCGGTCATCCAGCGGCAGCACCACCAGGGTGCGCTCGCCGATAAAGCGCTCCACGGCGATCCCGTACACCGCATCGCGCTCGCGAATCACCACCACCTTGAGAGTCGGCGCGTTGGTCTCGGTCGCCGGCCGCTGCAACAGTTGACTGGCGGCCACCAGCCCTACATGCCGCCCCTCGTGCCAGAAATGCTGGCGCCCTTCCACCTGGACGATGGACTCGGGCTCCAGGTCGCACATGCGTTCGATATGGGCCAGCGGAAAGGCGTAGGCCTCGTCGCCGACCTCCACCACCAGGCTGCGCACCACCGACAGGGTCAAGGGCACTTCCAGGTGGAAACGGCTGCCCTGGCCGCTGGTCTGCTCCAGCTCCACCGCGCCACGCAGCTGCCGCACCATATGCTGCACCGCATCCAGGCCGACGCCGCGTCCGGAAACCTCGGTGACCTTGTCCCGCAGGCTGAAGCCCGGCAGGAACAGGAACGTCAGCAATTCTTCCTCGCTGAGCTGGGCGGCGGTCGGGGCCGGCGACAGCTGACGCTCGACAATGCTCTGGCGCAAGCGCTCAAGATCCACGCCGTTACCGTCATCACTGAGTTCCAGCACCAGAAGACCGGCCTGGTGCGAGGCCCGCAGACGAATCACCCCTTCGGCCGGCTTGCCCGCCAACAGGCGCTGCTCAGGCAGCTCGATGCCGTGGTCGACGGCATTGCGCAGCAGGTGAGTCAGCGGTGCTTCGAGTTTCTCCAACACATCGCGGTCGACCTGGGTTTTCTCGCCTTCAACTTCCAGGCGTACCTGTTTACCCAGGCTGCGCCCCAGATCGCGGACCATGCGCACCTGACCGGTGAGGACATCGGCAAAGGGCCGCATGCGACAGGCCAAGGCCGTGTCATAAAGCACCTGGGCCCGTTGACTGGCCTGCCAGCCGAACTCATCGAGCTCGGCGGTCTGCAGCGCCAACAGTTGCTGGGACTCGGCCAGCAAGCGCCGCGCGTCGGCCAGTGCCTCCTGGGCCTCCAGGCTCAGCGCATGCTCCTTAAGGTGCAGGTTGAGATTTTCCAGGGCGGTCAGGCTGTTGCTCTGAATCCGTTTGAGGCGCTGCATCGTGACCAGGTAGGGCTTGAGCCGCTGGGTTTCCACCAGGGATTTGCTCGACAGGTCCAGCAAGCTGTTGAGGCGCTCGGCGGTCACCCGCAGCACCCGCTCGCCGCCTTCGGTCATGCGCTTGCCTGGGCGCCCGCTGCTCACTGCCGGCTCCAGGGCCGGATCGCTAGGTGGCGGCAAGGGCTCCAGTTCCCTCGGCAACTGCGCCATGGGCGCCACTGGTGCTTCCAACTGCGGCTCTGGCGCGGCGCTGGCCTGGGCCGGCACGCTTGGCGCCCCCGGTCCATGAGCCAGCAACTGCTCCATCAACGCCACATAGCCCGGAACATCCGGCGCCACGGTCTCGGTGCCCCCGGGACTGGCAATCCGCATCAACAGGTCAGTGCCCTGCAACAGGGCGTCGATATGCTCGGGCTGCAGGTACAGTCGCCCTTCTTGGGCACTGACCAGGCAATCCTCCATCACATGGGCAACGCTGACCCCGGCATCGACCCCAACAATCCGCGCCGCGCCTTTGAGTGAGTGGGCGGCGCGCATGCAGGCCTCCAACTGGTCGGCCTGGGTCGGATTGCGCTCCAGGGCCAGCAGCCCGGTACTGAGTACCTGGGTCTGGGCCTCGGCTTCCAGGCTGAACAGTTCCAGCAACGAGGCATCGCGCATTTGATCGGGGGTCATGTCAGGCTCCGGGTCACGGCCAAGAGCAGTTGCTCTTCATCCAGCAAGCGCAGGCTACGTCCCTGCCATTGCAGCACGCCACGGGTGTACTTGGCATTGGCTTGTTCTCCGGAGAGCGAGGCAGCGTTGAGAAGGCGTTCATCGAGGGCATGGATACCATGCACCTCATCCACCGGCACCACCACCGGGCCGCCCTCGGCCCCAATGATCAGCATCCGCGGCATGACCCGCCCGGCAGCAGCGACCACCGGTGTGCCATCCAGGCCCAGCAGTTCGGTCAATGACAGACAGGCCACCAGGGCCCCGCGCACGTTGGCCACCCCCAACAACGCCCGGGAACGCTGGTGAGGCAAGGAATGGATTTCCTGCAGCGGTGCCACCTCCAGCAGGCACCGGGTCGCCAGTCCCAGCCACTCCTCGCCGAGACGGAACATCAGCAGCGAACGGGTGACCACATCGCTGTCGGCCTCCAGGTTCAGCGCGTGTTCCCGGTCCTCCTGACGCAACGAATAGCGGTCCAGCAGGCGCGTAGCAGCGGCGGAGTAGACCGCGCAGTTACGGCAATGGATATGCTCGGCGAGCAAGGGGCAGGACTTGTCGCCGTGGATGCCGATGCGGTTCCAGCAATCGTCGATGGCCTGCGCATCTTCACGGGTCACGTCCAATGAGTAGGAATGGCTCATCGTTTCAACTCACTGTCGGCAGAGCGAGTGCTGCGGGCAGCGCGCTCCTGCAATCGTTGGGCTCCGGCGACATCGCCCTGGGATGCCAGCAGCGCCGCCAGGTGCGCCAGGGCTTCAGGGTGCTGGGGAGCCAGGTACAGGGCCTTGCGGTAGAAACCCTGGGCTTCCATGGCGTTGCCGGCCACATCGCTGAGCAGCCCCAGCCAATAGAACACCTGGGCCACAGGTTCATGCTGTTGCAGATAGCGCTCGCAGGCGGCACGGGCTTGCGCGCTCTTGCCCTCATTGGCCAAGGCGGCAATGTTGGCCAGCAGGCTCGCGGCATCGCTGTCCGGCGGCGTGCTCTCGGCCACCGGGGCCGGGGCTGCACGGACGGCAAAGGGGCGCTGGCGCGGCGCCGCAGGCACCGAGCTGCGCGGCGGCAGGGGCAAGGACAAGGGCTGAGGCAAGGCCACGGGAGCCGGTGCAGGCTCGGGCTCGCTGTGCCGGCTGAAGGCAAAGGACTGGGGAATGCCAATCGAACGCATGCCCAGCCGCCCCAGCAGGCTGCCCTCGGCAGGCCCGATGAACAGCACCCCCTCTTCATGGGTCAGGCGCTTGAGCACCTCGAACACCTGACGCTGGGTCGGCTGGTCGAAATAAATCAGCAGGTTGCGACAGAAGACAAAGTCGAAAGGCGGCTCGCTGGCCAGCAAGCCCGGGTCCAGGACATTGCCCACCTGCAGCCGTACCTGCTCGCGAACCCGCTCGCTCAAGCGATAACGATCACCCTCGGCGCAAAAGTGCAGCTCGCGAAACTCGGTGTTCTGGCCACGAAAGGAATTCTTGCCATAGACCGCCCCCCGGGCCCGCTCCACTGACAACGGGCTGACGTCCAGGCCGTCGACCTTGAACTGATGGGGAGCCAGGCCGCCATCCAGCAGAGCCATGGCAATCGAGTAAGGCTCCTCACCGGTGGAACAGGGCAGGCTCAACAGGCGCAAGGCGCGCATGCCCTTGATCTGTGACAGACGTTCCTTGGCCAGCTTGACCAGGGTGGCAAAGGATTCCGGATAACGGAAAAACCAGGTTTCCGGAACGATCACCGCCTCGATCAGTGCCTGCTGCTCATCCCGCGAGCCTTGCAGCTTTTGCCAGTACTCATCGCTGCTGCGGGCATACAGGGCATTGCTGCGCTGGCGCACCGCGCGTTCGATGATCGCCGGGCCCACCGAGGCGACGTCCAGGCCGATTCGCTCTTTGAGAAAGTCGAAAAACCGTTGTTCGTCGCTCATCGAAGCTCCTCAAGCGACGCCGGGTCCAGAGGCTCGGCCGGAAACAGCAACTCCCGCACCTGCGCGCTCAGCAAGTCATCGACCCGCACCCATTGCAAAAGCCCCTGGGCGTCTTCACGCACCGGTCCCAGATACGGCGCCTGGCGGTTGTCCAGGCCATAGGGCTGGAATTCCTGGGGGTCGCAGCGCAACGTGTCGTTGGCCTGCTCCAGCAACAAACCCAGCACTCGGGGTGGCTGGAAGCCGTCGCCACGGTAGTGCACCAGCACCAACCGGGTACTGGTACGCAACTGCGCCGCACGCCCGAACGTCAGCTCGCACAGGTCGATGACCGGCACCACCACCCCGCGATAGGCAAAGACCCCGGCGACCCAGGACGGTGCCTGGGCAATGGGCTTGAGCTGCAGGCGCGGCAACACCTCCACCACGTCAACAGCCTGTAGTGCATAGCGCTCCTGACCGATGCGGAACACCAGGAACAGAGCACTGCGCGCCCCGGCTGCGGCGCTGCGCTTGTGCGCGAACTCATCCATCAGACTTTGAAACGCGAGACGCCGCTGCGCAGGCCCACGGCCACCTGGCTCAGCTCATCAATGGCAAAGCTGGCCTGGCGCAGGGACTCGACAGTCTGGCTGCTGGCATCCCCCAGTTGCACCAGGGCATGGTTGATCTGCTCGGCGCCGGTGGCCTGGGCCTGCATCCCTTCATTGACCATCAGCACCCGAGGCGCCAGCGCCTGGACCTGATGGATGATCTGCGACAGTTGCTCACCCACCTGCTGCACCTCGGCCATGCCGCGACGCACCTCTTCGGAAAACTTGTCCATGCCCATGACCCCCGCCGACACCGCCGACTGGATCTCACGGACCATCTGTTCAATGTCGTAGGTGGCGACGGCGGTCTGATCCGCCAGACGTCGCACTTCAGTGGCCACCACGGCAAAGCCGCGACCGTACTCGCCGGCTTTCTCCGCCTCGATGGCGGCGTTCAACGACAGCAGGTTGGTCTGGTCGGCAACCTTGACGATGGTCACCACCACCTGATTGATGTTGCCGGCCTTCTCATTGAGGATCGCCAGCTTGGCGTTCACCAGGTCCGCGGCGCCCATCACCGAATGCATGGTGTCTTCCATGCGCGCCAGGCCTTGCTGGCCGGAACCGGCAAGCACCGAAGCCTGATCGGCGGCGCTGGATACTTCAGTCATGGTGCGCACCAGATCCCGGGATGTTGCGGCGATTTCCCGCGAAGTGGCACCAATTTCCGTGGTGGTGGCGGCGGTCTCGGTGGCGGTGGCCTGTTGCTGCTTGGAGGTGGCGGCAATCTCGGTCACCGACGTGGTGACCTGCACCGACGAACGCTGGGCCTGCGATACCAGGGCGGTGAGCTCGGTCATCATGTCGTTGAAGCCGGTTTCCACCGCGCCGAACTCGTCCTTGCGCTCCAGGTTCAAACGGCCGCTGAGGTCACCGGTGCGCATGATTTCAAGAATGCTCACGATGCGATTCATCGGCGCCATGATCGCCCGCATCAACAGCAGGCCACATAGACCAGCGACGAAAATCGCCACCAGCAACGACACGCCCATCCCAACCTTGGCTGCGGCCACGGCATCGTCGATGGCATGGGTGGCAGAATCGGCTATGCGCTTGTTGAAACTGATGAGCTCGTTGAGCTTGATGCGGCCCTTGATCCAGAGCGGGGTCAGTTGCTCGTTGAACAAGCGGATCGCCTCAGCACTCTGGTTCCGCAGGTGCAGGTCCAGCACCTGGGCCATGACGCGATTGAACTCTTGATGGTCTTTCTCGAAGGCCGCGAACGCAATCCGATCCTCCTCAGCGGTGATGGACTGCTGGTAACCGGCCATCTGAGTCTGCAGGTTTTCTTCATATTTCCTGAAGTTCTCCTGGTCTTGGGCGCTGATGCCCTGGTCCCGCTTGAGTCCGATGATTTCCATCGTCTGTCGGTAGTTGTCGACCCAGGCTCCGCGAATCATCGAACTGAAATAGACCCCGGGCACCGCGTCATTGCGCATGCGCTCTTCACCGGCTTCGATCTTCAACAGGCGCGAGTACGAGACGACGACCATCAACAACATGATGGCAATAATCACCGCAAAGCTCGCCAAAATGCGTTGGCGCAACGTCCAGTTCTTCACAGTCAGTCCTCGAAGCCATTCAAAAATGCGAGGAGTATAGCCGAGGACGATGCAGGTTTTATGGGTGGTTTAAGAACCCGAATGGCACTTTCGGCATCTTTGTGCACCCGCTCTGGATGGTGGCTTAGCGGGCACTTTCAGGCTTGCAGAAGGTATTTCGGCAATACCTTCCGGCAGAACCGCCATCCTTGGCAAACGACAAGTCCCAGGTGCTTCAGAGAACGCTCTGGCGCACCTGGCTTTCCAGTTCGGCCTTGAGCCCCGGCGCCAGTTTCAACTGACGCGCCAGTTCGTCCAGGTAGGCCTTTTCCATGAAGTGTTCTTCATCCACCAGCATCACGCTGGCCAGGTACATCTCGGCCGCCATCTCCGGGGTGCTGGCAGCACGGGCCACGTCCGCCGGGTCCAGGGGTTTGTTCAACTCGCTGTGCAGCCAGTTCTGCAATTGCGGATCGTTGTCCAGCTTGCGGAACTCGCCTTCGATCAGTGCCCGCTCACGTTCGTCCACGTGACCATCGGCCTTGGCTGCCGCCACCAGGGCCTTGAGGATCGCCTGGCTGTGCTGCTCCACCTGCTGCGCCGGCAGCCGGTCAAGGGTCTGCGGCTCGTTGCGAGGAGCAGTGCCCTGTTGCGCTTGCCAGTTGCCGTAGGCTTTGTAGGCCAGCACTCCGAGAGCCGCCAGGCCGCCATAGGTCAGGGCCTTGCCGCCAAACTTGCGGGCCTTCTTGTTGCCCAGCAGCAAGCCCATGGCGCCAGCTGCCAGGGCCCCGCCGCCCGCTCCGGACAGCAGTCCACCCAGGCCGCCGGCCTTGCCGCCGAGCAAGCCGCCAAGGCCACTGGAGTCGGGCCGGGCCTTGTCCGTTGGCGCCGCGCCTGCCTTGTTCTGCAGCAACTCCTGACCGGACCTGAGTAATTGATCGAGCAATCCACGGGTGTTCATCTGCCGCCTCCGGAAAATTGGGTGTCACATCGACACATAAGGCCGTAAGCCTAGAGAGAAGTGCCCAGGTTCAGGGGGACGATAGTGCTTCTGAATGTTGCTTTCCCAGGAACCGGACACAGGACCGGACAACAGGCCAGACACATGACCTGCACCACGACCAAGATCCCCTTGCAGGAGCCGGCTTGCCAACGAAGCCCCCCACGCGCGCGAAATGCCTGCATCAAGGGTCCTCGATCAGTACCCACCCAGGCTGCCAGACTGGATTAGCGCCCCGAGTTACGGCACTATCGCCCGCCTGAAAAAACCCGGCGCCACCGACCGGAATCGCTGAAGACCTTCCGGCAGCAAGGATGCGCCCATGCCCCGACAGAACTGTGCCACCGCCCACGAGTGCCGCCCATGAGCCTGGACGCCGTAGGCCGTTATCACCTGATACGCATCATCACCGGCCTCGTGCCCCTTTCGCTGCCGGCGCCGCTGTTCTATCTGGCACATGTCTGGGGCATATCGGTGTATCGCAGCCACTTCGGTTCCATCGCCAAGGGCTTTGGCCTGGGAGTGATGGTGGAACTCCTGCTCCAATTGCTGATCCTCGTCAGCGTGCTGGTGGCCCTGGTGCCCAACCTGAAGGCCAAGCTGGGCCTCGTCGGCGCCCTGGTGCTGTTCACCGCCTGGGCGATGTTTCCCGACCATCCGATACGTGGCTACGTCTATTGCTTCCTGATGAGCGTGCCGCTGCTGCTGGCAATCTGGCTGGCGCAGTGGCTGTGCCGCTGCTGCGTGCCGACGCCCCCGCCGGACACGCCATGAACCGCGCTCCGCCTCCAACCTCGATGAGTTCGCCGATGCCCGCCCTTCGTCATCTCTTGCGCCCGTTGCTCGCCGCCCTGTTGCTTGGCGCCGCCACCCAGGCGGCACAGGCCGCTGCGCCCGCCTGCCCGTCCAGCGACCTGCCGACCTTCCTCAAGGCCTTTGCCAGCAGCCCGCAGCTGCAGCAAGCGTTCACCGACTCGCCGCTGATTGAACAGCGCCCGAGCCATGACGAGTACGGCCGCGAGATCACCACCCGGCACAAGCTGACGGGCGATACCCGCCACCTGCTGACCCTGCTCGATCCACAGGCCCAGGCTCGGGCCGGACTGCAAGCCTTCTGGGAGAGCCAGACCCTGGTGGTGCATGATCCGCTGGGCGACGTGGTCCAGGCCTTCGTCTTTCAACAGGGCGCCTGCTGGCAACTGGTGCGGGTGGAGCAGTGGTCCATGGACGGCCTGCTCAACCAGGATGCTCCGGCCAATGAAACCGCCCTGCAGCGGCAGATGCGCAAGGCCGATCTGTTCCTGGGCTACGGCGGTCGCGAGCAGTACCTGTTGACCCAGTACTTCTTCGAGCTGGGCCAGCAGCTTCTGCTGGACGCCGCCCGGCATGGCTCGGCCACGGCGGCGGTGCGGGCCGTGAGCCTGGGTTACTCGGGCATGGCACCGGAGCTCAAGCCCGGGGAGCCGGAAGAACTGCTGCTGCCTTACGCCCAGACCGATGCCGAGGCGGCGTTGATGCTGTCGATGTACTACTGCGACCCCCGCGGCGATGGCTCCGTCAATGAATGCCAGCAACCGCGCAAGTCCGAAGAGCTGGTGCAGCGCACCGCCCGGGAACTGGAATCGGCCGACGCCTACTACTACCTGGGCAGCGGCTACGCCGAGGGCAAGTGGGGCACCACCGATGGCCCCCGGGCCCTGGCCTGCTACCAAGAAGCGATCAAGCGCGGCGACCTGAACAGCATCCGGCCCCTGACTTGGTGGACGAAAAAAGGCCAAACACCCGCCGGTGGAGCCCAGTGCCTGCCAGCCACGGCGCCGGCGGGGAGCTGACCCCGGAGCGGCGTGCGGGCCCCGGGGCGGACACGGCGCCGCAGGTTTGTTGACTTTTTTTCACAAGAGTTTGATTGCCCGCACACCGCCTGATCGCGTTAATTGAGCCTTCACTCCGTTCACCGACAGGCCCGCCCATGCACCTCGCCGCTCTGGAACACGCCCCGCAGCCCAGGTCCCGGAAATGAACGCGCCATTACCGCGCCAGGCCGCGCGCCTGCAGCAGGTCGATGCCCTGCGCGGCTTCGCGCTGCTGGGCATCCTGGCGGTGAACATCTGGTCTTTCGCCGACCCCTACTACGCCTCGCCGGTCAGCAACCCGGCCTACGCCAGCGACCTCGACCACCTGATCCGCTGGCTGGTGTCGGTGCTGTTCGAGGCCAAGTTCTACCTGCTGTTCTCCTTCCTGTTCGGCTACAGCTTCACCCTGCAGATGGCCTCCGCCGAGCGAGCGGGCGAACGCTTCGTGCCGCGCATGCTGCGGCGGCAACTGGCCTTGCTGGCCATCGGCCTGGTGCATGGCGCGCTGCTGTTCTACGGCGAGATCCTCACCCTGTACGCGCTGCTGGGCCTGGTGCTGCTGGCGTTGCGCGGGTTGTCGGCAAGGTGGGCCGCGACCCTGGCGCTGGTGCTGATCACGGGAACCGCCGTGCTGATCCTGCTGTTGGGTGTCCAACTGCTGAGCGCCGGTCTCTACACCGGCGCCACCGACGGCGCAGCGGTGCTCAAGGACATGGCCCTGGGGGGCGATGCCCTGGATACCCTGGCCTACAACGCCTCTCACCTGCTGGAGACCGCTTCTGCCCTGTGGCTACTGCAGGGCCCCAGCACCCTGGCGATGTTCCTGCTGGGCTATGTCGCCGGGCGCAAAGGCCTGCTGGCGGCGCCTTACCGCTTTGAACGCAGGCTGCCAGGGCTGCTGGCCCTGACCCTGCCCCTGGGTCTGGGCGGCGCCCTGCTTTACGGATACTGGGCAGCCTACGCCCCCGGTGGTGGTCTGGAAGTCATCGGCTACAGCATCAGCCAACTGACCGCGCCGCTGCTCTCGGCCAGTTACGCCATGCTGCTGCTCAGGGCCTTTCATTCCCCTCTGGGCCAGCGTCTGTGCCAACGCCTGGCCCCTCTGGGCCGGATGTCCCTGAGCAACTACCTGCTGCAATCACTGATCCTCTGCCTGCTGTTCACCGGCTACGGACTGGGGCTGATCAACCATCTGTCGCCGCTGTGGATGCCCGTCCTGGTCATCGCCATCTACTGGCTGCAGATGCAACTCAGCGCCCTGTGGCTGCGTACTCATCAGTACGGCCCTTGCGAGTGGCTGCTGCGGGCGCTGACCATCGGTGCCTGGCCGAACTGGCGCAAGCCCCTCCAGGCTTAAACCAGACGCAGATAGAGGTGGATATCCTCGGGCTCCAGGCGCAGCAGCTCCGGGTCCGGGATGGCCAGCAGCTCACAGCCCAGGCCGGTGTAAAAATCCACGGTGTGCCGCGACGGCGTGGCCGACACGTACAAGCCCTGGGCGCCCATGAACAGGGCCTGCTCCCGAGCCAGGGCGAAGAGTTGCCGGCCCAGGCCAAGGCCGCGATAAGCCCGGCTCACATGCAGGAACTTCAACTGCCGCAAGTCCAGCCCGGCAGCCTCGATGGGCAGGCAATCCACCACCGCCGCGGCCACCAGAGCCGGGCCATCGAACACCCCGTACAACCAGCCGCCGCGCTGGTAACACTGCTGCAAGATCAGCGCGTCATGCTCGGCCTCGCCCTCCGGCCAGCCCTCCACCACTTCATGCTGGGCATAACGCAGCAGAACCCCCTCCTGCAGGCGGTAGAACTCATCGATGACCTCGGCACGGTCGATCAATTTGAGCCGTTGGATATCGTCTTCGCTGAGCAAGCGCGGGTGCAGCATGGGACAGGCTCCTGGAGCTGATCAGTGGTTACCAATGGACACAAGCTAATCATTTTTCTGCCCCTGGCGAACCGTTTATTCTATCCGCCGTCTGTTTACATTCAGTTGCGTTTGGCCGATGGCTTGACCGAACCTCACCTCGCGATCCCCTCATACAGCCAGGAACGGCTGGGGATCTTTCCCCGTATAAGGTTCACCTATGCACCGCAGGAATCTCCTCAAAGCCTCCATGGCCCTGGCGGCCTACACCGGCCTCTCGGCCAGCGGTCTGCTGGCAGCCAGGGCCTGGGCCGGCGCCGCTGATGGCCAAGCCCAGGCATTCGACTTCGAGCGTCTCAAGGCCCAGGCCAAGCAACTGGCCGGCCAGCGATACGTGGACACCAAGCAGGTGCTGCCACCGACCCTGGCGCAGATGACGCCGCAGAACTTCAACGCCATCCAGTACGACAGCCAGCACTCGCTGTGGAATGACCTGAACGGCCAGCTGGATGTGCAGTTCTTCCATGTGGGCATGGGCTTCAAGCAACCGGTGCGCATGCACAGCGTCGACCCCAAGACCCGTCAGGCGCGGGAAGTGCACTTCCGTCCCGCGCTGTTCAACTACCAGAACACCAGCGTCGACACCGCCCAGCTCAAGGGCGACCTGGGCTTTGCCGGCTTCAAGCTGTTCAAGGCTCCGGAGCTGGACAGGCATGACGTGGTGTCCTTCCTCGGCGCCAGCTATTTCCGTGCGGTGGACGCCACCGGCCAGTACGGCCTGTCGGCCCGGGGCCTGGCCATCGACACCTACGCCAAGCGCCGTGAGGAATTCCCCGACTTCACCCAGTTCTGGTTCGAGACCCCGGACAAGGACAGCACCCGCTTCGTGGTCTACGCCCTGCTGGATTCGCCAAGCGCCACCGGTGCCTACCGCTTCGACATCGACTGCCAGGCCGAGCGCGTGGTGATGGAGATCGACGCCCACATCAATGCCCGTACCGCCATCGAACAACTGGGCATCGCACCGATGACCAGCATGTTCAGCTGCGGCACCCATGAACGGCGCATGTGCGACACCATCCACCCGCAGATCCACGACTCCGACCGCCTGGCCATGTGGCGCGGCAATGGCGAATGGATCTGCCGCCCGTTGAACAACCCGGCGACCCTGCAATTCAACGCTTTCGCCGACAAGGACCCGAAGGGCTTCGGCCTGGTGCAGACCGACCACGAGTTCGCCAGCTACCAGGACACCGTGGACTGGTACAGCCGTCGTCCGAGCCTGTGGGTCGAGCCCACCACCGCCTGGGGCGAAGGCAGCATCGACCTGCTGGAAATCCCCACCACCGGCGAAACCATGGACAACATCGTGGCCTTCTGGACCCCGAAAAAACCCGTGGCCGCCGGCGACTCCCTGAACTACGGCTACAAGCTCTACTGGAGCGCCCTGCCGCCGGTAGGCACGCCAATGGCACGGGTCCACGCCACCCGTTCCGGCATGGGCGGCTTCGTCGAAGGCTGGGCCCCGGGCGAGCACTACCCGCCAGTCTGGGCCCGACGCTTTGCCGTGGACTTCACCGGCGGCGGCCTCGATCGTCTGCCCGCCGGCACTGGCATCGAACCGGTGGTCACCGCCTCCAACGGCGAGGTCAAGGATTTCAGCATCCTGGTGCTGGACGAGATCAAGGGCTACCGCATCCTCTTCGACTGGTACCCGACCAACGACAGCGTCGACCCGGTGGAACTGCGGCTGTTCATCCGCACCCAGGACCGCACCCTGAGCGAAACCTGGCTGTACCAGTACTTCCCCCCGGCGCCGGACAAGCGCAAATACCCCTGATCGGCTGACAGCCCCCGGCAAGCCGGCTCCTACAGATCGCACCGCCTCCGCAGGAGCGGGCTTGCCCGCGAAGGCGGCCAGCAGTCAGACACAAAAAAACCGGCCCACACGGGCCGGTTTTTTTACATCGGCACAACCTTAATCGCGCAAGTCCGACTCGTGAATCGGCTGGTCCCTGTGGGTGGCCCGCTGGTACTGCGCCGGCCAGATCGCCTTGCGCCCGCCCAGGTCATCATCGGCATGCAGTGGCCAGTAAGGATCGCGCAGCAGCTCCCGGGCCAGGAAGATGATGTCCGCCTGACAGGTGCGCAGAATGTGCTCGGCCTGGGCCGGTTCCGTGATCAGTCCCACGGTGCCGGTGGCCATGCCCGACTCCTTGCGCACTCGCTCGGCAAAGCGCGTCTGATAACCCGGCCCGGTGGGAATCTCGGCATTGGCCGCGGTGCCGCCGGACGACACATCGATCAAATCCACCCCCAGATCCTTGAGGCGCCGCGCCAGCTCCACGGTCTCGTCCGGGTTCCAGCCGTCCTCCACCCAATCGGTAGCCGACACCCGCACAAACAGCGGTAGCTCTTCGGGCCAGACTTTTCGTACCGCCTCGGTCACTTGCAACACCAGGCGAATGCGATTTTCGAACGAACCGCCGTACAGGTCCTGACGCTGATTGCTCAAGGGCGAGAGGAACTGGTGCAGCAGGTAGCCGTGGGCGGCATGCACCTCCACCACCTTGAAGCCGGCCACCAGGGCCCGCTTGGCGGCCGCGACGAAGGCCTGGATAATCTCGTCGATCTGCCCTTGGTCCAGTTGTGTGGGCGGCGTGTGCTGCGGATCGAAGGCAATCCGCGATGGCCCCACCGGCACCCAGCCGCCGTCCTCGGGCTTGACGCTGCCGGACTTGCCCAGCCAGGGCCGATGGGTACTGGCCTTGCGCCCGGCATGGGCCAACTGGATACCCGCCACCGCGCCCTGGGCGGTGATGAAACGGGTGATGCGCTGTAAGGGTTCGATCTGGGCGTCGTTCCACAGGCCCAGGTCCTGGGCGGTGATCCGGCCCTCGGCGGTGACCGCCGTGGCTTCGGTGAAGATCAAACCGGCGCCGCCGACGGCACGGCTGCCCAGGTGCACCAGATGCCAGTCATTGGCCAGCCCGTCCACCGACGAGTACTGGCACATGGGCGACACGGCGATGCGGTTGAGCAGGGTCAGTTGACGCACGGTATAGGGTTCAAGCAGCAGACTCATGGGGCACCTCTC
Organism: Pseudomonas sp. 50_B; assembly: GCF_017491625.1. Classification (NCBI taxonomy): domain Bacteria; kingdom Pseudomonadati; phylum Pseudomonadota; class Gammaproteobacteria; order Pseudomonadales; family Pseudomonadaceae; genus Pseudomonas; species Pseudomonas sp. 50_B. The sequence continues at coordinate 274,199 of NZ_JAFGYX010000005.1, forward strand.
GATCAATGGTCAGGCTCCAGGGTTCTGTTTGAACGGTCGACGAGTGACTGCGAAGTGAAGCGCCCGCCCCCGCGGGTAGAAGAATGACAAAAGGTCACAAGGCCAATCAGACAGTGCTTAGAGACTAGTCGACAACACTGTCGCCGACAGAGTGCCCGAGCAAAAAACTGCACCACCGGCCCCTGTAGCCGCTGCCGCAGGCTGCGACCGGCTTGGGCGGCATTCCGACGCAGCAGACGCGGGATTTGAAGGCTGCCAGAGGTTCGGCGGGAGATCGCCAGGCAAGGCCCTGCGGGCCTTTTCGCAGCCTCGCCATAAGCTCGACAGCGGCTACAGGGGGCGGCGAGAGAGCGCCGGGCCTTTTCGCAGCCTCGCCATAGGCTCGACAGCGGCTACAGGGGCGGCGGGAGGGCGCCGGGCACGGCTCGGCGGCCCTTTTGCAGGTTAGCGCGGTTCGATATGGGCAATCATCAACTGTACGGTTTCCTGGCCACGGAACTCGTTGAGGTCAAGCTTGTAGGCCAGCTCCACCCAGCGGATGGTCGGGTTGGGCCAGACTTCGCGGTCGATGCCAAAGGCGATGCCGTCCAGCTTCAGCGAGCCGCATTCGCTGCGCAGCACCACTTTCAGGTGGCGTTCGCCGACGATGCGCTGCTCCACCAGTTCGAACACGCCATGGAACATCGGCTCGGGGAAGTGCTGGCCCCAGGGACCGGCGTGGCGCAAGGCGCGGGCCAGTTCCAGGTGGAACTCTTCCACCGCCAGGGTGCCGTCCGACAGCAGGCGCCCGGTGAGGTCTTCTTCGCGCAGCTGGCGCCGCACTTCTGCGTCGAAGGCCTCGGCAAAGGCCGGGAAGTTCTGCTCCGGCAGGGACAGGCCGGCGGCCATGGCGTGGCCGCCGAACTTGCTGATCAGTTGCGGATGGCGCGCGGCCACGGCGTCCAGGGCGTCGCGGATATGAAAGCCCGGCACCGAACGCGCCGAGCCCTTGAGCATGCCCTCGCCGGCATCGGCAAAGGCGATGGTCGGCCGGTGATAACGCTCTTTCAGGCGCGAAGCGAGAATCCCGATCACCCCCTGGTGCCAGTCGGCATCGAACAGGCACAGGCCGAACGGCATGGACTCCACCGGCAGTTCCTTGAGCTGGGCCAGGGCCTCGCGCTGCATGCCCTGCTCGATGGATTTGCGGTCCTGGTTCAGCTCGTCGAGCTGGGCGGCCATGGCCCGGGCCGCCGAGACGTCGTCGCTGAGCAGGCACTCGATGCCCAGGCTCATGTCGTCCAAGCGCCCGGCGGCGTTGAGCCGCGGGCCGAGAATAAAGCCCAGGTCGGTGGAGGTGATGCGCGAGTGATCGCGCTTGGCCACTTCGAGAATCGCCTTGAGCCCCGGCCGCGCGCGACCGGCGCGAATCCGCTCCAGGCCCTGATGCACCAGGATGCGGTTGTTGGCGTCCAAGGGCACCACGTCCGCCACGCTGCCCAGGGCCACCAGGTCCAGCAGCTCGCCAATGTTCGGCTGCGGCCGGGTTTCATAGCGACCCAGGCTGCGCAGGCGCGCACGCAGGGCCATCAGCACATAGAAGATCACCCCGACCCCGGCCAGGGCCTTGCTCGGAAACTCGCAGCCCGGCTGGTTGGGGTTGACGATGGCGTCCGCCGCCGGCAGTTCATGGCCGGGCAAGTGGTGGTCGGTGACCAGCACCTGCAAGCCTGCGGCCTTGGCTGCGGCCACGCCTTCGACGCTGGAGATGCCGTTGTCCACGGTGATCAGCAGCTGCGGCTCACGCTGCAGGGCCACGGCGACGATTTCCGGGGTCAGGCCGTAGCCGTATTCGAAGCGGTTGGGCACCAGGTAATCGACATGGGCCGCGCCCAGCAGGCGCAGGCCCAGCAGGCCCACGGTGCTGGCGGTGGCGCCGTCGGCGTCGAAGTCGCCGACGATGAGGATGCGCTGGCGCTGGTCCAGAGCGGTCACCAGCAGGTCCACCGCGGCGTCGATGCCCTTGAGTTGCTGATACGGGATCAGCCGCGCCAGGCTCTTGTCCAGCTCCTCCACCGATTGCACGCCACGGGCAGCATAAAGGCGGGTCAGCAGTGGCGGCAGATCGCCAAGAAAGGGCAGGACGGCGGGCAACTCACGGGGTTCGATACGCATGGGCTAACAGCAACTTCTCTGGGGGGACGGTGGATCGTTCAGGGGCAGAGCGGGCGATCAGCCGCGCTCGCCCAGCAGCCATTCCAGCTGCACTTCGTGCTGGCCGCGATCGTCGGTGACGAAGATCGTGCCTTCGCTGATCATCACGTCCCACTTGATGACGCGCGGCATGTCCTTGGCCAGGGTCTCAAGGACGTCCTGGGGCACGCCGGCGATATTGAGGTTCTTCAGGTTCTTCACCGCGTCCAGCACCCGGGTCTGCCAGACCCGCAGGCTGCCGTAGGCCAGCAGGCTGGTGCGCTCGGTGCGACGCGAGCACCAGGTCAGGCGATCGGCGTCCGGCTGGCCGACTTCGATCCAGTGCAGGACGCGGTCATCCAGGCTCTTTTCCCACAGGGCGGGTTCATCCACATCCGACAGACCCCGACCGAACGACAGGTGCTCGTTGTACCAGAAGGCGTAGGCCAGCAGCCGCACTGTCATGCGCTCTTCGGTTTCCGAAGGGTGACGGGCGATGGTCTGCTTGACGCTTTCATAGACCCCGCGGTCGAGGTCGGTCAGGTTCAGTTCGAATTTGTAGGTGGTGGACGGCTGGGCCATGTGCGGGCTTCTTGAGTGTGCGAAAAGGCGGCAAGTCTAACCCGAAACCTGCCGCCCTGCCCGACCACTGACCGGGCCAACCCTGCTCTGGGTGACATCCGCTGAAACGCATTGGCTGGGTAAAGTCGGTTGCCAGCCTGTAGCCATGGCTTTATAACCCCGCGCAAACCGGCTGGCGCGTAACGCGCCAACGCCGCAGTTCAATAGAAAAGGACGTCCATGACCCTCTTTGTCATCCTGCTTGTCATCGTGCTGGTGTTCATCGCACTGATTCTGTACTCCCGCCGAAAAATCGCCGAACAGAGCGAGGGTCTGGTAATGACCAGCAACCTCACCGCCCAGATCAATCAGACCCTGCTGTTGAGCAAGGCCGAGCCGCTGCTGGCGCTGAAACTGGCAGAGACGCTACCCGGCGAGGCCCGGGAACTGGCCTTGCAGTTGGTGGCCAGCGAGCTCTACCTGGCAGGACACAAGGCCCAGGCTCTGGCGATCTACCAGCAACTGCCGCCCCACGCCCGGGACTACGTGCTCAATACCCTGATCGAAACCCTGCTCGATTCCGACGATACCCAAGCCTGCCTGGAACTCCTGGATAACTGGGGTGAAGCCCTGCCCAGCTGGCCGCTGCTGCAAGTGCGTATCCTTCAGGCCCGCGGCGAACAGGACCAGGCCCTGGCCGTGCTGGGCGAACTGAGCGACCCGCGCCAAGCGGCCGCCCAGGAACGCCAGAGCATCGGCAACCTGCTGATCCTGGCGCGCCTGCAGCATCAGGCCGGGATGCAGGACGCGGCGCTGGCCAGCGTCGAACAGGCATGGTCGGCGTTTGAAGAAACCGAAGAGGGCCATCGCCAGTCGACGTTGCGCAGCCTGTTCGAAGCCTGCGCAACCCTGGGTCAGTTCGACACGATCCTGACCCGGGCCGCGCCATTGCCGGCAGAAGAACAGGCCCAGGCAGTCGCCGCCCTGATCAAGGCCGCTCAGCTGGACTCAGCCCTCAACCTGCTGGCCCCCATCAGCGACGCGCTCTACTCCACCACGCACAGCGAACTGATGGACCTGACCCTGGCCCTGCCGCCGATCGATAACGCCCTGCGTCTGCTGGACAAAGCCCCCGACCAGCATCGCTACAGCCTGCTGCTGAGCCTGCTGAACCATCTGGCAGCACAAGGCCAGACCGCTGAAGCCGAAGCTCTGTTACTGACCCTGGAACCTGAACCGAGCCAGCATCCCGGCCTGATGCTCAGCCTCTGTGAACAGCACCACGCCACGCAGCCGCAATGGGCCGAGGCACTGCTGGCCAAGGCGCTGCAACAGATCGACGGTTACAAGCATGACCATGAGTTCTGGAGCGGCATGCGCATGCAGGCCCTGCGCACCCAGCTCCAGCTGCAAAGCCATCTGCCGGCCCATCGCCGGGACAGCTGGCTGGTACGCAGCGGCCTTGAGGAGTTGCACCGCCTGCACCAGCAACAAGACGGCGAACAGCAATTGCTGTGCACTCGCGAGCAGACCCAGCTGCTGCACGACCTGGGTCAGACCGCCCAGGCCAGGACCCTGCTGGAGCAAGCCTTGGCATTGCTGGACAGCGACAGCCTGCCGGAGGTCGATGAGATGGACAAAACCTTCTATCTGGAGGACATCGCCAGCGCCTACCTGAGCATCGACGAAGCAGAGCAGGCCCAGGCCCTGCAGGATCGATTGCACAGCCTGGAGGCCGGTAGTCGCGACCTGGAAGAGGACCTGCTGCTCAATCACATCGAGCACCAGCGTTACGCCCAGGCCATCGAGGCCCTGACCCTGAGCGTCTTGCTCAGCGACAAGAAGCCTCTGTCACGCCTGTATCAGGCCCTTGAGGAGCTGCAGCAACGGGCCCCCGAGCGGGCCAGCGAACTCCAGCAACAGCTGCTGGAGCGGTTCAGCAGCGGGATGGCCTGGCGCGCCTTCCAGGCGAACTGACCCAGCAGCCTTTTGCGCGCCCCCAACGGGGCGCCATTGGCGTCCAAGGGCTTGACCATCGGCTCCAGCCGTTTCAATGCCGGCAGCACATTGCCGCGGTCCGCCAGGCTCAGTTCTCGCCCCAAGGAAAACCGAATCATGGAAGTGTTTATCATCCTGCTGCTCATCACCGGCGTGATCTCGCTGCTGGTGGTCTATGCCCACAAGGGCAGCAGCAATGACCAGGGCAGCAGCCTGGGCATCAACCTGGACGAGGAGGCGCAGATCTATCGCGCGGCGTACCTGAGCGCCGTCGAACCGCAGGTGGCCCTGCAACTGGCCCAGCGCCTGACGGGCAAAGCCCGGCAACAGGGGCTGCTGCAGATACCCGCCACACTGTACCGGCAAGGCAACCAGGCCCAGGCCCTGGAAGTCCTGGCCGAGCTCGATGAAACCTACCAGCCCATGGCGCTGTACCGACTGCTCGAAACCCTGCTCGACAAGGACGGCCCACAGGCGGTGCTGAGCCTGTTGGAGCGCCTGCATCAGCCCCTGCCGTCAGCGCCCCTGCTGCGCATCCCGCTGTTGCTGGCCAGCGGTGAACTTGAGCAGGCCCGCGCCTTGCTGGTGACCTTCGGTGTCGAGCAGCTGAACCAGGGCTCTGCCAGTGAGCACCGAAAGTTGGCGACCCTGCAACGCAGTGTGGGCCTGCCCGAGCAAGCCGCCATCAGCCTCGGCCTGGCCTGGCAACTGCTGCTCAAACAGCCGGCCGACGAACTGGACCCGTATGAAGTGGAACAGACCCTGCGCGAGTACCGTGCCCAGGGGCAGGACGCGCAGTTCCCGGCCATGGCCGCGCAATTGCCCGCGTCGGCCCAGATCATCGTCGTGGTCTTGCTGATACAAGCCGGGGAATTCGACGCCGGATTCGAACTGCTGGCGCAGAACCCCGAACCCGAGGACTACTGCGGCTACCCACCGCTGCTCAAGCTGATCCTGGACGCCAGCCGCCCGGATCTGGCGGCACAGCTGATCGCCCAGGTGCCGGTGAGACACGCCAGCGAGATGCTGCTGAGCCTGTTGCACTGGCATGTCGCGCGCCATGAGCTGGCCGAGGCCGAGGCGGCCTTGCAGGCCTGCGCGGTCGCGCCCTCGCAGCGTCTCTGGTGCCTGCTCTCTGTGTGGCGCACCTACTTCGAGGAGCACCCGCATTGGTGCGCCCACCTGCTGGAGCAGGCCCTGCTGACACTGGAGACCTGGCGTGGCGCTGAGCAATGGCCGTGGTATCGCCTGCTGATCGTGGAAACCCAGTTGTGGGTGCAGGCTGCCCTGGCGCCCGAGCGCCGCGACAGCGAGCTGATCCGCAACGGCCTTGAGGAAGTGGCGCACCTCAACACCCAGCTCGAATACGCCGATCGCCCGGTGAAACAGGCAGCACAGGCCAAATTGCTGCACGACCTGGAACAGACCCGGCCAGCCATCGAACTGCTGGACCAGACCGTGCAAGCGCTCGACGACGAAGCTCAGAATGCGGCCCTGGACCCAGCGGAAAAAAACTACCACCTGGCACAGCTGGCACTGGTCTACCTCTACATCGACGAGCAGGCAAAGGCCGCCGAGCTCAAGAGCCGCCTGGAACAGAACCTGTCCTATGCCAACCAGTTGAGCCACGCCACGCTGCTGAACCATATCCGCCAGCAACGTTTCGAAGAAGCAATTGCCGGCCTGGAACTGGGCAGCCTGTTTAACAGCGAAAACCCGCTGCAGCAGTTGCACCTGGCCCTGGAAACCCTGAGTCAGAGCGCCCCCGAACAGGCCCATAGGTTGCGCCAGAAACTCCTCGACAGGCTGGCCGAGAACAGCCTCTGGAGTCAGCCGAACGCCGCCTGAGGCCGAGTACTGGCCCGCCGCTGCACGCCTTAACGCGGCGCGTAGCGGCTCCAGAGCTCGTTGAACTCCTTGAGGTAACTGGCCACCAGTTGCGGATGGTCGATCACCAGCAGGTTTTCCTCGTTGCCGGTGGTGGCGCTGCGGGTCCAGTTGAAACTGCCGTTGAGCAGGGTCCGGCCATCGAACACGGCGAACTTGTGGTGCATGTGGAACGGCGTGTCGTCGATCCGCACCGGCACCCCGGCCTCGCGTAACCCGGCGATATCGCTGCCGACATCGAACTGCTTTTCACTGTCGCTGATCACCCGCACGGCCACGCCGCGCTGGTGGCAGGCGCGGATTTCGTCGCTCAGTTGATCGTCAGAAATGGTGAACACGCAGATATCCACCGAGATCCGGGCCTGGCGGCACAGGTCGCGGATCTTGCGCCGGCAGTCTTCACCGGGGCTGAAGTGGGCGCTGGCCATGTCGCGCACCGGGGCGCTGTTGGCGTCCAGGGTCTTGACCACCTGCTCCAGCCATTTCAACGCCGGCAGCACATTGGCGCTGTCTGCCAGGCTCAGTTCCCGTACCAGATCGAAAGCTCGATTGCGCAGGTAACGCACCTGATCGGCACTGAGTTCGCTGCCCAGTTGGCGCAGTTCGTCCCGCTCTTCGTTGCTCAGTTTCAGGTCCAGCAGGCTGTCGCGCAGCTGCTGGTCCAGGTGGGCAAAATCCATGTCGTGATCCTTGGCTGTTCGCCGGCAAGCCGGCTCCTACTATTGGGAGTCCTTGAGGGTCGGCACATCACCGTGGCTGAGCATGCGGCTCAATTCGTCCACCCGCGTGGCGATGTCGCCAATGCGCTGGTGGCTGTGCAGGTCGACGTCGATCTTCTTGTGCATGACCTTGATCAGCGGCAGGAAGCTGTTCTCCAGGTGCTCGGAGAGGTTTTCCAGCACCGCGCGCAGGTCATGCTGCTGCGCGGGCCGGGCCAGACCGCGTACGCCTTCCACCAGATCGTTGAGCTGGGCCACCATCCGGGTGCCGACATCGCTGTCGCTGCCGCCCATGGAGCGGTTGCGCACGAAGTCGCGCTTGATCTGGGTCCAGCGTTCGCGCTGCTCCGGGGTCTGGTTACCGCGCAGTTCGGCGAGCTTGAGCAGGTTTTCCTCGGCGCCGGTGGTCAGCAACTGGGATTCGCCCTGGTAGTGGTCGGCCAAGAGTTGCAGGAGCTCGGCGTCGTTCATCACCGCCGAGATTTTCTCGGCCATCTTGTTCATGTTGCGGTAGCTGCCCTGCAGCTTGAACGGCGGCTCGCTGCGGTACTGGTCGGCCTGGGCGGCGCTGGCGATGTACTGCTGGTTGACCCGCAGCACCACGTCGCGCACCTGCATCAGGCGTTGCAGGGTGGTGGTGATTTCGTTGATCTCGGCGCCGCTGTAGCTGTGGCTCAGTTCGTTGCTGGAGAAGGCCTTGCCTTCGGCCTTGGCGACAAAGCGGTAGACGTCCGCCATGTCGCGGGTGGCCAGGGGTGCCAGCACCGGGTTGGAGGTCAGGCCGTTCTCGATGTAGCTCAGGGCGAAGGCTTCCTGCATGCCGCCCAGGGTGTCGCCGAGGTTATAGATGTCGGCCCGGTTGGCCAGCATGTCGGGGATCTTGAACACCTCGCCAGACTCGGTGTACGGGTTGCCCGACATCACCACGCAGAACTTCTTGCCGCGCATGTCGTAGGTCTTGGTGCGGCCTTTCCACACGCCTTCGATGCGCCGGGTGCCGTCGCACAGCGAGATGAATTTCTGCAGGAATTCCGGGTGGGTGTGCTGGATGTCGTCGACATAGAGCATCACGTTGTTGCCCATCTCCAGAGCCAGGTTGAGCTTCTCCAGTTCCTGGCGCGAAGTAGCGTCCGGCGCCTGGGCCGGGTCCAGGGAACGCACCTGGTGACCCAGGGCCGGGCCGTTGATCTTCATGAAGATCAGGCCCAGGCGGTGCGCCACGTATTCCATCAGGGTGGTCTTGCCGTAGCCCGGTGGCGAAATCAGCATCAACAGCCCCATCAGGTCGGTGCGCTTGTTCTCGCCCACGGTGCCCATCTGCTTGGCCAGGTTGTCGCCGATAAAGCCCAGGTACACATCGTTGATCAGCTTGTTGCGCACGAACGAGCTCAGCGGCCGCGGCTTGAATTCGCTCAGGCGCAGGGCCGAGCGCTCACGACTGATGATGCCCTGGCGCAGCGCCTGGTAGCGCTGCAGGCCGGGCAGGAACTGCTCGCGGTGGGCCCGCAGGCGAGCGAAGAAACCATCCACGGTGAGAGACAGGCTGCGCTCGTGAATGCGCGGGTGTTCGCCCATCAGGTTGCCGACGCTGAACCGCAGGTCGACTTCAGTGATGCGCTTGGCAAAGTCTTCCCGCAGCAGCGACAGGGCCACCGCCTCGGGTACGTAGTCGCTCCACTCGGCGAACTCGCCCTCGGCGCACAGGGCCGAGAGCCAGTTCTCGGTCAATGCCCACTGTGCAGCAGGCCGCTCCACCAGCCGCGCCAAGGCCTGCTGGTAGTCGTCCCACATCCGCGCGCCCTGCAGACGCAAGGTCAGGGCTTCCTGCAGTTGCTTGGCGTATTTGCTGAAGGTGAATTCGATGCGTTCTGCGGCCAGTTCCTGAACCAGGTACTCGGCGGCTTCGGGCAACAGCTCGGCGGCCAGGGTGAAGGCGTGCTGCTGATGCCAGTCACTCAGTGCCGCGAGGATTTCCTCCTGCAACTGCAGCAAGCCTTCTCGACGCCCGAACAGCTGCTGAATATGCCGGCTGGTGCGGGCCCGCTCGACCCATTGCTGCGGTTGCGGCTGGTGCTGCTGGCGGCCCCAGAACAGCGTGGCAAAGGCCCGCGCCGCCGCGCCGAAGCGCAGCAGGCCGGCGCTGTCGCGCAGCGGTAGCAACTGCAACAGAATCGCCGCCGCATCGTGGTCGTGAATGCCCTTTTCGTAGCCTTCCTTGTAGCGCGGCGCGGCGAAGTCGCGGATCACCCGCGCCAATTCCTCAGGCTGCGCCAGCAAGGGTTTCAGGCTTTCCAGGCTCAGCCCTTCCACGCCCCGGTCGGCAGCGTCCAGCACTTGCCCGGCCAGGTACTCAGCGCGGTACAGCTGGGCCGATTCCGACTCCAGGGCCACCTGCCAGAAGTCGCGCAGGGCTTCCAGCTCGGGGTCGCGCAGAGGTTCGAGGAAATCCGTGCCGGTGAGGTGCAGGTGCAGTTCGTCGCCCCGGGGCATCAGGGTCAGGTCCAGCTCCTGGGTGTTGACGCTGAAGCGATGACGCGGCCCCAGCTTGATGACGTTGCCGCCCTCTTCGAACAGCTCGGTCTTGTCGCGCAGGGCCCGAACGGCCTGATCCCGGGCGCCCTTGAGGCGCGACTCGACGTCGTCAGCCTTGACGCTGTCCTTGAGCTCGCGCAGGCGCTCGGCCAGCTCCCGCAGCTTGAGGATCAGCGGGTCGGCGGCGAAGAACGCATTGAGCTCCTCGGCCTGGGTGAACTTGGCGGTGCGCCGGCCGAGGCTGTCGAGAATCCGCCGCGCCGCATCCAGCAGGCCCTGGGCCTTGCGCTGGCGCTCGTCGAGCAGCGATTGCTTGTGGGCCTCGAAGGTTTCCAGCAACTCCTCACGCTTGCCGAGGATGTCGCCGAGAAACTGTTCGTGATCGCCGAAGCGGCTCTCCAACTCCTCCAACTGCACCAACAAGCGCGACAGTTGCTCGTCGCAGCGCTCGGGGTCCTGGGCCTGGGCCAGGGCATTGGTGATGCCCTGGCTGAAGAGTTTGAACTGGGCCCCGAACTGGGCCACGGTCTCGGTCGAGCCCAGGCCCTTGCGCCGCTGTTCGGCGCGGGCCTTGGCCTGGTTCAGGCGGGCGTAGATCTGCGAGATGGATTCGATGATCCGGGTGCGCTGGGTGGCGTCTTCGATCTGCAACGAGGCCATCAGGCTCGACAGCATGTCCAGATCGCCAGCCATGGCTTGCAAGGCCCCCAAGGGCTCGCTGAGCTGAGCCACGGTCTCGGCTTTCTGCGCCTGGGCGTCGAGGGTTTCCAGCTGGGTGACGAAGGGCTGCAGAGCCTGATCGCTGGCCAGGAAGGTCGCGGTGCCGGCGGCGGTGCGCTCCTGGGCCTTGAGCAAATCGGCTTCCATGGCGTCGATGCGCGCCACGTCGATGTAGCGGTAGTCGCGAATGGTCAGCAGCAGGCCGCGCTGGGCAGTGATGCCGTTGAGCGCATCGACGAAGCTCTGCACCTGGTCCCAGCTGTCCACCAGCAGGCTGTCGAGCAGGGCTTTCTGCTTGGCCTCGGCGGCCACCATGGCCTGGTCCGACTGGCGGCGGATGCTTTCGACTTTCTCGTATTCATCCAGCACCAGCTCCGAGGTCGAGGCCACCTCGCGCAGCAATGGGGCCAGGCCTTCGAGCTCGGCGCTGCCCAGCCAGTGATACACATCGAACAGGCGCCGGGTGTTCTGGCACAGCAACGAATAACGCTGCACCGACACCGCCGGGGTATCGATCTCGCGGCACAGGTCGTAGAGATCGGAAACGCTACGCACCAGTTCGGCGTTGCCAATGCGCCCCAGGAAACCGCTGCGGGTCGGTTGCCGCGCGGCGTATTCCTCGGTGAAGAACGGCGTCTGCCAGATCTGCATCGGGTGGACCCGGGTCGGCTCGTCGCCTTCGGCGGCGAAGATCACCATGCGCCCGTCTTCCAGGCGCGCGTAACCGTGGCCGAACAGCGGGTTCTGCAACTGGCGGTTGATCATGTTGTAGGTCAGCAGCACCGAGCGGCCCTGCTCTGGGTGGTAGAAGATGTACTGCACATCTTCACCGTTGGGCGAGCGTACCGAACGCTTGAAGCGCATGCCGTCCATGGACTGTTCGAAGGTCTTGTACTCGCCGCTCTGCAGGTAATAGCCACCGGGGAAGATGATCCCGTGGTCTTCCGGCAACTGCACGCAGGCCAGGCCGATGGCGTCGATGCGCTCCACCTGGCGAGTCAGGCTGTTGAACACCAGGTAGCGCCACTGCTCTTCGCGGTACGGCAGGACCTTGAGCAGGATCAGGCTGCCCAGGCGGGCGAATTCGATCTGCGAATCGTCCAGGGACTGGGTCTTGTCCAGCACCTCTTCGCGGTAGATGCCCAGGCCCGACTCGGTGTTGTTCTCGACCTTGATGGTCAGGTCGCCGCCGATGGTTTCGACGAACACCGTGTCGAGGATGTTCAGGTGCGGGAAGCGGCCTTCGACCACCATCTCGCGGGTGGCCTTCTTCCATTCGAAATCGAAGGGCGCCGGCAGGGCGATATCCCGCTCGCCGCGGTTGTCGATGTACCGGACATCCCGTCCGTCCACCGAGATCGACCAGCGGAACACCCGCACATCGGTGACGCGCTCGCCAATCTGGAAACTCGCCAGCAGCTTGCCGTCACGGATCGCCAGTTGCAGCAGGCGGGTGTTCTTGTAATAGGTGTAGAGCTCGTTGAAATCGTTGAGGAAGCCCTGGGCCGCCAGGAAGCTGCCTTCCAGGGGCACGGGCTCGGCTTCGTAGCCTTCGCCCTCTTCCACCAGCCGATAGAGGGAAAACACGTCGGCGACGCTGGTTTCCTTCTTCAGGCCGATGAACACGTTGTAGCCGAACAACAGGCAGTCGCCGACCTGGACGATGTCCCGGGCGATGCAGTTGTTCTCGGTGCGGATGCGCACCCGCCCGACCACTTCCATGCGGCTGTTGCCGAACTCGTCGAGACGCCTCTGGTTGAGGTCGTCGGTGGTGGCCCGCAGGCGCTGGCCCTGGTCCAGCAGGCGCTTGTGCAGCACCTCATAGGCGCCGCCTTCGGCGACGGCCTTGTCCAATACGTCCTGCGGGGGAGTTGCGACTTGAGCGTCCGACATCGTGGCCTTCCTGGATCTACGGCGGTGTGCAAAAAAAGCGGGCTCCTCAAACCTGGAGCCCGGTACCCGACACAAGGCCGGTAGCCGCTGCCGCGGGCTGCGTGCTTGAGGGCCCGAAGGCCCTCAAGGGCTGCGCCTCCTACGGAGTCGGTCGCAGCCTTCGGCAGCGGCTACAGGTGTGTCAGGTGTGGGTCAGGCTTCGGCAGACGGCGCCTCGGCCTTGCGCGAGACGGCAGCGGCGGCCAGTTCAGCGGCAACGGCCGGTGCGCCCTTGCCGTTGAGCAGGCGTGCCAGGACGTCCTGGACCACCGGGCTCTTGCCCACCACGCCCTCGATGGCCTTGCCCACCGACAGCGATTTGGCGAAGGAATTGAAGAAGTCGCCTTCGCCGCCGACGATCTCGATCTTGGCCTTGCTGAGGGCGGCGGACAGCACTTCGGCCTGGTCCTTGGCGATGTCCTTGTTGGCGGCGATGGCGGCCATCGCTTCCTCGAAGTTCTTCTCCAGTTGCATGCGGAACTCTTCGTGCTGGCGAGCGCTGTCGCTGAGGGAATCCAGGGCACCGAACTTCTTGCCCAGGCCTTCGGCTTCGGCGTTCAGACGCTGCAGCAGCACTTCGGCTTCGGCCGAACCCAGGTCCTTGGTGGCCTTGGCCTTGGCCGCGCCCAGTTGCTCTTCGCCACGGGCTTGAGCACCGAGCTTCTCTTCCATGACCTTGGCTTCCGCCAGGCCGTCCTTCTCTTTGGCAGCCGCCTGGGCTTCCATGACGCGGGCGTCGGCCAGGCCTTTTTCCTGCTCGCCGCGAGCTTCGGCAATCAGCTGCTCGGTGCGGACGCGGGCTTGCGCCAGGCCTTCTTTTTCCTGGGCCGCTGCGGTGATTTCCAGCACGCGGGCATCGGCCAGACCAGGCGCGGCGCGCTCGGCTTCCAGGCCTTCGGCCAGGCGCTTCTTGGCTTCGGCCTGTTTGGCCGCCGCTTCCAGTTCGGCCTGGGCCAGGTTGTTGATCTCCACGGCCTTGTGCTTGGAGCGAGTCTCGTCGGCTTCGGCCTGTTTGACCTGACGCACCAGATCCTGCTCGGCTTCGGCCTGGGCCTGGATCACCACCACTTGCTTGGCGCGTTCGGCTTCGGAAATTTCGCGTACTTCCTTGATCCGCTCTTCTTCCTGGGCCACGGTCTTCTCGACCGCTACCCGCTCACGGATCACGGTGGCGATGTTCTTGCGCTGCTCTTCCAGAGCCTTTTCTTTCTCGATGCGCTGCAGTTCCACTTCACGCTCGCGGGCCACTACTTCCAGGTCCTTGGCGCGGGTGACTTTCTCCACTTCGATGACCACCGCACGCTGACGGTTCTGCTGGGCCACTTCGACTTCGCGCTGATGGTTCTCGGTGCGCACGTCGATTTCCTGCTGCGACTGAATGCGTGCTTGCTCGGCCTTCAGGCGCTCTTCTTCCTTGACCTTGGCGGTCTCGGCTTCCTCGCGGGCGCGGATGGTTTCGATCTCGCGCTTCTGCCGTGCTTCGGCGTCGGCCTGCTGGCGCTCCAGCGACAGCGAGGCTTCGCGGGTCTCGACGTTTTTCTTCTGGATCGCCAGTTCCTGGTTGCGCTCCAGTTCGTTGGTGATGACGTTCTGCGCCGCGGTCAGCTCGGTGATCTTGCGGATACCTTCGGCGTCGAGGATGTTGCTCGGGTCCAGGGAATGCTTGGCGGTCTGCTCCAGGTAGTCGATGGCCACGTCTTCCAGCACATAGCCGTTGAGGTCGTTGCCAATGATCTCAATGATGCGGTCGCGGAAGTCCTGGCGGTTTTCGAACAGCTGGACGAAGTCGAACTGCTTGCCCACGGTCTTCAGCGCTTCGGAGAACTTGGCGTTGAACAGCTCGTTGACCGCGGCGCGGTCGGAGGCACGGTCGACACCGATGGCCTTGGCCACCTTGAGCACGTCTTCCTGGGTTTCATTGACCCGCAGGTAGAAAGCCACGGTGATGTCGGCGCGCATGTTGTCGCGGCAGATCAGACCATCCTTGGCCCGACGGTCGACTTCCAGGGTGATCAGCGAGATCCGCATGAACTCCTTGAGGTGGATGACCGGGTACACCAGGGCGCCGGTGAAGTGCACCTTGGGCGTCGAGGACATGTCGTTGACGATCAGCGCCGTGCCTTGGGGGACCTTGATATAGAAGGCCTTGAACAGGGCCAACAGGCCGAAGACCACCAGTACGACGAGGCCGATCCCGAGCAGGATGGGCAGCAGCGACGGTAAATTCATGCAATCAATCTCCTTTGATTCTGAGGAAGCCCGGGCTCAGAGGCCGCGAAACTCGTCCTCGGTAATGACCCGATAGGCGTGTTGCGCCTCCAGATACTCCAGTAACACGACGCGATCGCCGCGTTTGAAAGCTCGCGCCTCATCGGCACGCACACGCAGGATCAGGCCCGCGCCGCCGTTCTCGAGCACGGCTTCGCCGTGCTCCAGGGTGACTCTGCCGCTGCGTACCACGGCGGTCTGCCCCAGCACCAACTGGCTGCTGGTGGCTTCCATCTTGTGAAACAGCGGACGCAGCGGACGGCAGATGGCCGCGCTGATGGGGGCCGCCAGAAACAGCGCAACCACAGCCAGCAACAGGCCCAGGGGATAACGCAGCCAACCCAGGGGCAGGTGGCTGAGGACGTAGAGTTCGGCGAAATAGGTCAAAAACCAGCTGAAGAACATCAGCAGGGTCAGCACCAGGGTGACCGGCACCCCGTTGAGCTTGAACTTGATCAGCAGCCCGGCCAGGCCTTCAGTGGCATGGGCGCCTTCGAGCAGCGAATCAGCCTCGAAGTCCAGCAGATCGACCTCGAGCATGCCCATGGCCACCACGGCCCAGTAGATTACCGCCAGGCAGAGCATGAAGCTGAACAGCACTGTGGGGAACGACAACACTGTCTGCAGGAAGATTTCCATTGCTTTCCTATCCCTGAAAAAGCCGGGCAAGGCCCATCGGCCCCGCCCCTACAACACAACGATGAATCAGGACTTGTTGCGATCCTTGAGGCGCGCCAGCACGCTGTCGGCGCTGGTGCTGCCGGCGACGATCCCGGCCTCGCGCAACTTGGCGTCCAGGGCATCGTCGGGGTTGCTGGTGCTGGCCAGCTCCGCTGCGGCTTCCATCTTCGCCGCACGCTCGGCCTGCTTCTGCTTGATCCGCTCCAGGGACTCCACCGCGGTGTGCAGCTTGCTCTGCGAGCCACCGTAGCGCTGGGCCACGGCCTGCTGGGCCTTCTGCACGCTCTCGGTGGCCTTGACGGTATCCACCTGTTGTTTCAGATGTTTGATATTGCCTTCGGCCTGGGTCACAGCCTTGCGCAATTGGGCCACGCTGGCGGCAAAGCCATCGGCCTGCTCGCGCTCGACCGCCAGGTCATTTTCCAGATTGGCGATCTTCTGCGCCACTTCCTGGGCAAGATTTTCATTACCCGCTTCCAGGGCCTTGAGGGCGTAGCTTTCATACTCGGCGATCTTCGCCGCGCTGCCGTTGGCGCGCTCGGCGGCGAGTTTCTGCCGGGCCATGATTTCGGCCAGGGCTTCCTTGGACTTGCGCAGTTCCTGGTCGGCGTCGCGGATTTCCTGATCCAGAATCCTCAGGGCCTGGCTGTCCACCATGGCTTCGCCCGCCTCATTGGCGCCACCGCGCAGGGCGGTAAGCAACTTGCTCCATACGTTCATGTGCATTCCTCCAGGTCAGGCCTGAGCCTTCAGGTAGCCTTCATAGGCCTCGGTAGCCCTGATCACGTTGCTGGCCAGGGTTTCGATCTCGTAAAGCACGTTGGAGAGGATCGAGGTGGCGCTGAGCGCACCGAACATCATGTAGAAGCGCTCGCCGCCCAAGCCGGTTTCCAGGCCGATGCTCGACAGCGGGAACAACTGGCGGCTGAGCAGCACTTCTTCATTGAAGGCTTGCACATCGGTGACTTCGCTTTGCGGCCAGAGCAGGGCTTCGACCAGGATCTGCTCGCCGGACAGGGCGACAAACAGCGGCAGGTCGCCGTATTCGCGCATGGTCACGTGCAAGCTCGGTTCGGCGCCTTCAAGCAGTTCAATGCTGGCTTCGCCGCTGCTGAACAACTCGGTGGCCATCAGGGCCTGGCACAGCGATCGGGCATTCCAGATCTGCGGCATGCTCATTTCTCCATCCTTTTCCACAGGAGCCAGCCCGTCAAAGGGCTGACGCAGTTTGCGTTCAACCGCCAGCAACGCCTGGGCGTTCTCGGGCAGTATCCAGACTTCCTTTTTCACCAAGCCCTGATCACGCAGGCGCTGGCGGAATAAACGTTGGTAATGGGCTGAGGATTTGTTTTCCATGGCGCACAGACTAGAGCATCACATGTAAGACTTTCAATTCATCACATGTAATTTTTTAATGGGGTATTTGTAACAATAGTTTTCTATCAATCCACTCGGAACAAAACGTCGAACCTGTCACGGGGCATAGACCAGATCGAAGGATTTGCAACCGCCCTTCTCATGAAAGGCGCCATTAAACCCGCCACCCAAGAGAATGAGAAGCACAATTATCCCGCCATCGACCTGAAAATAATGAATGAAGGCCACCGTCCAGCGCTGCCTTAATGGCAACCAATGGTCTAGGCTAGGCGGATTTTCCTGCCCAGCGGATGCCCCATGAACAGCCTCAGCAAGCCCCTCGCCGGATTGAAAGTGATCGAACTCGGCACCTTGATCGCCGGCCCCTTCGCCTCGCGCATCTGCGCCGAGTTCGGTGCCGAGGTGATCAAGGTCGAGTCTCCGGACGGCGGCGATCCGCTGCGCAAGTGGCGCAAGCTGTATGAAGGCACTTCGCTGTGGTGGTTCGTCCAGGCCCGCAACAAGAAATCCCTGACCCTGAACCTCAAGCATCCCGAAGGCTTGGCGGTGCTCAAGCAACTGCTGGCCGAAGCCGACATCCTGATCGAAAACTTCCGCCCCGGGGTCCTGGAAAAGCTCGGCCTGGGCTGGGACGTGTTGCACGCCCTCAACCCCAAACTGGTGATGGTGCGCCTGTCGGGCTTCGGCCAGACCGGCCCGATGAAGGACCAGCCGGGCTTCGGCGCCGTGGGCGAGTCCATGGGCGGCCTGCGCTATATCACCGGCTTCGAGGATCGTCCGCCGGTACGCACCGGGATTTCCATCGGCGACTCCATCGCGGCCCTGTGGGGCGTGATCGGCGCGCTGATGGCCCTGCGTCATCGCGAGGTCAACGGCGGCCAGGGGCAAGTGGTGGACGTGGCGCTGTATGAGGCGATCTTCGCCATGATGGAAAGCATGGTTCCGGAGTTCGACGTGTTCGGTTTTATCCGCGAGCGCAGCGGCAACATCATGCCCGGCATTACCCCGTCTTCGATCCACACCAGCGCCGATGGCAAGCATGTGCAGATCGGCGCCAACGGCGATGCGATCTTCAAGCGCTTCATGCTGCTTATCGGTCGCGACGACCTGGCCAACGATCCCGCCCTGGCCAGCAACGACGGACGCGATACCCGCCGCGATGAACTCTATGGCGTGATCGACCGCTGGGTGGCCTCCCTGCCCCTGGACCAGGTACTGCAGCAGCTGAATCAGGCTGACGTCCCGGCGAGCCGGATCTTCAGCGCCGAGGACATGTTCCACGACCCGCAGTTCCTCGCTCGGGAAATGTTCCTCCAGGCCAAACTGCCCGACGGCAAGCCCTTCAAGATGCCCGGCATCGTGCCGAAACTCTCTGAGACGCCCGGCTCCGCGGACTGGGTCGGCCCCGAGCTCGGCGAGCATTCGACAGAAGTCCTGGCGAGCCTGGGCTACAGCAGCGAACAGATCCAACACTTGCGCAACTCTGGGGCGATCTAAGCTGAAAAACCGGTTTTCCATCAGCGCCCTGTCCGGCGCCCATCCACCCTTCCTACGCCGTCGCCTTAGGTGCTGCGTGACGTTTCTGCTCGCCCTGCTGTGGCTGCCGAACGCCTCCAGCGAACCCAAGGAGACGCTGTTCTGGCTGCTGCGAGACCTGCCGCCGCTGAGCATTTTCGAGGGCGAGCAGAAAGGACAAGGGGTCATCGACCTGCTGATGCCGCAACTGATCGCCAGCCTGCCGGAGTACCCACAACAGATAGTGCGGGTCAATCGCGCCCGGGGCTTGCAGATGCTGCGCGAGCCGACCTTCGTCTGCGACCCGTCGCTGATCATGAACAAGGAGCGCGAACAGTGGGTGACCTTCTCCATCACCAGCTTCCGAGTCCTGAGCAATGGCCTGGTGATCCGCCGCGCCGACCATGAACACCTGACCCCGTTCGTCCGGGAGGGCAAGGTCGATCTGCGCGCCCTGCTCGCCAGCGGCCAGGAAAAAGTCGGAGTGGTTGCCGAGCGCAGCTATGGCCAGCAAGTCGATAACCTGCTGCAAGCAGCCCCCGCGGACTCGGTCAATGCCCACCACGGCAACGACGCCCTGGGCAGCCTGTTGCAGATGCAGCGCCTGGGGCGCCTGCGTGTGTTGCTGGGCTACTGGCCGGAAATTCGCTACCAGGCAATGCAGCAAGGCATGGACCCGCAGGAGCTGGAGTTCTATCCGATCCAGGGCACCCAGCAGTATCAGGAGATCCATATCGGCTGCAGCAAGACCGCCCAAGGGCGACAAGCCATAGCCCGGATCAACCAGGCCCTGCTCAAGCTGCGTGAGGATCGCCTGGTTGAGCTGTATGCCGCCTGGCTGGAGCCGGAGATGCGCGACCCATACCGTGCCGACGCCCGGGCCTATTTCCGCGATCTGCACGACCACTGACAAATCCCGGGCAAAAAGAAACCCCGAGAAGTGGGGAGACGACTCGGGGTTAAACGCGGTCTTTGACGACCGGTATCAGCCGGCTACAAGCACCGGAGCACAATGCCTGATCCTGCTGATACTGAGTCTGACTGACCGGGTGACAGGAAGGTTCCGCAAAAATTTGCATCAGTTGCGCTGATCGAACACCTTGCCTTCAGCTGCATGGCGCAACGCGGCGATCACACAGGGTTCCAGCCGGCCTTCGGCGATCAGCACGTCACGGTGCAGACCATCGACTACGTCGGTAAGCAGGCGCTTGTCGGTGAGCTGGGCCTGATTGACCTCACGCTCCAAGACCATGGCGCCAGCCGCGTTCTTCAGGGTCACCAGGCATTCGCCATGGCCGCCGCAAGGCGTCAGTGTGACCTGGTACGGACTCAGCGACTCGCTCAACAAAAGACTGATACTTTCCATCTAGATCACCACTCAATAGCTCGAATTAGAGGTTCGAAAACAAAAATGCCGGTAGCTTTCTGACATTCAAGTGACCATCGCTCAGAGAAGAAAGTTCGCCACACCTACTGCTGCCGACCTGAGTCATTCGAGCATGCACGGGTAACATGACAGATATAAAACGGCCGACCAGGCGCAAACCACGCCGCCGTTGCATTGGAGCCCAAGCTTTGAAAGCAATGTCGAACAACAAATTGCGCATCATCCTTGCCGACGATCATCCGATCTTCCTGATTGGCTTGCGTGCCGTGCTGGAGCAGGACGACAGCCTGGCCATTGTCGGTGAAGCCCGCTCGCCTTCTGCCCTGAGCCAGCTGATGCAGGAAGTCGAGTGCGACGTGCTGGTCACGGACTTCATGATGCCCGAGGAGCAGCAGAACGACGGCCTGCGCCTGATCGAGCAATTGCGCCGGCATCATCCCGACCTGCCCATCGTGGTGGTGACCATGCTCAATCACGCCGGGCTGTTTCGCTCGATCCTCGACCTGGGGGTGATGGGGTTGCTGAGCAAGGCCAGCCTGGCCGATGAACTGCCGTCAGCCATTGCCCATGCGCGACAGCACAAACGCTATGTGGCCCAGGCCATCAAGCGAGCATTGAGCCTTGCCGGTGAAGTGGGACCGGATCGACTGGTCTCCAAGGATCAGTTGTCGCCCCGGGAACTGGAAGTGATCCGCCTGCTGGCCGCCGGCCATGCAGTGGGAACCATCGCCACTCAGCTCAACCGCAGCAAACAGACGGTCAGCGCGCAGAAAGTCAGCGCCATGCGCAAACTGGGCCTGGCCAGCGAAGCCGCGCTGTACATCTATGTCCAGGAACACGGGCTGTCCTAGGCGCTACGGGCAGCGACCTTAAGCACACAGACCGGCGGCCTGCCCATCCAGGCCATTGCTGCCCACGCCTGGGGTCTCGGCCAGCCATTGGCGCATCTGGGCGGCGCTCATCGGCGGGGCGATGAAACAACCCTGCAGATGAGCCGCCCCCAGGCCCCTGGCCGCCACACAGTCGGACTCGGTCTCGATACCGGTCACCACCACCCCCAGGGACATGCGTCGCGCCATGTTCATCGCACCGCCGACCAGCGCCCGCTTGCGCTCATCCGCGGCCATGCCGGCGACAAACACCGGAGGGATCTTCAGCTCGGTGAACGGCAACTCCAGCAAGCGCTGCAGGCTGGTTCCACCGGTGCCGAAATCGCCGATGGACAACTTGCAACCAATCATCCGCAGGCGCAGCAGCGCCTCCACATGGGCGGTATCGGTCTGCAGTTGCGTGGTGTCGATGACTTCCAGGGTCAGCATCCGGGCCGGCACTTCGAAGCGCCTCAGCAACGCCTCCAACTGACGGGGGAACAACGGCCGCTCGAGGATGCCGGTGGGAATGTTCACGGCAACCGGCAGCCAGTAGCCCAGCACCAGTTTCACCCCGGCCACCAGTTCCAGTGCCTGCTCCAGCATGTGCCAGGTGAAGACCTCTTGCAGGCCGGCGAACTCGATCAGCGGAAGAAATTCGCCGGGCATCAGCAGGCCCCGCTCAGGATGCTGCCAGCGTGCTAGCGCCTCGACACCTTGAAGCTCGCCATGCTCATGGATGACCGGCTGAAAATGCGCAACCCCACAACCCAGCACCGCCGCAAGCCCCTCATCCTGAGTCACGTCCTCGAAGACAAAGGGCTCAAGGCCCAGCAAGTCCCGGAGCAATGTCTGGTTCAGTTCGGGGCCGGCTGCCCTGGCGTGCTGTTGATAGGCACAGAGCAAGTCGCCGAGCACAGCAGCCGAAGCCGGCTTGGGCAAGCACGCGAGCACTTTCAAGCCCAACTCGCGAGCCATGCCGGCTGTACCTTCAAGGACATCCGGCTCTGCGTCGCTGAGAATGATCAGGGCCTTGGCCAGTTGCTGCTGGGCCAGTTCGCGGATCAACTCCAGGCCATCGGTCTGCTCCAGGTACAGATCGCAGATGGCGATATCCACCGGCCCCTTGCTGTCCAGCGAGCGCCGCGCGGACTGCTGGTTCTCGGCGGTCAGCACGTTGAAGACACCATTGGCGTTGAGCATCTGGTGCAAGGCCATCAATTGGAACGAGTTGTCTTCGAGAATCAGCACTTTTAGCGAATGCATGGGGCAACCTCCGATCGGCGCAGGTGGGAACAGTCCACTACGGGCCGATACGGTAATCAGACAAGTCCTAATCACACATAGGACAAGTCTTATTCGTCCAGAGCCATCTGAATATCGCTGCGTAAAATCCCCATGACCTCAAGCAGCAGCGGCCATTGACGGCCCAGCGCCTGCTCCTGGCGCTCCTTGACCAGCACCTCCAGCTCGATACAGGCCTTGGCCAGGGGCAAGGCGTCGATCAGGCAGCACACACCCTTGAGCCGATGCAAGGTGCCTCTCAGGCGCTCCCAATCCAGCACCGCCAAAGCCTCTTCCAGCGCTTGCTGCTCTTGGGCAAGGTTACGCAACAGCTCCTGCAACATGCGCTGCAACACGTGTTCGTCGGCCTGGGTCATGCCGCGCAAGGTCTGGATGTTGAAGGATGGCGACGGCAGGAAACGGGCCAGAGACTGGGCCAACTGATCCAGGGTCACCGGCTTGACCAGCAACTGATCCATGCCGGCGCGCTCACAACGCTCGCGCTCGTCTTCGAACGCGTTGGCCGTGCAACCGATCACCGGGCAGGGCGAACGCCCTTCCTGCGCCTCGATCTGGCGGATGGCCTCGGTCAGGGCGTAGCCACTCATGCCCGGCATGTTGCAATCGGTCATCAGCACATCAAAGGTCCCGGAGCGCCAGCGCTGCAACGCCTCACGGGCGTTGTCACAGGCCACGACCCGATGCCCGAGAAACATCAGCTGCTGGCTCAGGACCATGCGGTTGGCGCTCAAGTCATCCACCACCAGCACTTCGATGCTGCGGCTCGGCGGACGCTCGGCAGGCGGCGAGACTTGCGGATCGAGATCCTCGCTGACCCGCTCCAGATACAGCTCGATGACAACAACGGTTCCGGCTCCTGGCTCACTCAGCAGGTGAATGCGCCCGCCCATCAACTCGATCAACTGCCGGCAGATGCTCAGACCCAGCCCGGTGCCGCCATAGGTTGAAGAGGTCATGGCATCGGCCTGGACAAAGGGCGTGAATATCCTCGCTTGCTGCTCGGCACTGATTCCCGGGCCGGTATCCGCGACGCTGATACGCAGACACGGGATACCGGACTCATCCGGCTGGCGCTCCACCGTCACCCGCACTTCACCTTCAGCGGTGAACTTCAAGGCGTTGCTCAACAGGTTGTGCAGCACCTGGCGCAAGCGCAACGGATCAAAGAGATAACGCCCCCGGGCTTCCTCGTGGAAGACCAGCTGCAAATGCACGCCCTGGTTGCGCGCAGTCACTTCGAAGAGCTGCCGGACGCTGTCGAAAAAAGGCTTGAGGGCGGTGACCTGCGGCACCAGCTGCATATGGCCGGCCTCGATCTTGGCCAGATCAAGGCTGTCCCCCATCAGGCTGATCAACTCCTGGGCAGACTGATAAGCCACCCGCAGAGCCTCGGAAAAAGGCGCGCCACGCACCCTGGCCTGCTCTTTCTCCAGTTCCAGCAAGCCAACGATGGCGGTCATCGGCGTGCGGATCTCATGACTCATGGTGGAGAGAAAAGCACTCTTGGCGGCATTGGCCTGGTCGGCGGACTGACGCGCTTGTACCAACTGGTTCTCCAGACGCTTGCGCTCGGTGATATCGATCCAGCCACCCAGCAAGCCCTGCAGACGGCCCTCGGCACTGTAGAACGGCACCGTCCATTGATAGGCGTGGATCGATCCGTTGCGCGTCTGCACCTGGCGGTCGGCGAATACCGACTCCTCGGACGCCAGCAACTGCATGATCTCGCCATGCAGCTGGCGCGCGGTGGCTGCAGGCAGCAGATCCAGCTCTGTCAGTTGTCGCCCCCGAATCTGTTCCAGGCTCGTCCCCAACTGCTGTTCATAACTCTTGTTGCAGGTGATCAGGCGCCCTTGCAGATCACGGACAAAGATCGGGTTGGGGATGCCGTCAAGCAGGGCCCGCATGAACACCAACTGATCGTTGAGCCGTTGCTCGGCTTGCAATCGCTGCTGAATCTGCAGCTTGAGCCGACTGCTCCAGGCCAGGGAAATCAGACCGAACAGCAGCGCGGTGGAAATGGCCCAGTACACCCAGGTCGGCACCCGCTGCCAGACCGGCATCGGCACCGGCGTGGCCCCCAGCCACTTGAGACGGATGGCGCTAAGCTCCGCCACGGGCAGCGCCTCCAGCGACTTGTTGAGGATACTCAGCAGCTCGGGTTGATCCTTGCGCACGGAAAACTCGTCGGCCGACCAGGTACCTTCGACGCTGCGCCCCACCCGCAATCCATCGTCAGCGGGCCCCAACCCCAGCGCCTGGACCTGGACCTCGTTCTGAATGGTGGCCATGGCTTCACCACTGCTGACCAGGGCCCGGGCTTGCTCATAGCTGTCGACACTGCGCAGCCGAATATCGGGATAGTAGCGCCGGATGTAGCTCTCAAGGGTGTGCCGCGCCGGCAACGCCAGCACCTCACCGGCCATCTGCTCCAGGCTGCTCAGGCGGCGATCCTCGGGACGCACGACAAAGACCCAGGCGGCACCACCGAAGGCATGGGAGAAATTCAGGAACAACCGCCGGTCCTCACTGGCCGTGAGGGTAGAAGTCATCTGCGCCTGCCCACTCTCCAGCCACTCCAGGGTCTGCGCTGTGGAAAGGCTCTCCTTGTGCACAAAATGCAGGCCGGTCATGCGCGAGATACGGTTGAGCAGGTCGATGTTCAGACCGGCCCAGCGCCCCTCCTTGTCCTTGAACACATGGGGCGGATATTGCTGGGAGGCAACCATCACGTGGGGATGCTGGAGAATCCAGGCCTGCTCCTCGGCACTGAGCTCGATCCGCTCACCGGAGATATTCGCCCCCAGGCCGGTGGTCCAGCGCGCCTGTATTTCCCGCTGCAGGGATTCGTCAATGCTCTGCAGTGCCTGCTCCAGCAGGCCTGCCAGCAGGGCGTTGTCATCACGGGTGGCAAAAGCGAAGCCCGTCGGCGGCAAACGGCTTTCATCCTGAATCCGCACCGCCAGGTAAGGGCGCAGGGCCTTGTAGGCACGCACGATGATCTCATTACCGATGAAGGCGTCGGCGTCGCCCTGGTTCAATGCCTCCAGGCCGCTGTAAAGATTGGGCGAGAGCATGATCTGACTGTTCGGATACGCCGCATGCACCTGTTCGGCGTTGGCATAACCGTCCAACAACACCAGTTTCTTGCCGGCCAGATCATCACTGGGGCTCGACCCGTCGCGGCGCACCACCACCACCGCCCTGTCGGGCATGTAGTCGCTGGTGAAGCGCAGCCCCGAAAGGCCGCGCTCATAGCCATTGGCGCTGGTCAGCACATCGATGGTGCCGTTACGCAGCGCTTCGACCGCCTGCTCGCGCTCGGAAAACCCCAGGACTTCCATTGTCACGTCCAATCGCTCGCCCACCAGACCGAGGTAATCGGCGCTGATGCCCTGATAGCGATTGCGGTCACGGGTGATGTCGATGGGCTGGTAGTCATCAATGGCGATCCCCACCCTCAGGCGCGGATGCCTCGCCAACCATTGCTGTTCGGCAGGCGCCAAGGCCAGAGGCTGCAGATCGGCGAACGCCGGCACCAGCTTGAAGGGCAGGTTCTTCGCCGTGCCGGCCAGCGCGACACCCCAGAGCACGGCCCAGGCCAGCAGGCTCGCCACTAGCAGGCCCAGAACGCGCCCTACCCTGTACGTTTGACGAAGCATCATCCGGGCCTCCCTGCCCCTGGCGGGCCAAGCTTGCGCATGAAAAAACAAAGCCCGTCAGGAGACGGGCTTCGTGGACGACAAGACCAAGGGATCAGAGTGGCTTGCCACGATTGCCGTGCTGGCTGACAAAAGCCTGCACCGCTTTCAGGTCATTGGCCAGGACCGTGCAGCGTTCTTCGCGCTGGAACAGGTCGGACAGGTGCGCCGGCAGTTCCAGAGCCTTGCCGATACCGGCCTTCTCCACCGCGTCCGGGAACTTGACCGGGTGCGCCGTGCCCAGGATCACCATCGGTGTATCCAGGCTGCGACGGCACTCACGGGCGGCCTTGACGCCAATCGCGGTATGCGGGTCGAGCACCTCGCCGGTCTGCTCGAAGACTTCGGCGATGGTCTCGCAGGTCTGCTCGTCGTTCACCGCCAGGGAGTCGAACAGCTTGCGCGCTTCGCTCCAGCGATCCTCTTCGACGCTGAAACCGCCGCCTTGCTTGAAGCTCTCCATCAACCCCGCCAGCGCCGCGCCATTGCGACCGTGCAGGTCGAACAGCAGGCGCTCGAAGTTCGACGAGACCATGATGTCCATGGACGGCGACAGGGTCGCGTGCAGGGTTTCCTTGACGTACTGATTGCCGCTCATGAAACGGTGCAGGATGTCGTTGCGGTTGGTGGCGACGATCAGCTGGCTGATGGGCAGGCCCATGTTGCGTGCCAGGTAGCCGGCGAAGATGTCACCGAAGTTGCCGGTGGGCACCGAGAACGCGATGGAGCGCGCCGGGCCGCCCAACTGCAGGGCCGCGTGGAAGTAGTAGACGATCTGGGCCATGATCCGCGCCCAGTTGATCGAGTTCACCGCCACCAGACGGGTGCCCTTGAGGAAGCCCTGGTCGGCGAAACTGGCCTTGACCATTTCCTGGCAGTCGTCGAAGTTGCCTTCGATGGCGATGTTGTGGATGTTCTCGCCGAGGATAGTGGTCATCTGCCGGCGCTGCACTTCCGAGACACGGTTGTGCGGATGCAGGATGAAGATGTCGACGTTGTCGCAACGCTTGCAGCCTTCAATGGCCGCCGAACCGGTGTCACCGGAAGTGGCGCCAATGATCACCACGCGCTCGCCGCGCTTCTCCAGCACGTAGTCCAGCAGGCGCCCCAGCAGTTGCAGGGCGAAGTCCTTGAACGCCAGGGTCGGGCCGTGGAACAGCTCCAGCACCCACTCATTGCCGTTCAGCTGACGCAGCGGGGCAATGGCGTTGTGAGAGAAGGCCGCGTAGGTTTCTTCCAGGATCTTCTTGAAGTCGGCATCCGGAATGCTGCCGGTGACGAACGGGCGCATGACCCGGAACGCCAGCTCGTGATACGGCAGGCCGGCCCAGGAAGCGATTTCTTCCTGGGTAAAGCGCGGCAGGTTCTCCGGCACATAGAGACCGCCATCACTGGCCAGACCGGCCAGCAGCACATCTTCGAAATTCAGGGCCGGTGCCTGGCCACGAGTACTGATATAGCGCATGGGGACAAACCTTCGGTTTGAGCCTCAAGCCGCAAGCTTCAAGCCTCAAGTCAAAGCACATCAGCTTCTGACTTGGCGCTTGCCGCTCGCCACTTGCGGCTGCTTCATTAATTCAAATGTTCGACGCGGATACGGACCACTGGGCCGACGACGCCCTGCAGGGCCTCCAACGCGGTAATCGCATCGTTGATGTGCTGCTCCAGAACGCGGTGGGTCAGCAGGATCATCGGCACCAGGCCATCCTGTTCTTCCACTTCCTTCTGCATGATCGATTCGATGTTGATGCCGCGCTCGGAAAGAATGCTCGCCACCTGGGCCAGTACGCCCGGGTGATCCTTGGCCTGGATGCGCAGGTAGTAGGCGCTTTCGCAGGACTCGATCGGCAGGATCGGGTGATCGGACAGGGAATCAGGCTGGAAGGCCAGGTGCGGCACGCGGTTTTCCGGATCGCTGGTCATGGCGCGAACCACGTCCACCAGATCGGCCACTACCGAGGAAGCGGTCGGCTCCATGCCGGCGCCAGCGCCGTAGAACAGGGTCGAACCGGCAGCGTCGCCATTGACCATCACCGCGTTCATCACGCCGTTGACGTTGGCGATCAGGCGGTCGGCCGGGATCAGGGTCGGGTGCACCCGCAGCTCGATGCCGGCCTCGGTGCGGCGCGCCACACCCAGGTGCTTGATGCGGTAGCCCAGGGCTTCGGCGTAGTTCACGTCGGCCGTGGTCAGCTTGGTGATGCCTTCGGTGTAGGCCTTGTCGAACTGCAGCGGGATACCAAAGGCGATGGACGCCAGGATGGTCAGCTTGTGCGCGGCGTCGATACCTTCAACGTCGAAGGTCGGATCGGCTTCGGCATAACCCAGGGCCTGGGCTTCAGCCAGCACGTCTTCGAAGGTACGACCCTTCTCGCGCATTTCCGAGAGGATGAAGTTGCCGGTGCCGTTGATGATCCCCGCCAGCCAGTTGATGCGGTTGGCCGAGAGCCCTTCGCGGATCGCCTTGATCACCGGAATGCCACCGGCCACGGCGGCTTCGAAGGCCACGATCACGCCCTTCTCCTGGGCCTTGGCGAAAATCTCGTTACCGTGGACGGCAATCAGCGCCTTGTTCGCGGTAACCACATGCTTGCCATTCTCGATGGCCTTGAGCACCAACTCACGGGCCACGGTATAGCCGCCCACCAGCTCGATAACGATATCGATTTCAGGGTTGGTGGCCACGGCGAAGACATCGTTGGTAATCGCAATACCGGTCGTCTGGAACTGAGGCTTTGGCGTACGGGTAGCAATTTGCGCTACTTCGATTCCACGCCCGGCACGGCGGGCAATCTCCTCGGCGTTGCGCTGAAGTACGTTTAGGGTACCGCCACCGACAGTACCCAGCCCACAGATGCCTACTTTGACCGGATTCACTCTGAACTCCCCATAAAACGGCCGACTCAAGGCCGGCCGTGGAAAACAGCCGCAAACAGCACGGCTCTCTATTAATGCCCCTTCGGTTGCAACCGGAGGAGCATGATCGTCAAAGGCTAGCGTGACGATGCAGGATTATTTCGCACCCAGGGCCAGTTTGGCGATCTGCGGTGCCGGCTGGTAGCCGGGAATGACTTGGCCATCAGCCAGGACGATGGCCGGCGTGCCATTGACGCCGATCGACTGACCCAGGGCGAATTGCTTGGACACCGGGTTATCGCACTTGGCGGCCTTGATTTCCTTGCCGTCGACCATCTTGTCCATGGCGGCTTTCTTGTCCGCCGAACACCAGACTGCCTGCAGCTGTTCGTCACCCGGCGAACCCAGGCCCTGACGCGGGAACGCTACATAGCGCACTTCCACACCCTGCTTGTTCAGTGCCGGTATTTCCGCGTGCAGCTTGTGGCAGTACGGGCAGGTGGTGTCGGTAAATACGGTGATGTGGGTCTTGGTCTCGCCGATGGCCGGATAGACCACAGTTTCTGCGACCGGAATGCCGTTGATCAACTTGGAAATGCCCAGGCGCTCGGTTTTTTCCGTCAGGTTCACCGGTTTGCCGTCCTTGAGCTGGAACAGATAGCCCTGGACCACGAACTGGCCATCAGCGCTGGCATAAAGCACGCGACTGCCCTTGAGCTTGACCTCGTACAGCCCGGCCAGAGGACTGGCGGTGATGCTCTCCACCGGCACTTCGAGCTGCAGCGTCTCGAGGCTCTTGCGGATGGCTTTCTCGGCACTGTCATCGGCCACGGCGAAGGTGCTGAGCAACGCCAGGGAGGCGGCGGCAAAAATCTGGGTCAAACGCATGGGAACTCCTGAAGGCGGGCAAATGGGCAACTGGGAGCGGTCGCAATGGCAACGGCCCGCAAACACCCGTTTTGCAAACCGGCAAAGCCTACCACATCTGTTTGCCGGCACCGACTACGGGCGACGCAAAGCGCCACCCGGGAGCCAAATCAACCCCGCGGGTGATGCTTGGCGTGCAGATCCTGGAGGCGGGCACGCGCCACATGGGTATAAATCTGGGTGGTGGACAGATCACTGTGGCCCAGCAACATCTGCACCACTCGCAGATCGGCCCCGTGATTGAGCAAGTGCGTGGCGAAGGCGTGGCGCAGGGTGTGAGGTGACAGCGCCTTGCCGATCCCGGCGACCTTGGCCTGGTGCTTGATCCGGTGCCAGAAGGTCTGCCGCGTCATCTGCTCGCCACGCAAGCTGGGAAACAGTACATCGCTGGGCCGCCCGCCCAGCAGCTCGGCCCGGGCATCACGCATGTAGCGCTCGACCCAGACAATCGATTCCTCGCCCATAGGCACCAGGCGCTCCTTGCTGCCCTTGCCCATGACCCGCAACACGCCCTGGCGCAGGTTGACCTGTTCCAGGGTCAGGCTGATCAGCTCAGTCACCCGCAGGCCGCAGGCGTAGAGCACCTCCAGCATGGCGCGATCGCGCTGGCCGATGGCCTCGCTCAAATCCGGTGCCGCCAGCAACGCCTCGACATCGGCCTCCGACAGGGACTTGGGCAGCGGGCGCCCCAGTTGCGGCATATCGATCTGCAAAGTCGGATCGATCTCGATCAGTTTTTCTCTCAGCAAATAGCGATAGAAGCCCCGCACCCCCGAGAGGAATCTGGCCGTGGAACGGGGCTTGTAGGCTTGCTCCACGCGCCAGGCCAAATGATCGAGGATCAGCTCGCGTCCGGCCTGCGGCAACTCCACCCCCTGCTCCTGCAGCCAGCCGTTGAACAGCGCCAGGTCACTGCGATAGGCATGGCGGGTGTTGTCGGACAGGCCTTTCTCCAGCCACAGGGCATCGAGAAAACGGTCGATCAGGGGGTGGTCGATGGCGGGCATAAAGACTCGAAAGGCACGGCCCAGGGGCCACGCGTAAAAAAATAGTGAACTGCGCAGAGGGTCGCTAGTCTTTCATAGCCAGCCATTTCAAGGAACAGGGTGCATTGATGAGCGAACAACAGATTCTGCTGGCCTTCGGCGGCATCGGCGCGGCAGCACTGGGCTGCCAATGGCTGGCCTGGAGGCTGAAACTGCCAGCCATTCTGTTCCTGCTGCTGAGCGGCATTCTTGCCGGTCCAGTGCTGGGCTGGCTCGATCCCCAGGAGATGTTCGGCCCGCTGCTGATGCCCCTGGTGTCCCTGGCGGTGGCGCTGATCCTGTTCGAGGGCAGCCTGACCCTGCACCTCTCGGAATGGCGTGAAATCGGCAGCGTGGTGCGCCGCATGGTGACCATCGGCGCGCTGTCCACCTGGGCGGTGATCACCCTGGCCACCCATTGGCTGCTGGGCTTCGACTGGATGCTGGCCCTGCTGTTCGGCACCTTGACGCTGGTCACTGGGCCGACGGTGATCGTGCCCATGTTGCGAGTGGTACGACCCAAGGCCTCGATCGCCAATATCCTGCGCTGGGAGGGCATCGTCATCGACCCTATCGGCGCCCTGCTGGCGGTGGTGGTCTACAGCTTCATCATCGCCAGCGCCGCCGGCGAGGGCCTGAGCCACAGCCTGCTGACCTTTGGCGGAGTGATTCTGTGCGGCAGCCTGTTCGGCATCGCCGGCGGCTGGGCCCTGGGCACCATCATGCGTCGCCAGTGGCTACCGGAGTACCTGCACAACCTGGCGACCCTGGCCGCAGTCCTGGGAATCTTCATCGCGTCCAACCAGGTGATGCACGAATCCGGGCTGCTGGCGGTGACGCTGATGGGCATGTGGATGGCCAACATGAAGGGCGTGGACGTAAGACACATCCTGCACTTCAAGGAAAACCTCAGCGTGTTGCTGATCTCCGGACTGTTCATCCTGCTGGCAGCGCGCCTGGACCTCAAGGCACTGATCGCCCTGGGGCCGCTGGTGCTGATCCTGCTGCTGGTGATCCAGTTCATCGCTCGCCCGCTGAATGTGCTGCTGTCCACTGCCGGCTCCAGCCTCAACTGGCGTGAACGCGCCTTGCTGGCCTGGATTGCGCCACGGGGGATTGTTGCGGCAGCGGTGTCGGCCATCTTCGCCATCCGCCTGGATGAAGCCGGTCACGAGGGGGCTTTGCTGCTGGTGCCACTGACCTTTGCCGTGATCATCGGCACCGTGGTCCTGCAAAGCGCTACTGCCCGGCCCTTGGCGCGCCTGCTCAAAGTCGCGGAGCCCGCTCCCAGCGGCTTCCTGATTGTCGGCGCCAATGGCCCGGCACGCACCATTGGCAAGGCCTTGCAGCAGCTGGGCAGCCGAGTGCTGCTGACCGACTCCAGTTGGGAGAATATCCGTGCAGCACGCATGGAAGGCCTGCCCACCTATTTCGGCAACCCGGCCTCGCAGCACGCCGACGCGCATCTGGATCTGGTGGGATTGGGGCATTTGCTGGCGCTCTCACCTTCAGGCGAACTCAATACCCTGGCAGCCATGCGCTTTCGACACGACTTTGGCCATCAGCGCCTTTTTGCCCTGGCCAACAGTCAGGAGAGCCGACGCACCGACAAGCACCGCGCCAGCCACGAACATCGCGGCCAGCTACTGGGCAGCGAGGCCCTGACCTACACCAAGCTGGCCAGCCTGCTGGGCCAAGGCGCAGAGCTGTACAGCACGCACCTGACCGAAGCCTTTGGCTGGAACGACTACCAGACTTTGCACGGCGAACGCGCAACCCTGCTGTTCGCCCGCGACAGCAACGGCTGGGTGCATGTAATCACCCCGGAAAGCGGCCTCAAGCCGACGGCTGGCTGGACCCTGCTGGCACTGATCCAACCCGAGTCTCTCTAAGAAGCGGGTTTGTCGGCGAAGGGGCCCGCAGGAATGCCTTCGCCGGCAAGCCGGCTCCTACGCTGCGAATCCCGGAAGCACCGGCACCGGACGTTTGTCGTCATCAATGGCGACGAAACTGAACAGACCATGAATGGCCTTTTCCCGTCCGTCGCAACTCATGCTCTCGACAAACACCTCTACCTCAACCTTGAGGCTGGTGTTGCCCACCTTCACCACCCGCCCTACCAGCTCGACAATAGAACCAGCGGCAATCGGATGATTGAAGTCGATACGGTCGGTGGACACTGTCACCAGTGGCAACCGGCAAAAGCGCGTGGCGGCGATAAACGACACTTCGTCCATCCAGGCCAGGGCGGTGCCGCCGAACAGGGTGTTGTGATGATTGGTGGTGGACGGGAATACCGCCTTGGTCACACGGGTCACCGAGAGTTCGGTACGACGCTGGATTTCTTGCTCACGAAGGGTCATCGGACTACTGCCTGAATGGATAGATCCGCGCAGGGGCACGCTGCGGGCATGGAACGCCGATGAGCGCTGCAAGGCAGCGACCAAAGGCTTGATGGGAACAATCGGGGGCTGCCTGCCTGTGGATAACAACAGGCCAGTAACGCCGGGAGGGTGTGACGCACCCTGGGCGTTCCGTGCAGGCTGCACGGCGCGGGCGATCACACTTTATTGGGTCGGCGAGTATATCGCCGCCCGGCAGGGGCCGAAAGAACCCGGCAGGGGTCAGAGGTCACGATCGGCGATAAAAAATGCGATCATCCGCGCCCCCAACAAGGAGAACCGCCGTCATGGATGCCCTTTCCGCGCCTTCGCTCGTCGAGCACCTGCAGCAACGCCTGAGCGCCGCGACAACGGATCATCCGAGTTTCATTGGCGCGCCCATCGATATCAGCCCACTGACACCCGCTCAATTGGGCAGCTTGTGGCCGGCTATCCGCCGAGCACTGCGCACCCCTGAAAACCCGGCTGCGCAGCAGATGGCGAACTCAATTGTGCAGCAGGCCGCACAGTTGGAACTGTGCCCACAACTCGATCAGACCACCCTGCTGGAGGTGCTGCGCACTTGTCTGAGCGGCCAGGAGGCGGTGGAGCAACTTGCCTATCACAGCGGCAGACCGAGCAGTGCAGTGAGCCGCGAGTTACATAGAATCCTCGGCGAACCCTCGATACGCTGGGCTGCGGACTACCACCAGACGTACGTATTGGCACAATGGCTGGATGCACAAGCCCAGGCAGCCCTGCACCGTTGCGTGGAACAACACTACGCCGATGCGCCCTACGTCCGGCAGGAGTTCGAACTGCTTGAACAACTGGAACCGCAATCCCGACTGGCCCTTGCCAGCAGCGAGTACTGGACCGGTCATCACTCACTGAGCAGCGACCCCGCAACGGCGCTGGCCGACGATGCGGCCTACGTCGAGTTCTCCCAGCAGATCCTCAACACCGCCGCCCAGCGCCTGGAAGATATTCACAGCGGCGCCACCCCCTATGTGGCCGATGGTGCCTTCAGCACCCATGACACGCCAGTAATCGCCCGTGCCGCCCGGATCGCCCTGCGGCGCGATGCGCCCTGGCTACCGCCACTGATGGACACTTTGCTGACCAAGGCTTGCGTCGCCCCAACCCAGGCCAAAACCGCGCCGTCGCAATCCCTGGCCATTGCCCTGGGTCATTGCATCGAACAGATACCAACGCCGGAAAGCGTGCAAACGCTGCGCAGCGCCCTGAGTCTGGTGCGACATGCCGGCCTGCAGAAAAAACTCACGCGCAATCTCAAACCCGCCGAGCGCGGGCTGGCCCAACGCCCCGAGATTGCCCTGCGCCTTGCCCCAGTCAGTGCTCCCGGAAAAGCCCAGCACGCGCTTCTGGCCAGTTGCCTGGAGTCAGGACTGTGGCAACACTTCGAGCTGTCTTTGAGCGACTGGCGAAGGCAACTGGTGGATTCTGCCGTGGGCGCGCCCTTTGCCCACTCGTTGATATGGGTGGCTCACAACGACTGTGGCCAACGCTGCAGTTTCCTATTGACCCAAAACGCGCAAGCTCTTGACGTGCGGGGTCAGCCGCTGTCCCTGGACGCCGGATGCCGGATTTCGCTGTGGCACCCCCTGTCGAGCGACGAAGCAGAGCGCCAAGCCTGGCAAGCCGTGATCACCGAGCGCCAGATCAGGCAACCACTGCGCCAGGTATTTCGCGAGCACTACCAGGCGCCTGAGCATGAGCTGGAAAGCCCCTCCTACCAAGCATTCGCCGGGTACAGCCTATCCATTCGCCCATTGATCGGCCTGGCACGCCGCGAGGGCTGGAAGATCGACAGAGACGGTAGCCTGAGCCGGAACCTGAGCGACATCCGAGTGACTCTGAATGTCGACGTGCCACTCTATCCCGGCTTACAGGGGCACTGCTTGTCCGGCGCCACGTGCTTCGCTCGTCGCACCGAGAAACACTGGCAGCCTGTGCTGCTGAAAAATGTGCCGGTGCAGGTCTTTTCAGAGGCTTGCCGAGCCATCGATCTGCTGGTCAGCATCAGCGCTTTCGCCGTTGAAGAACTGACGCAGACCGCCGCTGGCATTCCTCTTCCCCAGGCCTCGCCAGGCAAGCGCGAAGAGCGCCTGAATCGACTGGCCGGGCACAATCTCACGCAAATGACATTGATGCGCCAACAGGTGCTGAATACCGCCTTTGCGACGCACATCAAGGCAGGAAAGCTGAGTATGGATGAGCGCCATGTGCGGGTCGGTGACTACGCCGTGCACCTGGTGACCGGGCGCGTGTCACGCGATGGAGCCGCGGTGGACCTGCCACTGGCGGCACAAAGTGGCAAATTGGCCGCCCTGCCCTGGCTGCCTTATGACGAGGTACTGCTGGAACGGATCGCCAACACGGTCTGCGCCCTGCTGAACCGCTCCGGGCATTAAATGACAGGCAACAAAAAAGCAGCCCGTAGGCTGCTTTTTTCTGCATCGGAAGCTGGACTTAAACCAGTTTTTCCTTGATGCGAGCTGCTTTACCCGACAGGTCGCGCAGGTAGTACAGCTTGGCTTTACGCACGTCACCGCGACGCTTGACAGCCATGCTGTCGATCTGCGGGCTGTAGGTCTGGAAAGTACGCTCTACGCCAACACCGTTGGAGATTTTACGTACGGTGAACGCGCTGTTCACACCGCGGTTGCGCTTGGCGATAACTACGCCTTCGAACGCCTGCAGACGGGAACGATCGCCTTCCTTCACTTTCACCTGAACGACAATGGTGTCGCCCGGGGCAAAGGCTGGGATCTCTTTGGTCATCTGCTCTGCTTCGAGTGCAAGGATGATTTTGTTGGTCATGCTGTGCTCCTAAGGTAAATCGTCGGATCTACCATCGATACGTTGTTAACTATCGTCCCGCTCGCGGAGATATTCCTCGAGCAGCTTCTTCTCTTCTCCAGAAAGCGAGCGGCTTTCCAGAAGATCGGCGCGTCGTTCATAGGTCCGACCAAGGGACTGCTGTAAACGCCAACGCCGGATGTGTGCGTGGTTGCCACTTAGCAACACGTCGGGAACACGCTGATCCGCATACACCTCCGGTCGGGTGTAGTGCGGGCAATCCAGCAGACCGTCCGTGAAGGAATCTTCCTCCGCGGAATCCACATGCCCTAAAGCTCCGGGCAGCAGTCGCGTAACCGCATCAATCAGGACCATCGCCGGCAGCTCGCCACCGGAGAGTACATAGTCGCCAATCGACCACTCTTCATCGACATGAGCTTCAATAAACCGCTCGTCAATGCCTTCATAACGACCAGCAATCAGGATCAATGCATCCTCATTCGCCAACTCGCGTACCGCCGACTGATTCAGTTGACGGCCTTGGGGCGACAGGTAGATCACCTTCGCACCCTCCCCGGCTGCGTTTCTGGCCTGAACCAGTGCATCCTCCAGGGGCTTGATCTTCATCACCATGCCAGGGCCACCGCCAAACGGGCGATCGTCCACAGTGTGATGTCGATCCGTGGTGTAGTCTCGCGGATTCCAACAAGTGAGCTGCAAGAGCCCCTGTTTCACCGCGCGGCTGGTTATGCCGTATTCGCTGATGGCGGAAAACATCTCGGGAAACAAACTGATCACTTCTACGCGCAAGTTAGCCACGCTTAGAAGTCCGCATCCCATTCCACCTTCATCTCGCCCGCTGCCAGATCGACGGCCAACACGCATTGCTCGGTATAGGGCAACAGGCGTTCGCGATCATCCAGGCTGCCAGCGCAAGGCTTGACCACCATTACATCGTTCGAGCCGGTCTCCAGCAGGTGATCGATCTGCCCGAGCAGTTGCCCGACGGTGTCGATGACCTTGAGACCTTGCAGCTGGTACCAGTAGTACTCGCCGTCGGTCAGTTCAGGGAACAGGTTGCGCGGCACGCAGATCTCGTAACCGGCCAGAAGACGAGCTTCTTCGCGATCATCAAGACCCTTGAGCTTTGCGACCAGGAACTTGTCGTTCCCGCGTCCGCTGACCAGCTCAACCTGTTTCACACTACCTTCGCGCTTGAGCGTCCAGGTTTTGTAGTCCAACAGGTTTTTAATCGGATCAGTAAAGGAAAAGACCTTCACTTCGCCGCGAACGCCATGAACAGAGTAGATTTTGCCGATAACGATCAAATCATCAGCAGGAGCTGGCGTCGCGTTCATAGGGTTCAGGCTGCAGCCTTAGCCGATTCCTTCAGCAACTGAGCAACACGCTCAGAAGGCTGTGCACCAACGCTCAGCCAGTAGGCTACGCGCTCTTGGTTCACGGACAGGCGGACTTCTTGACCACGAGCGATCGGGTTGAAGAAGCCAACTTGTTCTTTGTGCGAACCGTCGCGTGGGTTACGGCTGTCGGTCACGGTCAAGTGGTAAAACGGGCGCTTTTTGGAGCCGCCAAGGGCAAGACGGATTGTTAGCATGTGAACATCGTTCCTGTAGTCGGTGCTGCAAATCTAAATGCACAGCGGGCATGGGTGCCCGAAAGGCCGCATATTCTAAGGAATATCCGGACTTTTGCAAATGACTTTTTCCGGCGCCTATCGGCTGCCACTCAGATTTGCTATGGAGCCGCCGCAAGCGGCAGCGAGTGAGCACGCCCCAATCGAGGGTTTGCTCGAGATTCCACGTCCCCGTGGAATAGCGCCGACATGAATGCCGGCGCGGATTCTTCACATTTTCGGCATGCCGCCGCCGGGCAACATGCCGCCCATGCCGCGCATCATCTTGGCCATCCCGCCCTTGGCGGAGAACTTCTTCATCATCTTCTGCATCTGCTTGTGCTGCTTGATCAAGCGGCCGATGTCCTGCACCTGGGTACCGGAACCCATGGCGATCCGGCGCTTGCGCGAACCGCTGATCAGCTCAGGGTCGCGGCGCTCGGCCGGGGTCATGGAGTTGATGATGGCTTCCATCTGCTTGAACTGCTTTTCAGCGGCATTCTGTGCGTTGCCCATCTGCGCCAGATTGACGCCGCCGATGTTCGGCAGCTTGTCCATCAGGCCGCCCAGACCGCCCATGTTCTTCATTTGTTGCAGCTGATCGCGGAAGTCTTCGAGGTCGAAGCCTTTGCCCTTCTTCAGCTTCTTGGCCAGTTTGTCGGCCTTTTCCTTGTCGAGGGTCTGCTCGGCCTGCTCGATCAGGCTGAGCACGTCGCCCATGCCAAGAATCCGCGAAGCGATACGTTCAGGGTGGAATGGCTCCAGCGCCTCGGTCTTCTCGCCCATACCGATGAACTTGATCGGCTTGCCAGTGATGGCCCGCACCGACAGTGCGGCACCGCCACGGGCGTCACCATCGACCTTGGTCAGGATCACCCCGGTCAGCGGCAGCGCGTCACCAAAGGCCTTGGCGGTGTTGGCGGCGTCCTGACCGGTCATGGCGTCGACCACGAACAG
Organism: Pseudomonas sp. 50_B; assembly: GCF_017491625.1. Taxonomy (NCBI): domain Bacteria; kingdom Pseudomonadati; phylum Pseudomonadota; class Gammaproteobacteria; order Pseudomonadales; family Pseudomonadaceae; genus Pseudomonas; species Pseudomonas sp. 50_B. Next base: position 312,425 of record NZ_JAFGYX010000005.1, read on the forward strand.
GGTTTCCACCGGCTTGATCGCCGCATGCAGCGCCTGGATCTCGTCCATCATCTCGCTGTCGACGTGCAGGCGACCGGCGGTGTCGACGATCACCACGTCGATGAACTTGAGCTTCGCTTCCTTTATGGCTGCTTCGGCGATGGCCACCGGCTTCTGGCTCAGGTCCGACGGGAAGAAGGTCACGCCGATGTCGTTGGCCAAGGTCTCCAGCTGCTTGATCGCCGCCGGGCGGTAGACGTCGGCGGACACCACCATCACGCTCTTTTTCTTGCGCTCTTTAAGGAAGCGCGCAAGTTTGCCGGCGGTGGTGGTCTTGCCCGCACCTTGCAGACCGGCCATCAGCACCACGGCTGGCGGCACGGCGCTGAGGTTGAGGTCTTCGTTGGCCGCGCCCATCAGGCTTTCCAGCTCGGCCTGGACGATTTTCACAAAGGCCTGGCCCGGGGTCAGGCTGCGGGACACTTCGGTGCCGACCGCACGCTCCTTCACCGAGTTGACGAAGTCCTTGACCACCGGCAACGCAACGTCGGCTTCGAGCAGCGCCATGCGCACTTCGCGCAGGGTGTCTTTGATGTTGTCCTCGGTCAGCTTGGCCTTGCCGGTGACATGGCGCAGCGTCTGCGAGAGACGGTCGGTTAGGTTTTCAAACATGCTCGATCCTTTCAGGCCCAAGGTAGACCGGGGTAATGGCGGCCCAGAGCGGAATAAACAAGTGCTCGATGAGCCTGCGGCGTGGGCAGGTCGCGGATTATAGCGAAGACTGTGCGTGGCGGACACCTCGCCGTCTGCTTGCGTGGTCTTTCAGGGCTGTGGGTTCTATGCCAAACTCAGTGACTTTCGGGCTTGCCTAACAGGATTTATGCTCCCCTTGTCACCCAGTTTGCTACCCACCCTCGCCGCCGCCGTCCTTTATGCCGCTGCGACCTTCTATCAAGGCTCTCGCCTGGCCACCGGCGCCAAGGCAAACAAGCGCCTGCTGGTTATGCTGGGCATCCTGGCCCTGCTCGCCCACGGCATCAGCCTGCTGACCCATTTGCTGACCCCGACGGGCCTGGGCCTGGACTTCTTCAGCGCTGCCAGCCTGATCGCTGCCGCGGTCATCGCCCTGACCTTGCTGGCCTGCTGGCGGATTCCCGTGGAAAACCTGCTGGTGCTGCTGTTCCCCCTCGGCGCCCTGACTGCGCTCCTGGCGCAGTTCGTGCCTACCGGAACCGTGCCGGTGATCGATGAGGAACCGGGAATTCTCGCCCACATCCTGCTGTCGATCCTGGCCTACGGCATGTTCACCATTGCGGTGTTCCAGTCCCTCTTACTACTGGTGCAGGACCATCAACTGAAGAACAAGCACCCCTCCGGGCTGATCAGGAACTTCCCGCCCCTGCAAACCATGGAAAGCCTGCTATTCGGTTTTCTCTGGGCCGGTTGGACCCTGCTGTCGCTGTCGCTGATCTCCGGCTGGCTGTTCGTCGAGAACCTGTTCGCCCAGCACCTAGTGCACAAGACTCTGCTGGCCTGCCTGGCCTGGGTGGTGTTCAGCGTGCTGCTGTGGGGCCGCAACCGCCTGGGCTGGCGCGGGCACAAGGCGATTCGCTGGACCCTCGCGGGTTTTTGCCTGCTGATGCTGGCGTACTTCGGCAGCAAGCTGGTTCGTGAATACATCCTGCACATCTGACGACCGGCCATGACCGACTCCTTGCCCTCCGGGCCCATGCTCACGGTAATCGCCCTGCTGATCGTCTGGTCGGGGCTGTTCACTGCCATCGATGCCGCCCAGCAGCACCTGCTGACCCAACGCAACGGCTCACGCTCAGGCGACAAACCGACGGCACAGCTGGCCTTCCCCAAGGAAAGCCTGATCCTGTGCAACACCCTGTGCCGAGTCCTGGCGGTGATCATCAGCACCTTGCTGGCGCTGTTCTACTGGGCGGAAAACGGCCCCTGGCTGGCCTGCCTGATCAGCACCAGCGGCTTGCTGGTACTGGCCGAGTACTTGCCCCGCACCCTGGCTTTGCGCTACCCGGAAAGCACTCTGAGCTTTGGCAACAGCCTGCTGGCCATCCCCATGAAGCTTGTCTATCCCCTGGCCTGGCTGCTGCAGGCCATCGGCCAGTTGCTGTTGCGCCCGTTCGCCGCCAAGGCCAGCGCGGTCAGGCACAGCGACGACGATCCGGCGCTGCTGGACGATGAGCCCGCGCCTCAGGAACACCACGCCCTGTCCGGCATCCACGCCCTGGACAACATCACCGTCAACGACATCCTGGTGCCCCGCAGCGAAGTGCAGGGCATCAACCTCGACGACCCGATCGAAGAGATCATTGCCCAACTGCGCCTGAACAAGCGCACCCGGCTACCGGTATTCCACAGTGATATCAACCAGGTCGAAGCGGTGCTCAACACCCGCCAGATCCGCCACCTGCTGCCGGACGCCAGCCTGACCAAGGAAACCCTGCTGGCCGCCTGCCACGAACCCTACTTCGTCCCCGAAAGCACCCCGTTGCAGTTACAACTGCTCAATTTCCACAAGCAGCAACGGCGCCTGGGCATGGTGGTGGACGAATACGGCGAAGTGCTGGGTATCGTCACTCTGGAAGACATCCTCGAAGAAATCGTCGGCGAGTTCGAAAACGAGCACAGCCTGGACAACCCTCACATCCAGCCACAGGCCGATGGCCGTTATGTGGTGGAGGGCGCGGCATCGATCCGTGAACTGAACAAGAGCCTGGGCTGGCACCTGCCCAGCGACGGCCCCAAGACCCTCAACGGCCTGGTCACCGAAGCCCTGGAAACCATTCCCGACAGCGCCGTGTGCCTGAAGATCGGCCGCTACCGCCTGGAGATCCTCGAAACCGAGGAAAACCGCGTCAGCCGCGTGCTGCTCTGGCACACCAGCAGCGTTCCCGCCCGAGCCTGACTCGATGCTGATGCCTGCGCCTTGAACCTCTGCAAAGGAGTTTCGAGGCCTGGCGCAGTCACGCAAGACCACCAACGACCACAGCCCTTGTTGGATCGTTAGCAGCCTTTCTATAATCGCGCTGCTTACCCAAGCCCCGCAGATCCGCGTGCTACCCGCACCGCAGACGATCCTGCATGCATCACCCGCCACTGTTCGACGCCACTCCCATCCCGAGTGACGACCGCGCCAAACCCACATCCCTGGGTGCTCGACCATAATAATTCGCTCCACTGGAGCACAGACTGTCAGGGATATCCGCATGACGACCAACACCGCCTACAGCGCCTGCGCGCCCGCTCAACCGAGCAATTCCACCACCCGGGTGGCCACCGCCAGTTTTATCGGCACCGCCATCGAGTTCTATGATTTCTACGTCTATGCCACCGCCGCTGCGCTGGTGATCGGACCGGTATTCTTCCCCCAGACGTCCGGCACCGCCCAGATGCTCTCGGCCTTTCTGACCTTTGGCATTGCCTTCCTCGCCCGCCCCCTGGGCTCGGCGCTGTTCGGCCACTTTGGCGACCGTATCGGACGCAAATCGACCCTGGTCGCCTCCCTGCTGCTGATGGGGGTGTGCACCACCCTGATCGGCGTGCTGCCGGGCTACGACAGCATTGGCGCCTGGGCACCGATCCTGCTTTGCGTGCTGCGCTTCGGCCAGGGCCTCGGACTGGGCGGTGAATGGGGCGGCGCCGCTCTGCTGGCCACGGAAAACGCCCCGGCAGGCAAACGCGCCTGGTTCGGCATGTTCCCGCAACTGGGCCCCTCCATCGGCTTTCTCGCCGCCAACGGCCTGTTCCTGGCCCTGGCCATGGGCCTGGATGACGAACAGTTCCGCTCCTGGGGCTGGCGCATTCCGTTTCTGCTCAGCGCGGCGCTGGTGATGGTGGGCCTGTATGTGCGCCTGAAGCTGCACGAAACCCCAGTGTTCGCCAACGCCATGGCACGCCAGGAACGGGTGAAAATGCCACTGGTGGAGCTCTTCAGCCAGTACTGGCTGCCAGTGCTGCTGGGCGCCGCGTCGATGGTGGTGTGCTACGCGCTGTTCTACATTTCCACGGTATTTTCCCTGAGCTACGGCGTCGCTACCCTGGGCTACAGCCGGGAAACCTTCCTCGGCCTGCTGTGTTTCGCAGTGCTGTTCATGGCCGCGGCCACGCCCCTGTCGGCCTGGGCCAGCGACCGTTTCGGGCGCAAGCCCGTGCTGGTTGTCGGTGCCGTGCTGGCTATTCTCTCCGGCTTCACCATGGAACCCTTGCTGACTCAGGGCTCCACCGCCGGTGTAGCACTGTTTCTGTGCATTGAGCTGTTCCTGATGGGGGTGACCTTCGCCCCGATGGGCGCACTGCTGCCGGAACTGTTTCCGACCCACGTGCGCTATACCGGCGCTTCAGCGGCTTACAACCTGGGGGGCATTGTCGGTGCATCGGCCGCCCCCTTCTTCGCCCAGAAACTGGTGGCGATGGGCGGGTTGAGCTGGGTAGGCGGGTATGTGTCGGGGGCGGCAATCCTGAGCTTGATCGCGGTGCTGTGCTTGAAGGAAACGCGCAATAACGATCTGAATCGGGTCGTCTGAGCGACCGCTTCGCGAGCAAGCTCGCTCCTACAGGTTCAATGCAAACCTTGTGGAAGCCAGCTTGCTCGCGATGTTTCTCAGAGTTCGACCACTACCGCTTGCGCAGCGCGGGTCGCCTTGGCCCGGGCGGCCTCGATCGACTCATCACGAGCCAGAGCCACGCCCATGCGGCGCTGGCCGTTGACCTCAGGCTTGCCGAACAGGCGCAGCGCAGTGTCCGGCTCGCTCAGGGCGACGCCGAGGTTGGCGAACGCGGTCTGGGTGGATTTGCCTTCTACCAGAATCACTGCCGAAGCCGATGGACCGAACTGACGGATCAGCGGAATCGGCAAGCCGAGGATCGCCCGCGCATGCAGGGCGAACTGCGACAGATCCTGGGAAATCAGGGTCACCAGGCCGGTGTCATGGGGACGCGGCGACACTTCGCTGAACCACACCTGATCGCCCTTGATGAACAGCTCCACGCCGAACAGGCCGCGGCCGCCCAGGGCTTCGGTCACTGCCTTGGCCACCCGCTCGGATTCGGCCAGGGCTTTGGGGCTCATGGCCTGAGGCTGCCAGGATTCCTGGTAGTCGCCCTTTTCCTGACGATGACCGACCGGCGCACAGAAAGTGGTGCCGCCTACGTGGCGCACGGTCAGCAGGGTGATCTCGTAGTCAAAATCGATGAAGCCCTCGATGATCACCCGGCCCTTGCCGGCACGCCCGCCTTCCTGGGCGTAGTCCCAGGCTTTCTGTACGTCATCGTCACTGCGCAGCAGGCTCTGGCCCTTGCCCGAGGAGCTCATCACCGGCTTGACCACGCAAGGGAATCCCAGGTCTTGCACCGCCTTGGAATAGTCTTCGAAGGTATCGGCGAAATGGTAAGGCGAGGTCGGCAGGTCCAGCTCCTCAGCCGCCAGACGACGAATGCCTTCACGGTTCATGGTCAGCGAAGTGGCCCGGGCGGTGGGGATTACGGTGAAGCCTTCAGCTTCCAGTTCCACCAGTGTCGCGGTAGCGATGGCTTCGATTTCCGGAACGATGAAGTGCGGCTTCTCAGCCTCGATCACCGCCCGCAGGGCCGCACCGTCGAGCATGTTGATCACGTGGCTGCGATGGGCCACCTGCATCGCCGGCGCATTGGCGTAGCGGTCCACGGCAATCACCTCGACACCCAGGCGTTGCAGCTCGATCACCACTTCCTTGCCCAACTCACCACAGCCACAAAGCAAGACGCGGGTCGCGGTTGGCGACAATGGAGTTCCGATACGAGTCATCTGAAGGTCCTCAAAGGAGCGGATCATCGAGGGCCGAGCGCCAGGCGGGCGACCCATGGGGAAAGAGCGCGGCATTTTACATGAACCGCAGCCTTTGGCTCAGCCGACGCACGCCGCTTTGCGCAAACGCCAGGCCATCGCCAGCCAGACCACGGTGACCCCGGCGAACTTCGACCCCAGGGCGGTCAGCACGACCCCGGGGGTCAGCGCATCGATCATGCCGTAGAAGATGAAGGTATCCAGGGGAATGCTCAGGGCAGAACTGATCCACAGGCGATCATGCAGGGGCCGCTTGGTGATGCTGAACACCAGCCAGTCGATGCATTCCGAGACGGCGAATGCCGTGGCACTGGCCAGAGCAATGGTCGGGTCGGAGGTGACATAGGACAACACCAGGGCCGCCAGCATGGCGACGATGGCGCCATGGCCGAAGCGTGTCTGCACCATGTCCCGCAGGACAAACACCAGCCCGCCCCAGGCCGACCAGACGATATCCAGTTGCGGCGCGACGGAAAAGGCGTAATTGATCAGCACGACGCTGCTGATATAGGTGATCAGGAAAAGCATGGGGGCCAAGGGTACCTATCGGGAAGGAGCACAGGTTACTGCAGGCCCGGGGTTGGGCCAAGAAACCCTTGCGCCGGCGAACGGGCGGATCAGCTTGCCGAGCTGGAGCCGATCATCCACAGCAAGCCACTGGATTTGGCTCGCTCATGGCACAGGGCCAGGACTGCGCGGCGCTCACTGTTGTCCATGCGACTCCAGCGGGTGATTTCATCCACCGTGCGCTGACAGCCGGTGCAGATGTCCTGCTCATCCAGGGCACAGATGCTCACGCAAGGCGAGGCGACGGGTCTTTCAGGGGCAGTCATTGTTCTTGCTCAACCAGGTCTCGGGCATAACGTTGAGCATTATGAACGTAGTGGGCGGCGCTGGCTTCGAGCATTTTCTTCTGAGCATCGGTCAGTTCGCGAACCACTTTGCCCGGCGAGCCCATGACCAGCGAACCGTCAGGTATTTCCTTGCCTTCGCCGATCAGCGAATTGGCGCCGATGATGCAGTTCTTGCCGATCTTCGCGCCATTGAGAATGACCGCGTTGATACCAATCAGGCTGTAATCGCCCACGGTGCAGCCATGCAGCATGGCGTTATGGCCGATGGTCACGCCGGTGCCCAGGGTCAGCGGAAAGCCCATGTCGGTGTGCATCACGGCCCCGTCCTGGACGTTGCTGTGCTTGCCGATCAGGATCAGCTCGTTGTCGCCACGCAACACGGCGTTGAACCATACACTGACCCCCTCTTCCAGCTTGACCTTACCCACCAAGGTGGCGTTCGGGGCCACCCAACTCTGTGGATGGGTGTCGACTCGGGCATCGCCCAGGCGGTATTTCATCTTGTTGTCCTTATGGGTCAGGCAGCCGCGGTTTATGCCATGCCAAGCCATGGCTTCAGGTGTCGATAAAGGATTTCGGCGGGTGATGCAGGCTGATATCGGCGTCGTACAGCAGGTTGACCAGTTCGACCACCATGATCGCGGTCAGACCCCAGATCTTGTACTCGCCGAAGCGGTAGCTGGGGACGTACCAACTGCGGCCCTGATAGTCGATGCGGTGGGTGTGTTCACGGGGGTCCTGGCGAAAGAACTCCAGAGGGACGCTGAAAACGGCAGCGATCTCGGCATCATTGGCCTGGTATTCGACATAGTCGGGAATCACCCCGACGTAGGGTGTGACCTTGATCCCGTGCAGGGAAATCAGTGGGCTCAAGGGGCCGATGACTTCCACCAGTCCCGGCGGCAGGCCGATTTCTTCTTCGGCCTCCCGTAGCGCGGTGAAGATCAGATCCGGGTCTTCCGGATCGCGCCGACCACCGGGGAAGGCCACTTCACCACCATGGGTCGAAAGCCCGCTGGCGCGCAGGGTCAGCACCAGCTCCGGTTCATCGCTGCGGGTGATGGGCACCAGCACCGCAGCCTCGGGAAAACGTCGGTCGGTCTCCAGCGTTCTTGGCGTGTAATGGCTTACCCGATGAAGTAGCTCGTCCAGCATGAGGCATCTCGATCTGTTGGCTACCGTGCATCATGCACCAATCCAATCGGTGGCCCAACCCCTGCTCTCGGGCATGTCGCTTAACGACAACTTGCCGACAATCGGGCGGCGCGCCAAGATAGCCCCAGCCTTTTCGGATACCCCTCATGAAATTTTGCAGCCAGTGCGGCAACCCGGTGACCCAGCGCATTCCCGAAGGCGATTCGCGCCTGCGCTTTGTCTGCGATCACTGCCAGACCATCCATTACCAGAACCCCAACATCGTTGCCGGCTGCCTGGCCACCTGGGAGGGCAAGGTATTGCTCTGCCGTCGCGCCATCGAACCGCGCCTGGGCTACTGGACCCTGCCGGCGGGTTTCATGGAAAACGGCGAAACGGTGGAACAGGCGGCCATCCGCGAAACCTTCGAGGAAGCCTGTGCCCGGGTGCGCAACCTGAATATCTACACCCTGATCGACGTGCCGCACATCAGCCAGGTGCATGTATTCTTTCGCGCCGAGCTGGCGGACCTGGACTTTGCCGCCGGTCCCGAGAGCCTGGAGGTGCAGCTGTTCGACGAAGCCGATATCCCTTGGTCCGAGCTGGCTTTCCGCACCGTCGGTCGTACCTTAGAATGCTTCTTCGCTGACCGGCGGGCACAGGCTTATGCCGTACGCTCCGAATCCATTCCGCCGCTCTCTCAGCCTGCCATCAGTTAAACAATAAAAACGTGCACGGACTCTGTGCGCGCCTGGGGATATCGTGTCAATGCGCTGGTTGCTTGCCCTGCTGTGCTGTTCCGTCGTCACTCTGTCTCAGGCCTCCACGGTGGAAACCCTGGACGGCAAGGTCATCGAAAAGGTCCTGGTGCTCAAGTCCGCCCATCAACTGCAGTTGATCAATGGCGGCAAGCCCCTGAAAACCTATCGGATCTCCCTGGGCAAGAAGCCCAAGGGGCCCAAGCTCATGGAAGGCGATAAACGCACCCCCGAAGGCCTCTACTGGCTCGACTGGCGCAAGACCAGCGACCGCTACAACCTGGCCATGCACATCTCCTACCCGAACATCACCGATGCCGCCCGCTCGCGTCGCGAAGGGGTCAATCCCGGCGGCATGATCATGATCCATGGCACTCCAGACACCGAAGAGTTTCCCGAGCAGTACTTCCACACCCTGGACTGGACCGACGGCTGCATCGCCATGCGCAATGTCGACATGCGCGAAGTCTGGAGCCTGGTCAAAGACGGCACCCTGATCGAAATTCGCCCTTAATCCCTCCAGCACAAAAAATATTTTCCTCCCCGCCGCCCTCCCCCAGCGCGCATACCACTTGGCGACCCACCGCGGGTCGCCACCTCGAGCTATAGCCTTCGCGGCCAGACCTGCCTAATACCACTTCAATCCTTTATCCTCCTAAACACCCCGAAAGCGCCGGATTTACTGCACCTCCACCTGATAGGTGGCGTTGACATGGTATTTAAGTGGTATTAGTTTTTCGGCATTACCGGGCGACAACAACCTCATAACCGCATCGGAAAACCTACAGATGAATCACCTCCTGACCCTGCGTCCCGACGACACTCAGCCGACCCCGCTGTACCTGCAACTGGCTCGCAACCTGGAAGCGGCGATTCACTCCGGCCAATGGAAAGCCGAGCAGGCGCTGCCTTCGGAACGCAACCTTAGCGAACTGCTGGGCATCTCCCGGGTGACTGCGCGCAAGGCCCTGGAAGTCCTCTTCGAACGGGGCCTGATCCGGCGCAGCCAGGGCTCGGGCACTTTCATTACCCCGCGCCTTGAGCAACCGCTGTCGCGCCTTTCCGGCTTCAGCGAAATGCTGCGCCTCAAAGGTTTCGTCCCCGGCTCGCAATGGCTGGAACGCACACTGACCCCGCCGACCCACGAAGAGCTGATCCGCCTCGGGCTGTCGCCCAACGACAAGGTGGCGCGCCTCAAGCGCCTGCGCAAAGCCGACGATGCGGTCATGGCGATCGAGATGAGTACCTTGCCGGCCAGCATCATTGCCCAGCCCGAGGCCGTCGGCGATTCGCTCTACGAGTACCTCGACAGCATCGGCCGTCCCGTGGTCCGGGCCCTGCAGCACATCCAGGCGATCAACGCGTCGGACGAATTCGCCGCCCTGGTGGGCATCGCCCCCGGCACCGCCATGCTGCTGATGACCCGGGTTGGCTACCTGGAAGACAACACACCGATCGAAGTCACCGACACCTATTGCCGCAACGACTACTACGACTTCGTCGCCGAACTGCGACGCTGAATCCGCCCCCTGGAGCCAGAGAAACGCCCATGTCCGAAGACAATATCCTCACGCCCCAAGGCTGGGTCCGCGGCCGCCTGATCCACCAGGACGGCAAGGTCGTCGCCATCGAAGGCAGCCCCTGCGACCCGGCGGACAACGACCTGCCCTACCTGCTGCCGGGCTTCATCGACCTGCACGTCCACGGCGGTGGCGGCAAGGACGTCATGCAAGGCCGCACAGCCTTCGAGACCATCACGCGTACCCATGTGCGTTTCGGCACCACCTCGCTGCTGGCCACCACCATGACCGCACCCAGCGCGGAAATCAGCCAGGTTCTGGCTGAGCTTGGAACCTACGCCGAACAGCGTCCCCAGGGCTGCGCCAGGGTCCTCGGCGTGCACCTGGAAGGCCCGTACATCAATCCCGGCAAGCTCGGTGCACAACCCAACTTCGCCCACACCGCGCTCATGGCGGAAGTGGAGAAGTACCTGCAATTGGCGCCCATCCGGGTGATCACCATCGCCCCGGAAATCGCCGGCCACGACGCCCTGATCCGTGCTCTCAGCGCCCGTGGCGTGCGCATGCAGATCGGCCACACCCTGGGCAGCTACGAAGAAGGCGTGGCCGCCCTCGCCGCCGGCGCCACCAGTTTCACTCACCTGTACAACGCCATGAGCCCGCTGCATCACCGCGAGCCGGGCATCGTCGGTGCGGCCCTGGCTCATGCCCAGTACGCCGAACTGATCCCAGACCTGCTGCACGTGCACCCCGGCGCCATGCGCGTGGCCCTGCGCTCGATCCCCTGCCTGTATTGCGTCACCGACTCCACCGCGGCCGCCGGCATGCCCGACGGCGAGTACCAACTGGGCAGCCACACCGTGACCAAGTGCCTGGGCGGCGTGCGCCTGCCGGACGGCACCCTGGCCGGCAGCACCCTGACCATGGACCAGGCCCTGCGCAATCTGGTGAAGATCGGCCTGCCCCTGGCGGACGCTTCCCAACGCCTGTCGCAATTTCCCGCCGACTACCTCGGCATCCCTGAACGCGGCCGTCTGCAACCTGGCAGCTGGGCCGACAGCGTGCGCCTGGACCGCGCACTCACACTGACCGCCGTCATGGTCGAAGGAGAAGACATTGACTTCAAAAATGCTTGAAGAGGCCCTGTCCTCGCACGCTGCCGTAAGCAGTCAACTGCAGCACCTGGATGCGTCGCTGCTCGAAGTCGCCGGCCGCCTGCGTCGCCAGCCGCCACAAGTGGCCATGACTGTGGCCCGGGGCAGTTCCGACCATGCCGCCAGCTACTTCGCCTACCTGACCATGCAACAGGTGGGCATCCCCGTGGCCTCACTGCCGATGTCGGTGGTGACCATGCAACAGGCCCCCCTGCGGGTCAGCGGCCAGGCGGTGTTCGCCTTCTCGCAATCGGGCCAGAGCCCGGACCTGGTGAACAGCGTGCGCCTGCTGCGCAAGCGCGGAGCCCTGAGCGTGGCCATGGTCAACGCACAAAACAGCCCACTGGAAGCCGCCAGCGAATTCTCCCTGCCGCTGTACGCCGGCACCGAGCAGAGCGTGGCCGCGACCAAGAGTTTCATTGCCACCCTCAGCGCCAGCGCCCGGCTGATCGGTCACTGGAACGAGGACAGCCACCTGCTGGAAGCCGGCCTGGCGCTGCCCGAAGGCCTGCAACAGGCCGCGACCCAGGACTGGGACCTGGCGGTCAACGCCCTGCGCGATTGCCAGCGGCTGATGGTCATCGGCCGCGGTGCCGGCTTCGCCATCGCCCAGGAGGCCGCGCTCAAGCTCAAGGAGACCTCGGCGATCCAGGCCGAAGCCTTCAGCAGCGCCGAAGTGCGCCATGGCCCGATGGCCCTGATCGACCACGACTACCCGTTGCTGGTGTTCGCCCCCCGGGGCGCCGAACAGGGCGGCCTGCTGAGCCTGGCCGCCGACATGCGCCAGCGCGGCGCCAAGGTGCTGCTGGCGGCACCGGATGACATCGGCGAACGGGACCTGACCCTGAGCCGCGCGGAACACCCGGCGCTGGACCCGATCCTGGCGATCCAGAGTTTCTATGTGATGGCCGCCGGCCTGGCCGAAGCCCGCAGCATGGACCCCGACCAGCCGCGTCACCTGAGCAAAGTGACCCGCACGCACTAAGCCCTTTTGATCGATGAGTACTGCGCCATGCACAACAACAATAACGACCTGACGCTCAGTGCCCCCCTCAGCGGGCCTGTCCTGCCGCTACACAGCGTCCCCGACCCGGTATTCGCCAGTGGCGCCATGGGTGACGGGATTGCCATCGACCCGCTCAACGACACCCTGCACGCCCCTTGCGCCGGTGAAGTGATCCAAGTGGCTCGCACCGGGCACGCCGTGACCCTGCGGGCGGCCAACGGCGCCGAACTGCTGTTGCACCTGGGGCTGGACACCGTCGAACTGCAAGGTGAAGGGTTTGCCCTGCTGGTGGAGCAAGGCCAGCAGGTCAGCGCCGGCCAGCCCCTGCTGCGGGTTGACCTGGACCATGTGGCGCAGCATTGCCGAAGCCTGATCAGCCTGTTGATCCTGACCAACGGCGAGAGCTTCGACCTGCGCCCCCTGCCCCTGTCCGCGGTCAAGGTGGGCGAGCCGTTGCTGCACATCAGCCGCCGTGCCAACGCTGACCCGCAACCGCTGGCGCAAGAGCCATCCGAGCAGCAGGCCAGCGCCCGGATCAAGGTGGCCCATCGCGGCGGACTGCATGCCCGCCCAGCCGCCCTGGTGCGCCAGACCGCCCTGGGTTTCAACAGCCATTCGCAACTGACCTTCAAGGACAAGAGCGCCCCCTGCACCAGCCTGATCGCCCTGATGAGCCTGGGTATCGGTGAACAGGATGAAGTGCTGGTCAATTGCCAGGGCGCCGATTGCCAGGACGCCTTGCAGGCGATGCTGCTGACCCTCGGTACCGCCATGGCCGCAGATGCCCATGGCGAAACCCCGGCACCGGCACCGGTCGCCCAACGCCCCGCGGAAGATGGCGTGCTGCCGGGCGTCTGCGCCGCACCGGGCCTGGTGTCCGGGCCATTGGTGCGGCTCAACGCCATGGTCCTGGCAGAGGATCATGGCCAGCATCCGCCCGAGCCCCAACGACAGGCATTGAGTGCTGCCCTGGAGCAGGTGCGCGGAGAAATCCGCCACACCCTGGAGCAGGCCCGGCAACGCCGCGACCAGCAGGAACAGGACATTTTCAGCGCCCACCTGGCCCTGCTCGAAGACCCGACCCTGCTGGACGCGGCCGACGCGGCCATCGCCCAGGGACGCGCCGCCACCCACGCCTGGAGCGCAGCGATTGCCGAGCAGTGCCAGGTCCTGCAACAACTGGACAATCCGCTGCTGGCCGAACGCGCCAACGACCTGCGAGACCTGCAGCAACGCGTTCTGCGGGCCTTGCTGGGCGAAGCCTGGCACTACGACCTGCCACCCGGAGCGATCGTCGCCGCTGAGGAGTTGACCCCTTCCGACCTGCTGCAACTCAGCGCCCAGGGCGTGGCCGGGCTGTGCATGGCCGCCGGTGGCGCCACCTCCCATGTGGCGATCCTCGCCCGCGGCAAAGGCCTGCCCTGTCTGGTGGCCATGGGTCCGGAAGTGCTGGGCCTGGACGGCGACCGCCAGGTGGTGCTGGATGCCGACGGCGGGCGCCTGGAACTGGCACCCGGCCCGCAGCGCATCGCACAGGTGCAACAGGCTGGTGAAACCCTACGCCAGCGCCGTGCGCTGCAACAGCAAAAAGCCCATGAGTCCGCCCTGACCCAGGACGGCCAGCAGATCGAGGTGGCAGCCAACGTGGCTTCCAGCAATGAAGCGCGGGACGCCCACCAGGGTGGCGCTGATGGCGTCGGCCTGCTGCGCACCGAGTTCCTGTTCGTCGATCGCCTGACCGCTCCGGATGAAGCCGAGCAGCTACAGGCCTATCAAGCGGTGCTGGATGCCATGGGCGACAAGCCGGTGATCATCCGCACCATCGATGTCGGCGGCGACAAGCAACTGGACTACCTGCCTCTGCCAGTGGAAGCCAACCCGGTGCTGGGCCTGCGGGGCATCCGCCTGGCCCAGGCCCGCCCGGAACTGCTGGACCAGCAACTGCGGGCGCTGCTCCAGGTCAGCCCGGTGCAGCGCTGCCGGATCATGCTGCCCATGGTCACCGAAGTGGCCGAACTGCTGCATATCCGTCAGCGCCTGGATCGGCTCGCGGTGGAACTGGGACTGAGCCAGCGCCCGGAGCTGGGGGTGATGATCGAAGTACCGGCTGCCGCGCTGATGGCCGAGCAACTGGCGGAACACGCCGACTTCCTGTCCATCGGCACCAACGACCTGTCCCAGTACACCCTGGCCATGGACCGCGACCACGCTGGCCTGGCAGCCCGGGTCGATGCCCTGCACCCCGCCCTGCTGCGGCTGATCGCTCAGACCTGTGCCGGCGCCGAGCGCCACGGACGCTGGGTCGGGGTTTGCGGTGCACTGGCTTCCGATCCGCTGGCCACCCCCGTCCTGATTGGCCTGGGGGTCAGCGAGCTGTCGGTCAGCCCGCCTCAGATCGGCGAGATCAAGGACCGGGTTCGCCAACTGGACGCCGGCCAATGCCGCCACCTCAGCCAACCGCTGCTCAACCTGCCCGGCGCCACCGCAGTCCGTCAGGCCTGCGAACGGCTTTGGCCTCTGCACTCATAACAAGAACTCCAGGAGAGACGCCATGTACCAGTATTTCATCGAGGGCCTGCAACGCCTCGGCCGGGCGCTGATGCTACCCATTGCCATCCTGCCGATTGCCGGCCTGCTGCTGCGCCTGGGTGACACCGATCTGCTGAACATTCCCATCATCCACGATGCCGGACAGTCGATCTTCGGCAACCTGGCGCTGATCTTCGCCATCGGCATCGCCGTGGGCTTTGCCAAGGACAACAACGGCACCGCCGGACTCGCCGGGGCCATTGGCTACCTGGTGATGATATCGACCCTCAAGGTGCTGGACGCCAGCATCAACATGGGCATGCTCGCCGGGATCATCAGCGGGCTGATGGCCGGCGCGCTGTACAACCGCTTCAAGGACATCAAACTGCCGGAGTACCTGGCGTTCTTCGGCGGTCGGCGCTTCGTGCCCATCGCCACCGGCTTTACCGCCGTGGGCCTGGGGGTGGCGTTCGGTCTGATCTGGCCGCCAATCCAGCACGGCATCAACAGCTTTGGCCAGTTGCTGCTGGAAAGCGGCAGCTTCGGCGCCTTCGTCTTCGGTGTGTTCAATCGCCTGCTGATCATCACCGGCCTGCACCACATCCTCAACAACATGGCCTGGTTCATCTTTGGCAGTTTCACCGACCCGAGCACCGGCGCGGTGGTCACTGGCGACCTGACCCGCTATTTCGCCGGCGACCCCAAAGGCGGCCAGTTCATGACCGGGATGTTCCCGGTGATGCTGTTCGGCCTGCCCGCCGCCTGCCTGGCGATGTACCGCAACACCCGGCCGGAGCGGCGCAAGGTGATGGGCGGGATCTTCCTGTCCATGGCCCTGACCTCCTTTCTGACCGGGGTCACCGAGCCCATCGAATTCGCCTTCATGTTCCTCGCGCCCCTGTTGTACCTGGTGCATGCACTGCTGACGGGCCTGGCCATGGCCCTGACCAATCTGCTGAACATCCACCTGGGCTTCACCTTCTCCGGTGGCGCCATCGACATGGCCCTGGGCTGGGGCCGCTCCACCAATGGCTGGAAGGTGTTTCCGGTGGGGCTGCTGTATGCGGTGGTGTACTACCTGGTGTTCGACTTCTGCATCCGCCGCTTCAACCTGAAGACACCGGGACGCGAAGACAGCCCATCCGGCGAGAAATCCGAACTCAACGCCGATCAGCGTGCCGCGGCCTACATCAAGGCCCTGGGCGGCGCGAGCAACCTGATCACTGTCGGCGCTTGCACCACGCGCCTGCGCCTGGAACTGGCGGATCGCAGCCTGGCTGTGGACGCCGAACTGAAAACCTTGGGCGCCATGGCTGTGGTACGCCCCGGCAAGGGCGGCAGCTTGCAGGTGGTGGTGGGACCGATGGCCGACAGTATCGCCGACCAGATTCGTCTAGCGCTGCCGGTGGCAGCCCCGGTCGCGGCGCCAGCGGCACCAGTCGAGGCGTCCCAATCGATCGAAGTCTCCAACCAGGAAGCCCAGCAGTGGCTCAACGCCTTGGGTGGTCGGGAAAATCTGTTGCAGATGGATTGCGTGGCCCTGACCCGTTTGCGGGTGCAACTCAGTGACAGCCGCAGTCTGTCGGAGTCGGCGCTCAATGCCCTGGGCTGCCAGGGTACGCGGCGCCTGGAGGGGGATGTCTGGCACGTGCTGATTGGCGAGAAGGCTGGGGGATTGCAGGCCGCTCTGCAAACGCTGCTGCACAAGAAGGTGGAGGCGAGCGTCTGAAGCCGCCTTCGCCGGCAAGCCGGCACCTACACCGTTCCTATAGGTGCCGGCTTGCCTGAAAAGGCCCACAAAAAAGCCCGCTGACCGTCTCCGGTGCAGCGGGCTTCTTATCGGTGGATAACCTCAGAACGCTTCCAGACGCCAGACTTCATAGGCCGGCGTCTCGTAGGGATGGCTCTGCTTGAGGGCCGCCACTGCATCAGCAATCAGTTCATCGGCCACCACCAGCTCGACTTTCCATTCCTCCACTCGCTCCACCTGACCGGTCTGCCCGAGAAACGGCTGGCTGCCGTCCAGCGGGCGAAACTGGCCCTGGCCGAGCACCTGCCAGGCGCACTGGTCATAGGCGCCGATACGTCCGCCACCGGCGGCAAATACGGCGCTCTTGACCTGCTCCACATGGCTGGGAGGCACGAAGAAACTGAGCTTGTACATCAGTCTCAGTTCACCCAGGCGCGAGCGTTGCGGAACATGCGCATCCACGCCGCGTCTTCGTTCCAGTCATCCGGACGCCAGGAGTTCTGCACGGCACGGAACACCCGCTCAGGGTGCGGCATCATGATGGTGACGCGACCGTCGCGGCTGGTGAGGCCGGTGATCCCGCGCGGCGAGCCGTTCGGGTTGGCCGGGTAACGCTCGGTGACCTTGCCATGGTTGTCGACGAAGCGCAGGGCCACGCAACCGGACAGATCGGCTTCCAGCAGCGCCTCTTCGCTTTCGAACTCCGCATGACCTTCACCGTGGGCGATGGCAATCGGCATCCGCGAACCGGCCATGCCCTGCAGGAAGATCGAGTTCGACTCCTGGACCTGGACCATGGCCACCCGGGCTTCGAACTGCTCGGAGCGGTTGCGCACGAAGTGCGGCCAGAACTCGCTGCCCGGGATCAGCTCGTGCAGGTTGGACATCATCTGGCAACCGTTGCACACACCCAGGGTGAAGCTGTCGGTACGTTCGAAGAAGCCTTGGAAGGCATCCCGCGCGCGGCTGTTGAACAGCGCCGACTTGGCCCAGCCTTCACCGGCACCCAGTACGTCGCCGTAGGAGAAGCCGCCGCAGGCAACCATGCCCTTGAAGTCGTTTAGGTCGACACGACCGGCGAGGATGTCGCTCATGTGCACGTCGATGGCATTGAAGCCGGCGCGGTCGAAAGCCGCAGCCATTTCCACCTGGCCGTTGACGCCCTGCTCACGCAGCACCGCCACCTGGGGACGCACGCCTTTCTTGATGTACGGCGCGGCGATGTCCTGGTTGACGTCGAAGCCCAGCTTGACGCTCAGGCCCGGGTTGTCTTCTTCCAGCAGGACATCGAATTCCTGCTCGGCGCACTCGGCATTGTCCCGCAGGCGCTGGATCTGGTAGCTGGTTTCTGCCCACTGACGCTGCAGCAGACGACGCTGGCCGGTGAATACGCTTTCGCCGTTGTAGGAGATGCTCACTTCACCGTTGTTGATCGGCTGGCCGATCACGGCCACGCAGTCGCCCAGGCCGGCGGCGCTGAACTGGGCCAGCACGTCAGGAGTGGCGTCCTGACGCACCTGGATCACCGCACCCAGCTCTTCGTTGAACAGGATGGCGGCGATTTCCGCAGCGTTTTCCGCGACAGCATCGAGGCTCAGGTTCAGGCCGCAGTGACCGGCGAAGGCCATTTCCACGGCAGTGACCAGCAGACCGCCATCGGAACGGTCGTGGTAGGCCAGCAGGTGACCGTCGGCGTTGAGGCCCTGGATCACCGCAAAGAAGGCTTTCAGGTCTTCGGCGTCATCGACGTCCGGCGCTTGCTTGCCGAGCTTGCCGTGGGTCTGGGCCAGGATCGAGGCGCCCATGCGGTTCTGACCGCGACCGAGGTCGATCAGGATCAGGTCGGTGGTGCCCTTGTCCATGCGCAGTTGCGGGGTCAGGGTCTGACGAATGTCCGCCACAGGCGCGAAGCCGGTCACGATCAGCGACAGCGGCGAGGTGACGCTCTTGTCCACGCCTTCTTCGTTCCAGCGGGTGGCCATGGACATCGAGTCCTTGCCCACCGGGATGGTGATGCCCAGCTCTGGGCACAGCTCCATGCCCACCGCCTTGACGGTGTCGTACAGACGCGCGTCTTCACCCGGGTGGCCGGCAGCCGACATCCAGTTGGCGGAGAGCTTGATGTCGCTGATCTTGTTGATCCGCGACGCCGCGATGTTGGTCAGGGTTTCGCCGATCGCCATGCGGCCGGACGCCGGGGCATCCAGCAGGGCCAGCGGCGTGCGCTCGCCCATGGCCATGGCTTCACCGGTGTAGACGTCGAAGCTGGTGGCGGTCACGGCCACGTCGGCCACCGGCACCTGCCATGGGCCGACCATCTGGTCACGGGCCACGAGGCCGGTGATGGTGCGGTCGCCGATGGTGATCAGGAAGCTCTTGCTGGCCACGGCCGGGTGGTGCAGAACGCGCTCGATGCTCTCGGCGATATCCAGGCTGCTTGGATCGAAATCATCACCCAACTCGGTTTCCCGAACCGCCGAACGGTGCATGCGCGGGGCCTTGCCCAGCAGCACTTCCAGCGGCATGTCCACCGGGCTGTTACCGAAGTGGCTGTCGGTCACGGTCAGCTGTGGCTCGGCAGTGGCTTCGCCGACCACCGCGAATGGGCAACGCTCGCGCTCGCAGATGGCCTTGAAGCGCTCGAAGTCTGCTGCGCCCACCGCCAGGACATAACGCTCCTGGGATTCGTTGGACCAGATTTCGTGCGGCGCCATGCCCGGCTCGTCGTTGGGGATGTTGCGCAGTTCGAAGCGACCGCCACGGCCGCCGTCGTTGACCAGTTCCGGGAAGGCGTTGGACAGGCCGCCGGCACCCACGTCGTGGATGAAGCTGATGGGGTTGTTGTCCCCCAGTTGCCAGCAACGGTCGATGACTTCCTGGCAACGGCGTTCCATTTCCGGGTTTTCACGTTGTACCGAAGCAAAATCCAGGTCCGCCGAGCTGGTGCCGGTGGCCATGGAGGATGCCGCGCCGCCGCCCAGACCGATGAGCATGGCCGGACCGCCGAGGACGATCAGCTTGGAGCCGACGGTGATCTCGCCTTTCTGCACGTGTTCGTCACGGATATTGCCCATGCCGCCTGCCAGCATGATCGGCTTGTGGTAACCACGAACTTCATCGCCACGAGGCGTGGTAATGGATTGCTCGAAGGTACGGAAATAACCGGTCAGGGCCGGACGGCCGAATTCGTTGTTGAACGCAGCGCCGCCCAGCGGGCCTTCGATCATGATGTCGAGGGCGGTGACGATGCGCTCTGGCTTGCCATAAGGCACTTCCCACGGCTGCTCGAAGCCCGGGATCTGCAGGTTGGACACGGTAAAACCGGTGAGGCCGGCTTTCGGCTTGGCGCCGCGACCGGTAGCGCCTTCGTCACGGATTTCGCCGCCGGAACCGGTGGAGGCGCCAGGGAATGGAGCAATGGCAGTCGGGTGGTTGTGGGTCTCGACCTTCATCAGGATGTGCACCGGCTCCTGCACCGCACCGTATTGGCGGGTATCAGGGTTCGGGTAGAAACGCCCGGCAACGGAACCGACGATGACCGCCGCGTTGTCCTTATAAGCAGAAAGCACACCTTCGCTGTGCATCTGGTAGGTGTTCTTGATCATGCCGAACAGGCTTTTTTCCTGGCTCTGGCCGTCGATGTCCCAACTGGCGTTGAAAATCTTGTGGCGACAGTGCTCGGAGTTGGCCTGGGCGAACATCATCAGTTCGATGTCGTGGGGATTACGCTTGAGGCCCTGGAAGGCGTTCATCAGGTAATCGATTTCGTCTTCGGCCAGGGCCAGGCCCAGTTCGCTGTTGGCTTTTTCCAACGCGGCGCGACCACCGCCGAGAATGTCGATGGCCGTCAGCGGCTTGGGTTCGGCGTGGCTGAACAAGCCGGCAGCCTGCTCCAGGTTACCCACGACGATCTGAGTCATGCGATCGTGCAGCGCTTCGGCGATCAACTGCGCGTCAGCGTCGCTGAACTCACCGGCGACGTAGAAAGCGATACCACGCTCCAGGCGCTGGATCTTCGCCAGGCCACAGTTACGGGCGATGTCGCTGGCCTTGCTCGACCAGGGCGAGATGGTGCCGAAACGCGGCAAGACCAGGAACAGACGGCCGGTCGGCTCTTGTACCGGAACACTTGGGCCGTACTTCAGAAGGCGCGCAAGCACCTGCTGTTCGTCGCCGGTCAGGACGCCGGTGACTTCGGCGAAGTGAGCGAATTCAGCATACAAGCCACTGACAGCCGGAACCTTCTGGCTCAGTTGCTCAAGGAGTTTGCTGTGGCGAAAGGCAGAAAGGGCAGGAGCGCCGCGCAGGATCAACATCTTCGGGACAGCCTCGGGAAGGGGGTGTGCTTTGAGGCCGTGCATTCTAACGTAAACCGTTGGCATCGGCACTCGAAACGCAAACCGTGGTGCCCCCGGACGTCGGCCCAGACCCGACGGCCTATAACAAAGGCTCATCAAGGTCATTGCCGTAGGTTATTTTAATCGTCACATAGACGGCCGAAGCCCCATTCTTGAGGCCTCCAGCCCAGGCCACCCGGCGCTAGCAGACAAGCCCTTCGCTGTCGAGATATGGCGGCCGTTATCCTTTGCGTATACTGCGCCAATGTTTTCCCCTATGGCTTTACGTCCGCGCTGCGCCAAGTGGCTCATCGTAACCGGACTCTTCCTGATGCTCGGCGCCTGTGTTGAGAAACCCAGCACCCTTGAGCGCGTAAAGGAGGATGGCGTGCTGCGGGTGATCACCCGTAACAGCCCCGCCACCTACTTTCAGGACCGCAACGGCGAAACCGGCTTCGAGTACGAGCTGGTGAAGCGCTTCGCCGATGATCTGGGGGTGGAGCTGAAGATCGAGACCGCCGACAACCTCGACGATCTGTTCAACCAGCTGGGTCAACCCAAGGGCCCGGTGCTGGCCGCCGCCGGCCTGGTCGGCAGCGAAAAGCGCAAGCAGCAAGTCCGGTTTTCCCATCCGTATCTGGAAGTCACCCCGCAAGTCATCTATCGCAATGGCCAGTCCCGGCCCACCAGCGCACAGAACCTGGTGGGCAAGCGCATCATGGTGCTCAAGGGCAGCAGTCACGCAGAGCAACTGGCGGAGCTCAAGCTCAAGTACCCCGGGATCGAATACGAAGAGTCCGACGCCGTGGAAGTCGTGGACCTGCTGCGCATGGTGGACGAGGGACAGATCGACCTGACCCTGGTGGACTCCAACGAACTGGCGATGAACCAGGTGTACTTCCCCAAGGTGCGGGTGGCCTTCGACCTCGGGGACGCCCGCAGCCAGAGCTGGGCCGTGGCCGCCGGTGACGACAATAGCCTGCTCAACGAAATCAACAGCTTCCTCGACAAGGTCGAGAAGAACGGCACCCTGCAACGCCTCAAGGACCGCTATTACGGTCACGTGGACGTGCTCGGTTATGTCGGCGCCTACACCTTCGCCCAGCACCTGCAGCAGCGCCTGCCCAAGTACGAGAAGCACTTCAAGGCCTCGGCCAAACAGGAAAAGGTGGACTGGCGACTCCTGGCGGCCGTGGGTTACCAGGAATCCATGTGGCAGGCCGAGGTCACCTCCAAGACTGGCGTGCGCGGACTGATGATGCTGACCCAGAACACTGCCCAGGCCATGGGCGTGTCCAACCGCCTGGACCCCAAGCAGAGCATCAGCGGCGGCGCCAAGTACCTGGCCTACATCAAGGAACAACTGGACGACAAGATCGAGGAGCCGGACCGTACCTGGTTCGCTCTCGCCGCCTACAACGTCGGCACCGGCCACCTGGACGACGCCCGCAAGCTGGCAGAACGGGAAGGCCTGAACCCGAACAAGTGGCTGGATGTGAAGAAGATGCTGCCGCGGCTGTCGCAGAAGCAGTGGTATAGCAAGACCCGCTACGGCTATGCCCGAGGCGGCGAGCCGGTGCATTTCGTGGCCAACATCCGGCGCTACTACGACATCCTGACCTGGGTGACCCAGCCGCAGTTGGAAGGCGATCAGGTCGCCGAGGGCAACCTGCACGTCCCCGGGGTCAACAAGACCAAGCCGACGGAAGACAATCCGCCGCTCTGAAAACCTTCGCTGGCAAGCCGGCTCCTACAGAGGTTGCAGGAATCAGCTTGCCGGCGAAGAACAATCAGGCCTTGGCTGCAGCCGCCAGGATCAGCGCTTTCATCTCGGCTACCGCTCCCTTGAAACCGACGAACAGGGCATGAGCCACCAGGGCATGGCCGATGTTCAACTCATTGATGCCCTTGATCGCCGCCACCGCTTCAACGTTGTGGTAATGCAGGCCATGGCCAGCATTGACGATCAGCCCCTGGGCCAAGCCCACGGCAACCCCGTCGACGATACGCTGCAGCTCATCGGCCACTTCACTCGGCGTCTGGGCATCGGCATAGCGACCCGTGTGCAACTCGATGGCCGGTGCGCCAACGCGCTTGGAGGCCTCGATCTGACGCTCGTCAGCGTCGATAAACAGGGACACTTCGGCACCGATTTTCGACAAGCGTTCCACCGCCGCCTTGATCCGCGCTTCCTGCCCGGCCACGTCAAGTCCTCCTTCAGTGGTCAGCTCCTGGCGGGTTTCCGGCACCAGGCAGATATGCGCCGGGCGGATGCGCTCGGCAAAAGCCATCATTTCTTCGGTGACGCCCATCTCGAAATTCATGCGGGTCTGCAGTACGTCCTTGAGCAGCAGCACATCGCGCTCCTGGATATGCCGACGGTCTTCGCGCAGGTGCACGGTGATGCCGTCGGCGCCCGCTTCTTCAGCGTCCAGCGCGGCCTTGACCGGGTCCGGGTAACGAGTGCCGCGGGCCTGACGCAGGGTGGCAACGTGATCGATGTTCACGCCGAGAAGAATGCGATTGCTGGTGGTCACGAATGCGCTCCTGAGTAAATGAAGATTCGGCGCACAGCATACGGGGAGAACAGGGTCTGTTGCCATTTGCGCGAACGCACAATGGCGGCGCCAGATGGACTACCGATGCCGACGGTCAGACAACAGCCAGGCTCAAGGCTTGCGAAACAGCTCGCGACTGACCAGGGGCCGGCCGCCCAGGTGCACGGCCAGGGCCTGGCGCATCAGGCGCTTGGCTGCCGACAACGCGCCAGGAGCGCTCCAGTCGGCCTCGGCCATGGCCAGCAGCTCGGTGCCATTGAACAGGCCCGGTTGCAGCAGGAACACCTGCTCCAGTCCGGCATCCACCTGCAGGCGATACAGCCCATCGGCAGCGATGGGCGCGCCGTGGATGTCGCTGTCCAGGGCGAAGCCGTAGCCCAGATCGTCCAGCAGGCGCCACTCAAAGGCCCGCAGCAGGGGCTCCAGGGGCCGGCCTTCGGCCAGGGCCAGCAAGGTGGCGGCGTAGTGGTCGAATACCGCCGGATGGGGATCTTCCGCCGGTAGCAGGCGGATCAGCAGTTCATTCAGATACAGACCACTGAACAGCGCTTCGCCATTGAGCCAGGATGCGATGCCGGCACTTTCCATGCGCCCGACGTTCTTCAGCTCGCCGCGGCCGCGAAACTCGACTTCCAGAGGAACGAAGGGTCGCGCCAGGGTACCGGCCTTGCCCCGTGCGTTGCGCAGGACAGCACGCAGGCGACCTTGGGGGGTAAGGAAATCCACCAATGCACTGCTTTCGCGGTAGGCGCGGCTGTGCAGGACGTAGGCAAGTTGGCCGACTGGAGCGGTGCTGGACATGGTTGCGAGGGATCTCAGGGGCAGAGAGGGAACCGGGTCCGAAAGAAGTGTTGGAACTGTTCGCCGGCCAGCCGGCTCCTACAGGGCGCTGCAGGAGCCGGCTGGCCGGCGAAGGGCGTCAGAGGTCGCCGTAGCCCAGGGAGCGCAAGGCGCGCTCGTCGTCGGACCAGCCGCCCTTGACCTTGACCCAGAGGTTGAGCATGACCTTGGAGTCGAACAGCAGCTCCATGTCCTTGCGCGCTTCCATGCCGATGCGTTTGATCCGCTCACCCTTGTCGCCAATGATGATTTTCTTCTGTCCGTCGCGCTCGACGAGAATCAAGGCATGAATATGCAGGGTCTTGCCCTGCTGCTTGAACTCTTCGATTTCCACGGTGATCTGGTACGGCAGCTCGGCACCCAGCTGGCGCATGATCTTCTCGCGCACCAGCTCGGCCGCCAGGAAGCGGGAACTGCGGTCGGTGATCTGGTCTTCCGGGAAGAAGTGGTCGTTCTCCGGCAGATGCTTGGCAATCAGGCCTTCCAGGGCTTCGAGGTTATGCCCCTGCTGCGCGGAAACCGGCACGATCTCGGCGTTCGGCAGTTGCTCCTGCAGCCAGGTCAGGTGCGGCATCAGCTCGGCCTTGTCCTCGATGCGGTCGGTCTTGTTGATCGCCAGGATCACCGGCCCCTGCACGTACTGCACGCGCTCAAGGACCAATTGGTCCTCGTCGGTCCACTTGGTGCGGTCGACTACGAAGATCACCACGTCCACGTCTTTCAAGGCCGCCGAAGCGGTCTTGTTCATGTAGCGGTTCAGCGCCTTCTCGTTGCTCTTGTGCATGCCGGGGGTGTCGACGTAGATCGCCTGGATGGCGCCTTCGGTCTTGATGCCGAGCATGTTGTGACGAGTGGTCTGGGGCTTGCGCGAGGTGATCGCCAGCTTCTGGCCGAGGATGTGGTTGAGCAGCGTCGACTTGCCCACATTGGGGCGGCCGACGATGGCGACATAGCCACAGCGTGTTGCGGTTGAATCAGTCATGGCCATTCTCCACGCCCAGGGCAATCAGTGCTGCGGCGGCCGCTACCTGTTCGGCAATACGACGGCTCACACCCTGACCTCGGCTTTTTTCATTCAATAAGGTGACTTCACATTCAACGAAGAATGTCCGGCAGTGCGGTTCGCCCTGGATATCCACCACTTCGTAGCGTGGCAGTTCACAGGCGCGAGACTGGAGGAACTCCTGCAGCCGGGTCTTGGGGTCCTTGTTGGTGTCCACCAGGGTCAGGCTCTCGAACTCCGAGGCCAGCCAGGACAACACGCGGTCACGGGCGGTTTCCATGCCGGCGTCCAGGTAGATCGCACCAATCAGGGCTTCCAGGGCATCGGCCAGGATCGACTCACGACGGAAACCGCCGCTCTTCAATTCGCCGGAGCCCAGGCGCAGGTATTCGCCCAGGTCGAAACCACGGGCCAGTACTGCCAGTGTTTCACCTTTCACCAAGCGTGCGCGCAAACGCGACAGCTGGCCTTCGCGGGCCTGGGGGAAGCGTTCGAACAACGCCTCGCCGGCCACGAAGTTGAGGATGGCATCACCGAGGAATTCCAGGCGTTCATTGTTGCGCCCGGCAAAGCTGCGATGGGTGAGGGCCAGAAGCATCAGTTCCTGGTCCTTGAAGGTATAACCGAGCTGACGCTCGAGACGGCTCAAAGAAACGCTCACGGTTTACCCACGCTGATTTCGTTGCCGAAACTCACCATCCTAGGGGCCGCGCACGAGGTGCGGGTGGCAATTAACGCTGTGTTCAAATCCACATCCTGAATATCGTTGACTGCATGCTTCTGGTCACAAAGCTGTTACGCGATGCCCGAGGGCAAGGGCGTTTTATACAAGAGCCAGAAAAGCATTCGGCGCTGTGTTCAACAGCGCCGTGTGTGATTACTTGATCAGGCCAACCCGCGAGAAGTTCGGCAGGTGGCTGAGTTTCGGTTCGGGCCAGCTCATCCAGACTGCGAAGGCCTTGCCGACGATATTCTTGTCGGGAACCATGCCCAGCAGATCCTTGGGAATACTTGGATCGTCCCAGTAGCGACTGTCGTTGGAGTTGTCGCGGTTGTCGCCCATCATGAAGTAGTGCCCGGCGGGAACCACCCAGCGCCCGTCCGGAGCGGGCCGATAGCGACTCATTTCCTTGCGGATCAAGTGCTCGGCGGCACCGAGTTTTTCCTTGTACAGCTCAGCGCTGCCCAGGGTGCCGGGTTCAGCCCCGACCAACTGCTCCGCCACCGGCTGACCATTGACGAACAAGCGTTTGTCGCTGGTGTAGCGCACTTCATCGCCCGGCAGGCCGACCACACGCTTGATGTAGTTGACGTTCGGGTCGCTTGGGTAGCGGAACACCATCACATCGCCGCGCTGCGGATCACCGACTTCGATGACTTTCTTGTCGATCACCGGCAAGCGAATCCCGTAAGAAAACTTGTTCACCAGGATGAAGTCGCCCACATCCAGGGTCGGCTTCATCGAGCCCGAGGGAATCTGGAACGGTTCCACCAGGAACGAACGCAGCACCAGGACGATGAACAGCACCGGAAAGAACGACTTGCCGTACTCAACCAGCAGCGGTTCCTTGCTCAGCTTTTCGACCACCAGCCCATCCGGCTGGCTGACGCTGCCCTGATAGTTGGCGATGGCCGAGCGCCGACGCGGTGCCAGAAACACCAGGTCGAGCAACGCCAAGAGACCGCAGACAAAGACAGCGATGACCAGCAACAGCGGGAAATTTAGTGACATAGGACCTAACTATCCAACCTGAGCACGGCAAGGAAGGCTTCTTGTGGAATTTCCACGTTGCCCACTTGCTTCATGCGTTTCTTACCGGCCTTCTGCTTTTCCAACAGCTTGCGCTTACGGCTGACGTCGCCACCGTAGCATTTGGCCAGTACGTTCTTTCTGAGCGCCTTGACGGTTGTCCGCGCCACAATCTGCCCGCCAATGGCGGCCTGGATTGCCACGTCAAACATCTGCCGAGGAATCAGTTCCTTCATCTTCTCGGTCAACGCACGCCCTTTGTAGTGGGCGTTGTCACGGTGGACGATCAACGCCAGGGCGTCGACTTTCTCACCGTTGATCAATACATCCAGCTTGACCAGATTAGCCGACTGGTAGCGATCGAAATGGTAATCCAGCGAAGCATAGCCGCGGCTGGTGGATTTCAGGCGGTCAAAGAAGTCCAGTACCACTTCGTTCATCGGCAGATCGTAGGTCACCTGGACCTGGCTACCAAGGAACAGCATGTCGTGCTGCACGCCACGCTTCTCGATGCACAGGGTTATGACGTTGCCCAGGTGCTCTTGCGGCACAAGAATATTGGCCCGCACGATCGGCTCGCGCATGTCTTCAATCGCCGACAGATCCGGAAGTTTGGACGGGTTGTCGACATAGATCGTTTCACCGTTCTTCAACTGCAGCTCGAAGATCACCGTCGGCGCCGTGGTGATCAGGTCCAGGTCGTATTCGCGCTCCAGGCGCTCCTGGATGATCTCCATGTGCAGCATGCCGAGGAACCCGCAACGGAAGCCGAAGCCCAGGGCGTCGGAGCTTTCCGGGGTGTACTGCAGCGACGAGTCGTTGAGGGTGAGTTTCTGCAAGGCTTCGCGGAAATCCTCGAAGTCGTCGGAGCTGACCGGGAACAGGCCGGCATAGACCTGCGGCTGAATGCGCTTGAAGCCTGGCAGTACTTCCACGTCCGGGGTCGAACTCAAGGTCAGGGTGTCACCCACCGGTGCCCCGTGAATGTCCTTGATGCCGGCGATGATGAAGCCCACTTCACCGGCCTTGAGGTCAGTGGTGGCGGTGTGTTTCGGGTTGAAGACGCCGACGCTGTCCACCAGGTGGATCTTGCCGGTGGATTTCACCAGGATCTTGTCGCCCTTCTTCACCCGGCCGTGACGCACACGCACCAGGGACACAACGCCCAGGTAGTTGTCGAACCAGGAGTCAATGATCAGTGCTTGCAGTGGGTCTTCGATATTGCCGGTAGGAGCCGGGATAGTGGCGACCAGGCGCTCAAGCACCTCGTCCACGCCCAGGCCGGTCTTGGCGCTGCAAGTCACGGCATCGGTGGCATCGATACCGATGATCTTCTCGATCTCTTCCTTGACCCGCTCCGGATCGGCCTGTGGCAGGTCGATCTTGTTCAGCACCGGCATGACTTCCAGGCCTTGCTCAATGGCGGTGTAGCAGTTGGCTACCGACTGGGCCTCAACACCCTGACCGGCGTCCACCACCAGCAGAGCACCTTCACAGGCCGCCAGGGAGCGACTGACTTCATAAGTGAAGTCCACGTGGCCCGGGGTATCGATGAAGTTCAGCTGGTAGGTGATGCCATCTTTGGCTTTGTAATAGAGGGTGACGCTGTGGGCCTTGATGGTGATCCCGCGCTCACGTTCAAGGTCCATGGAGTCCAGAACCTGGGCTTCCATTTCGCGATCGGCCAGGCCGCCGCACATCTGGATAAAACGATCGGCCAGAGTCGACTTGCCATGGTCAATGTGGGCGATGATGGAGAAATTGCGGATATGACTCAAATCACTCACGGATGAACACTCAAAAAGGCTGCAGGCAGGGCCCGCCGAAAAATAGCCGGGAATTGTACCTGATACTCGGCACGAGCGTCACGCTCGCCTATCAGCGTTTGTCAAATGCAAAAACGCCCCGATCAAGGACCGGGGCGTTGCGCTAATCGCCTGGTAGAGCCAATGAATCAGCCGGCTCGGCGCAATAGCCAGAAACCGGCAATGGCACAGATACCCGCCGGCACCAGCACCGCGAACAGCGGCGAGAAGCCGAACACCAGGCTCGAAGGGCCCAGCAGGTCCTGGGCGATACGGAAGGTGAAGCCCACCAATACGCCGGTGAATACCCGCTGCCCCAGGGTCACCGAACGCAGCGGTCCGAAAATGAAGGAAATCGCCATCAGCACCAGGGCCGCCGTCACCAACGGCTGCAGCACCTTGACCCAGAACGCCAGCCAGTAGCGGCCGTTGTTCAAACCCTGGTCGGCCAGATAGTGGATATAGCCCCACAGACCGCTGATGGACAGGGACTCCGGCGCCATGACCACGGTGCTCAGCAGTTGCGGACTCAGGGCCACATCCCAACGTTCATCAGGCACGCTGATGACCTCGGTGTGACCGTCACGGAAATAGGTGGTGGTGACATCAGTCAACTGCCAGTAGTTCTCGTGGAACCGTGCCTGACGGGCAAAACTCGACGACAACATGTGGTGACTGTCATCGAAGTGATAGCGAGTCACGCCATACAGCAGGCCATTGGGCTGCACTGCGTTGATATGGATGAACTCCTCGCCCTGGCGGTGCCACAGACCGCGCTTGGAGCTCTGGGCATCACCGGAACCCTGGGCCAGGGCGCGACTGGCCTGGGCCTGGGTCTCAGTGGCCGGCGCGACGTACTCGCCCACCAGCACGCCCACCAGCATCAGCACCAGCATCGGCTTCATCACCGCCCAGACGATACGACCGACAGAAACGCCGGCAGCACGCATGATGGTCAGCTCGCTGTTGCTGGCCAGGGAGCCAAGACCGATCAGGCAGCCGATCAGGCCGGCCATCGGCAACATTTCATAGACCCGGCGCGGAGCAGTGAGCGCCACGTAGCTCATCACATCCATCACGGTGTAGGTATCGCTGACACTGCCCATCTCATCGATGAAGGCAAACAGCGAAGCCAGCCCGAGGATGATCCCCAGGACCGCGAGAATAGCCATGAACACACTGCTACCGATGTAGCGATCGAGCTTAACCACGAGCCATCTCCTTCATGCTGCGACGACTCGCCATCTTCAAACGCAACGGTTCCCAGTACATCAAACCCAGACCAATCGCCAGGAACATCAGGTGAACCCACCACAGCCCCAGGGCTGGCGAGATCTTGCCTTTCTCCATGGCGCCACGTACCGCGATCAGGATAGTCAGGTACGCCATATACAGCAGGATGGCCGGGATCAGCTTGAGGAAGCGGCCCTGGCGTGGGTTGACCCGAGACAACGGCACCGCCATCAAGGTCACGATAAACACCAGCAATGGCAGGGACAGGCGCCATTGCAGCTCGGCACGGGCCCGCAGGTCATCCTTGCCGATCAAGTCAGCAGTGGGCATGGCATCGCGATCGGTGACTTCGTCGCTGACATCAGGCCGCTCCAGCAGCACGCCGTAGGTGTCGTACTTGATCACCCGGTAGTTGGCCTCACCTGGATTGCCGTCATAGCGATAGCCGTTTTCCAGGATCAGGTAGCGATTGCCATCGGGACGAATGTCCTGGTGCCCCTTCTCGGCCACCAGCACCGAAATGCCCTGGTCCTTTTTCTCCCGGCTCAGGCGTTTTTCGGAGATGAACACTCCGGAAAGATTGGTGCGATCCTCGGATAGCTGCTCGGTATAGGTCACCCGAGTGCCATCATTGAGCGCCTGGAAGCGCCCGGCCACCAGGGTGTCGAACTCGGTCAGTGCATCCTGTTTGTTCAACAGCAACTGGAACTGATTGGCCCCCTGCGGCGCCAGACTCAGGCTCAACCAGGCCACCAGCAGGGCCACAAGGGCCGCCGGGATCATGGTCATGCCCAGCAAACGCTGCTGACTCATGCCGGTAGCCGACAACACGGTCATCTCACTTTCGAGATAGAGCCGGCCGTAAGCCAGGAGAATGCCCAGGAACAGCCCCAATGGCAGGATCAGTTGCAAAAAGCCCGGCAGACGAAAGCCCATGATCAGGAACAGCGAGCCCGGGTCCAGGGCGCCCGAGGCGGCTTGTGCGAGGAACTTGACGAAGCGTCCGCTCATGATGATGACCAGCAGCACCGCACTCACGGCACTCAGGGTCAACAGGACTTCGCGGGATAGATAACGAAAGACGATCAAACCAGACACTCCAGGGTTGTCAGGCTAAGGCGGCCGAACAAGCAAACGTATCGAGCCGGCCCCAGAGACAGGGCCGCCGAAAAAAAGATGGCGCATTATCCTGTGATTGCGCGCGCCTGTCACGGAGGATGCTCACCCGACGCTCTAAAGCAGCGAACTTGGCCAAGACGAGGGTTGTCAGCCGCAACGGGCGAGGTTCAAACTGGCGGCTTTGTCGTCGGCAGCACGCGACGCCTTCTTCTATATAGACAAGCCCCGCGCCGGAGTCTTTCCTGCGCTCTTTGACCATTCATTCAGGGACCCAGACATGGAACTGGTTGTAAAAAGCGCTAGCCCGGAAACGTTGAAGACCGCCACCCTGGTGGTCGCCGTCGGCGAAGGCCGCAAACTCGGCAACGTGGCCAAGCAACTCGACGAACTCAGCGGCGGCGCCATCAGCGCCGTACTCAAGCGCGGCGATCTGGCCGGCAAGGTCGGCCAGAGCCTGCTGCTGCACGGCGTGGCCAAGCTGAAGGCGGAACGCCTGCTGCTGGTGGGCGTCGGCAAGGATGAGGAACTGGGCGACCGCCCGTTCCGCAAGATCATCAGCGGTGTACTTGCCACCCTCAAGGGCCTGGGCGGCAGCGATGCCGTGCTGGCTCTGGACGAAGTCGTGGTCAAAGGCCGCGACAGCTATGGCAAGACCCGTCTGCTGGCCGAAACCCTGGTGGACGGCGGTTACGTATTCGATCGCTACAAGAGCCAGAAAGCCGAACCCCGCGCCCTGAAGAAAATCACCCTGCTGACCATCAAGGCCGCCCAGGCTGAAGTCGAGCGCGGCGTGACCCACGCCCAAGCCATCGCCAAAGGCATGGCTTTTACCCGCGACCTGGGCAACCTGCCGCCGAACGTTTGCCACCCGACGTTTCTGGGTGAACAGGCCAAGGCCCTGGGCAAGGAGTTCAAGGGCCTGAAAGTCGAAGTCCTTGATGAGAAGAAGATCAAGGAACTGGGCATGGGCTCGTTCTATGCCGTAGGCCAGGGCAGCGACCAGCCGCCGCGCCTGATCGTCATGCAATACAACGGCGGCAAAAAATCCGAGAAACCGTTTGCCCTGGTGGGCAAGGGCATCACCTTCGACACCGGCGGCATCAGCCTCAAGCCGGGCGCCGGCATGGACGAAATGAAATACGACATGGGCGGCGCCGCCAGCGTGTTCGGCACCCTGCGCGCCGTGCTCGAACTGCAACTGCCGATCAACCTGGTATGCATCCTGGCCTGCGCCGAGAACATGCCCAGCGGCGGCGCTGCACGGCCTGGCGATATCGTCACCACCATGAGCGGCCAGACCGTGGAAATCCTCAATACCGACGCCGAAGGCCGTCTGGTGCTGTGCGACGCCCTGACCTACGCCGAACGCTTCAAGCCCCAGGCCGTGATCGACATCGCCACCCTGACCGGTGCTTGCGTGGTCGCCCTGGGCGCCCACACGTCCGGCCTGCTGGGCAACAACGACGAGTTGATCGGCCAACTGCTCAGCGCCGGCCAGCAAGCCGACGACCGCGCCTGGCAACTGCCGCTGTTCGATGAGTACCAGGAACAACTGGACAGCCCGTTCGCCGATATCGCCAACATTGGCGGGCCGAAGGCCGGGACCATCACTGCCGCGTGCTTCCTCTCGCGCTTCACCAAGAACCTGAACTGGGCGCACCTGGATATCGCCGGCACCGCCTGGACCAGCGGCGGCAAGGACAAGGGCGCCACCGGCCGCCCCGTCCCCCTGCTGACCCAATACCTGCTGGACCGCGCCAAAGCCTGAAAACCATGACCGCGGAGGGTGTCGCTTGAAGGCGGCGCCCTTTCCGGCTCAGGAATCCCAATGACCAAAGTCGACTTCTACATTCTTCCCAGCGCGGACCCTGCGGCGCGCCTGGATTTTGCCTGCAAGCTCACCGACAAGGCCTGGCGCATGGGCCATCGCATCTACCTGCATTGCAGCGACGCACAACAACGGGACGAACTCGATGCCCGCCTGTGGCGCTTCAAGGGCGAAGCCTTCGTTCCCCACGGCCCGGCAGAAAGCGAAGCCGACGGCCTGATCGTGCTGGGCTTGGGCCAGGACCCTGGCGAACACAACGACCTGCTGGTGAACCTGGACCTGAAAGTACCGGCCTTTGCACCGCGCTTTGCCCGAATTGCCGAAGTAGTGGTGGAAGACCCGACTATTCGTCAGGCGGCCCGCGAGAGTTTCCGTTTCTATCGCGAACAGGGCTATCCTCTGCAAGATCACCGTTTACAGCGACTCTGAGCACCCGATGGACACTCCCAACCCGCTGCAAAAACCTGCGCATCTGCTGGACGACCTCGAGTCGATCCGTCAACTGCTCGGCGATGACAATCTGCAACCGCCACTGCTGACCGAAACCGTGAGCGGCGAAGTGCAAATCCCCCTGCTGTTCGACATGGTCGGCAGCCAGCAACCTGACGAAACCGAAGCTGCACCCGCAGCGCAAGCCAAACCGCAAGCTGCACCGGCACCGGCACCAATTCAAGTGACGGCACCAGCCCCTGCTCCAGCTCCAGCTCCAGCTCCAGCTCCAGCGACCGCTCCCGCAGCCAAACCTGCCCCTGCCAGCAACAGCGCCGATGCCCTGCTGCACCTGGATACCGAACTGCGCGCCGCTGCCCAGCTGATCATGCAAGACGTGATCGACGATTTCGCCCCGCACATCGAAACCGAAATCAAGCGCCGCCTCGACGCCCGCCTGGAACGCCTGCTCGCAGCAGCCACCAGCGGCAAACCATAAGCCACACGCAAAAGTCGGGCATGGCCATCTTGTCGCTTGCCGCTTGTGGCTTGCTGCTGCCGCCCTCCGCTATACTTCCCGGCTTTTCCTGAATAAATGCCAATAGGGTCCCGCCGCGCATGGATAAGACCTACCAGCCGCACGCCATTGAAACTTCCTGGTACCAGACCTGGGAGTCCGAGAACTACTTCGCCCCGCAAGGCGCGGGCGACTCCTACACCATCATGATCCCGCCGCCGAACGTCACCGGCAGCCTGCACATGGGCCACGGCTTCAACAACGCGATCATGGACGCCCTGATCCGCTTCCGCCGCATGCAGGGTCGCAACACCCTGTGGCAGCCTGGTACCGACCACGCCGGTATCGCCACGCAGATGCTGGTGGAGCGTCAGATCGAAGCCCAGGGCCAGAATCGCCACGATCTGGGCCGGGAAAAATTCCTCGAGAAAGTCTGGGAGTGGAAGGATCAGTCCGGGGGCAACATCAGCCGCCAGATCCGCCGCCTGGGCTCCTCCGTGGACTGGAGCCGCGAGCGCTTCACCATGGACGACGGCCTGTCGGAAGCGGTGAAGGAAGCCTT
Source organism: Pseudomonas sp. 50_B (assembly GCF_017491625.1). Lineage (NCBI taxonomy): Bacteria > Pseudomonadati > Pseudomonadota > Gammaproteobacteria > Pseudomonadales > Pseudomonadaceae > Pseudomonas > Pseudomonas sp. 50_B. The sequence continues at coordinate 346,938 of NZ_JAFGYX010000005.1, forward strand.
CGTGCGCCTGCACGAAGATGGTCTGATCTACCGCGGCAAGCGCCTGGTGAACTGGGACACCAAGCTGCACACGGCGATTTCCGATCTGGAAGTGGAAAACCACGACGAGAAAGGCTTCCTGTGGAACCTGAAATACCCACTGGCCGACGGCGCCAAGACCGCTGAAGGCAACGACTACCTGATCGTCGCCACCACTCGTCCGGAAACCATGCTCGGCGACTCCGCCGTTGCGGTGAACCCTGAAGACGAGCGTTACAAGGCGCTGATCGGCAAGTTCGTCGAACTGCCACTGGTCGGCCGGCGCATCCCGATCATTGCCGATGACTACTGCGACCCTGAATTCGGCACCGGCTGCGTGAAAATCACCCCGGCCCACGATTTCAACGACTACGAAGTCGGCAAGCGCCACAACCTGCCGCTGCTCAACATCTTCGACAAGAACGCCGCCGTGCTGCCGGCCTGCCAGGTGTTCAATCTGGACGGCAGCCTCAACGAAACCGTCGACGGCAAGATCCCGGCCGAGTACGTGGGCCTGGATCGTTTCGAAGCGCGCAAACAGATCGTGGCCGCCTTCGACGCCGCCGGCCTGCTGGTCAGCGTCGACGACCACGCCCTGAAAGTGCCGAAGGGCGACCGCTCCGGCACCGTCATCGAGCCGTGGCTCACCGACCAGTGGTATGTCTCCACCAAGCCGCTGGCGGAACCTGCCATCGCTGCTGTGGAAGACGGCCGCATCGCCTTCGTGCCCAAGCAGTACGAGAACATGTACTTCTCCTGGATGCGCGACATCCAGGACTGGTGCATCAGCCGCCAGCTGTGGTGGGGCCACCGGATTCCGGCCTGGTACGACGAATCGGGCAAGGTCTATGTCGGCCGCGATGAAGCCGAAGTGCGAGCCAAGCACAACCTCGGTCCGGACGTTGCCCTGCAGCAGGACAACGACGTGCTCGACACCTGGTTCAGCTCGGGCCTGTGGACCTTCTCCACCCTGGGCTGGCCGGAACAGACCGACTTCCTCAAGACCTTCCACCCGACCGACGTGCTGGTCACCGGCTTCGACATCATTTTCTTCTGGGTCGCCCGGATGATCATGCTCACCATGCACCTGGTGAAGAACGAAGACGGCACGCCGCAGGTTCCGTTCAAGACCGTGTACGTGCACGGCCTGGTCCGCGACGGCCAGGGCCAGAAGATGTCCAAGTCCAAGGGCAACGTCCTCGACCCGCTGGACATCATCGACGGTATCGACCTCGAAACCCTGGTGCAGAAGCGCACCACCGGCCTGATGCAGCCGAAACTGCAGAAAGCCATCGAGAAGCAGACCCGCGCCGAATTCGCCGACGGTATCGCCAGCTACGGCACCGATGCCCTGCGCTTCACCTTCTGCTCCCTGGCCACCACCGGCCGCGACATCAAGTTCGACATGGGTCGCGTCGAGGGTTACCGCAACTTCTGCAACAAGATCTGGAACGCCGCGCGCTACGTGCTGGATAAGGGCGAGGACTGCGGTCAGAACGGCGAGGCCTATGAGCTGTCCCTGGCGGACCGCTGGATCATCTCGCAACTGCAGCGCACCGAAGCCGAAGTCACCCGTCAGCTCGACCAGTTCCGTTTCGACCTGGCCGCCCAGGCCTTGTACGAGTTCATCTGGAACCAGTACTGCGACTGGTACCTGGAGCTGTCCAAGCCGGTGCTGTGGGACGAGAACGCGCCGGTTGAACGCCAGCGCGGCACCCGTCGCACCCTGGTGCGGGTACTGGAAGTGGCCCTGCGCCTGGCCCATCCGTTCATGCCGTTCATCACCGAAGAAATCTGGCAGCGCCTGGCGCCGCTGGCCGGTAGCACCGGCAAGACCATCATGCTGCAACCTTGGCCGGTGGCTAACGAAGCCCGCATCGACCAGGCCGCCGAAGACGACATCGAATGGCTCAAGGGCCTGATGCTCGGCACTCGCAACATTCGCGCGGAAATGAACATTGGTCCGGGCAAGCCCCTGGCCCTGTTCCTGAAGAACGTCAGCACCGAAGACCAGCGTCGCCTGACCGAGAACGAAGCCTTGCTGAAGAAGCTGGCCCGACTCGAATCCATCACTGTGCTGGGTGCCGGCGACGAAGCGCCGCTGTCCGCCACCGCCCTGGTGGGCGAGATGGAAGTGCTGGTGCCCATGGCCGGCCTGATCGACAAAGGTGCGGAACTGGCCCGTCTGGACAAGGAAATCCAACGCCTGCAAGGCGAAGTGCAGCGAGTGGGTGGCAAGCTGTCCAACGCCTCCTTCGTCGACAAGGCTCCGGCCGAAGTGATCGAGAAGGAACGCGCCAAACTGGCCGAAGCCGAACAGGCTCTGGGCAAGCTGGCAGAGCAGCACGCACGGATCTCCAGCCTGTAACGGCGATTCGCGCGATGTGAAAGAGGGAGGCCCATACAGGCCTCCCTTTTTTATGCGCGCAGTCCTAGCTAGCCAGAAGGCACGCTTGCATCACTTGTCGCTCGCCGCTTGAAACTTACCGTTGCTCCTGTGTGACAATGCCCGCCACTTTGAACCAGCCCCGAATCGATCCCCCATGACCGCCCCCAAC